>NZ_JBFRCK010000070.1:0-13151 GCF_040965775.1 Paraburkholderia sp. BR10954
CATCGGGGCCCGCAGCCAACCAACAGGCTGCAACAAGGCCGGATATAAAGGTGCAGCCCAACCTACGTCACGTCATAGCGCACAAAAGCCTAGCAAACGGGAGGCGTTCATATAAAGTCATATCAATCCGCCATCAGCTAGCGGCCGTTCGGGCGTGTGACGATCCCGCAAGTGATCTGCGCTGGTGTTGAGAAACTATGCAGATTTTGTCGACAGACTAGTGGCAAATTCCGCCTTGGTTTTGTCCGCCTTTCCATAGAAGGACGTCTATACAGAGAAAAGACTCATCCCAAGCAGTCTGTTTGCAGCGTCGTATCTTTGAGGAGCTGCCATGCTTACTCCGAGATTTAAGGATCGGCCGGTCTACTTCACATCAATGCAGGTAGTCGCCGCAGCGATTCTTTTGTGCGCCGCTGCGAGCGGTGTTTACGCATCGAGCCATCGTGAGGCGCCGCTGATTGCGACGATGCCGAAGGTGGATGGCACCGACTTCTACATGTTCAACAGCTATGAGCCGGACCGACGCGGTTATGTGACGCTGATCGCCAACTACTCGCCTTTGGAAGATGCCTACGGCGGCCCGAATTATTTCGCGCTCGACCCCGATGCTCTGTACGAAATACACATCGACAACGTCGGCGACGGCAGCGCGCACCTTACGTTTCAATTTCGTTTCACGAATGCAGTGAATAATGTCGCACTGAACATCGGCGGTAAGCCGGTGGCGATTCCTCTCGTTCAGGCGGGCCCGGTGTCAGCCGGCGATTCATCGAAGCTGAACGTCAACGAAACCTACACGCTCAAAGTATTGCGTGGCGACGATGACGACGATTCTGAGCAAGTGGTCACGGGCCCGGGCGGCATCACGACGTTCACCAAACCAACGGACTTCATAGGGACCAAAACGTTTGGCAGCGTAAGTGGTTATGCCAGCTATGCGCAACAGTATATTTACACGATCCATATTCCGGGGTGCGGGGCTCCAGGTCGCGTTTTTGTGGGCCAGCGCAAGGAGTCGTTTGCGGTGGCGCTCGGCAAGACGTTCGACTTGATTAACCTCAATCCGCTGGGGCCCCGAAACGGTAACCAGAACGATTTGGCCGACAAGAACATCACCTCGATCGCGCTCGAGGTGCCAACCCGATGTCTGGTTGGCGAGCGCGGCTCCCCGGTCATCGGCGGCTGGACGACGTCAAGTATTCGCCAGGAGAGGCTGTTTGCCTTAAATCCAGACAGCGCTAAAAGCACGCCAGAAAGATCAAGGGGGGGCTGGGTGCAAGTTTCCCGGCTCGGGATGCCACTGGTCAACGAACTCGTGATCGGCCTGAAGGACAAGGACAAATTCAATAATTCAAAGCCCGCGAAAGATGGGCAGTTTGCTGAATATGTGACGAATCCCACGCTTCCGGCGCTGATCGAGAGCCTTTTCGCGGCCAAAGCGCCAACAAATTTCCCGCGCCTCGATCTGGTTTTCACGTTCCTTACCGGATTTCAGGGACTCAATCAGCTAAGAACGGTCACTCCTTCCGAAATGTTGCGTTTGAATACGTCTATTCCGCCCACACCCAAGGGCAGTCAGAACAATCTGGGCGTCCTTGCCGGCGACAATGCGGGCTTTCCAAACGGACGGCGGCCAGGGGACGACGTCGTCACGGCATCACTCAGGGTGGTGATGGGCGTGCTGTGCACATTCAATAACCCTGGAATCTTCGGCTGCTCGCCGTCCGACGCCCCAGCCGGAGCGGCGCCGCTGACAGACGGCGTAGCAATCGACGATAGCGTATTCGACAATTCTTTTCCTTATCTGACTACGCCGATCCCCGGTGCGACCAATTGATGACCGAGCAAGCGCAACCAGTATGAGTTGCATCGGATCACGGTGCATCGGGGTTTAACCGTCCGACTCTCAGTTCGCAACAACCCGCATGGCGCGCATAAGATCAAGCGTCCTCAAGGTGCTGGTGCCCGATCGTTCGAACCGGTCCCCGGTCACTAGAAGGGATACCAGTGTGCAGCGCCTTCTGTGCGGAGCGTGTCTCTTCGCTGGGTTGGCGGCCACCTTGGTGGACGCCGCCCCCGTGCGGCCGCGCCAGGACTCACAGGTGCTGGAAACGCTCCCGCCCCGTGCGCACGATCCACTTAATTCGGCCATCGCAAGCCTGCACGCCGCACTGGCCGCGCGCGGCCACAACTTCGACCTTGCGGCCGAGCTCGCGAAGCGCCACCTGGAGCGCTTTCGGCGCGATCAAGACCCGCGCGACCTGGGCCAGGCCGAAGCTGCGATCGAACCGTGGTTGCGACAGCCAAACCCGCCGCCGCGCGCGTTGGTGTTGCGCGCCAGCGTTCGGCAGAGCAATCATTTCTTCGCGAGCGCGCTCGACGATCTGGAACACGCAATTCGCGCCCAGCCCGACAATCCGGATGCCTGGCTGATCCGTGCGAATATCCTGCAAGTTCAAGGCCGCTACTTGGAGGCTAAGCAGAGTTGCGGTCGGCTCATATTGACGAATACCGTCATCGCGGGGATTTGCCTCGCCAATGTAGCGGCAGTCGATGGCAGGGCCGAACAGGCTTATCTCCTTCTGCAACGTCTTGCCGCGCAGGTACCGCCGACAGATACGTTCTACCCCTGGCTGCTGGTAAGTCAAGCCGAAACGGCGGTCTGGACGGGCAGGCAGGAAGATGCCGAACAGTTCTTTCGCAACGCGCTGGCCGCCAATTCGCGCGACGCGTACCTCAAGGCAGCCTGGGCTGACTTTCTGCTCGACCAGAGTCGGCCGAAGGAAGTCCTCGCCCTGTTAGCGGGCGACATGCGCAACGACAACCTGCTCCTTCGCCTGGCGCTCGCAGAGAAACAGGCAGGGTTGAATGCAGATTTGGCGCGCCATGTCGAAGACTTGGGCAGCCGGTTCGCGGCGTCCGCCGAGCGGGGTGATCGCGTGCACCTGCGCGAGGAAGCCATTTTTAATCTGAAACTCCTTAACGACCCGGAAAAAGCGCTAAGCCTGGCCGAGGCCGATTGGCAGGTGCAAAAGGAGGTGGCGGATTGCCGGATTTTGATGGAGGCGGCAATCGCCGCCCGGCAGCCTGCCCGTGCCGCTCCCGCGATGATATGGCTGAAGACCGCACGATTGCGCGCTCCGGTCTTGATGAGACTCGAAGCGCGGCTCGCAAGCATTGTCTTTGGGGCCGGCCTCGCGATGCAGGCGACGCGCAGCGGCTCGTCCGCATGAAACGGTCAGCGTCCGCGTGGCTTGCTCTCCTCATGCTGTGCTGGGCCGCCACGGTGCACGCGCACAAGCCCAGTGACAGTTACTTGACGCTTATAGTCAGCGACAAAACGATTGAGGGCCGATGGGATATCGCACTTCGCGACCTGGATAACCCGCTCGTTCTCGATGCCGACGGGGACGGCACCCTGACGTGGGGCGAGGTCCGGATCCGCGAGGCGGACATTAAGTCGTACGCTTTCACGCGGATCAAGATTACGGGTGACGGGCGTTCGTGCGTGATTCATCCGGGCGACATGCTGATCGACCACCACAGCGACGGCGCGTATGCGGTTCTGGAATTCAATGCGGACTGTCCAGCTCGACCGACCCGGCTCGGGATCGATTACCGTTTATTTGCCGACGTGGACACGCTGCACAAAGGCCTCGTGCACGTTGTGAGCAACGGCGCGACGACAACGGCTATTCTTGGCCTTAGTCATCCGACTGAGATCCTGGACGCACGCGGGAAGGGGTTAGGGCGCATCTTCATCGACTTCGTCGTGGAGGGCATCTGGCACATCTGGCGCGGCGTCGACCATGCCCTATTCCTCTTGTCACTGCTGTTGCCGGCAGCTTGCGTATTGCACGAGAGAAAATGGCACCCTGCCGACTCTCCGGGTGCCGTGACGATTGATGTATTGAAGCTCGTCACCGCGTTCACGGCGGCGCATGCAATCACGCTGTCACTTGCCACGCTGCACGTCGTGGCGTTGCCGTCGCGGTGGGTGGAAGTCGCTATCGCTGTGACGATTCTGCTTTCCGCTCTCAACAATATTTTTCCGCTGGTGCGAATGCGCCGCTGGCTGGTCGCGTTTGCTTTTGGCTTGATCCACGGCTTCGGTTTCGCAAGCGTGCTCACCAGTATGGCCCTCCCGACATCCCATCTGGCGGTAGCGCTTGCCGGCTTCAATATTGGTGTGGAATTGGGGCAGATCACGCTGGTTTTGCTGCTATTACCAATTCTATATATCTATCGCTCAAGTCGTTGGTTTCGCGTGGCTACGCTATATGGCGGATCGACCGCCATCACGGTCTTCGCAACAATGTGGATTTATGAACGAACGACCGGACTGACGGTCCTTGCACTCTAGCGCCCCGACGGCCATGGAGACGGCGGCTTTAGGACAGCAGCAAAGCCCGTTGACTGAAGCTCAGCACAAGAAGACCGATTGCTGCGGTCCAGCTGCCGGCGACGCGCACAGCAACGGCAATCCAGGTGGGCCGTAGCCGAAGCAGGAACGATGTCGCTGCAACCGTGTAGGCCATCAGGATGAAACTCGCGAACACCAAGCCCGCTATGAAATTGCCTGGGCGGATTTGGCCCATGATGACTGACCCGTTTGCGTACCCGTGGGTCAGGCCAAAAACGGCGGCCAGGACCAAAATCAGCCATGACGGAAGCGCGAATGCAGCCGCCACGAGGGATCCCAGCAGCACGGCCGAGGCAATGTTGAACAGAAATATACCGTGCAGATCCGGAATGGAAAGGGCGATGGACGCGCCGGCGGCCAAAGCGGCCGGAAACGCCCAAAGCACGAATTCGCATCGCTTCAGACCGTTCTGTCCCGCCAGAACGCCGAGTGCTAGCATGGGCAACACATGTTCCGGCGACGTCAGCGGATGCAGCATCCCGCCGTAAAAGTCGCCCGCGCCTTGATATACGGCGTGCGCTTCGGCTGACACAACAAACAACAGCAGGATCAGACCGCAAGCCGCTGGCCGGACCAGCCGGTGCAACGTATGCATGCGTCACGCTCCTCGAATCGCAGACGTGAGGAAATACACGCCGCAGCCGGAAATGAGGGCTCCGCCGGTTCTCAGTGCGAAGCTGCCGGCTTTCCAGCGATTGACCGTGCCAATCAGGATGCCAAACGCGTGAAGTGTGCCGGTGGCCGCGACGAAACCGATCGCATAGGTCATCGGATTCGCGGATCCAGGCAATTCCGCGCCGTGCGCGTGTCCATGGCAGATGGCAAAGAGCGCAACCAGCATACCCGCAAACCATAGCGGCGGAGTCAAGGCAAGCGCCACCGCCGCACCGAGCAACAGTGCCGATAACGCAATGCCGAGCTCTATCCCCGGAAGCGAGACTCCCAAGCCACCGAGAACGCCGCCGAAGGCCATGACGATCGGGAATGTGACCGGGAGCACCCAGATCGCGGGCCTCCCCAACTGTGCCCCCCACAATCCGACTGCAACCATTGCGACGACATGATCGAGGCCAGAAATCGGATGTTTGAATCCGGCGAGTAGGCCACCGGATATGTCACCTTGCCCGGTATGCGCGAGTGCGATGACGGGAGCAAGAGACCCGCACCCAAATATCAGTCCCGCATGGAGCGCACGTCGCATGTCGAAAGTCAGCATGATCCTCTCGCGGGCCCACACGTAGCACCGGACTCCGGAGAGATCGGCGCGGACTTCCCGGCCTTTTGTACGCGTCCGTCGGGGCGATTCCAGTCGCCTGCCTTGCGTTCTTCACTATAGGTCGCTTGCAGTGACACAGCAACTCAACGCGCAACTCGTCATTCGTCTACTTCAGCCGACAACATCCGGCGACGCGCGTCACGCATTGTCCGCTTGACCTCCGAAAACGGCCCGTAACACGAAGCGGCACCCAATGACCAAAACGGGTCGACTACGGGCGTACGCCTCGGTAGTCGTTCACCTCTTCCGCACCTGGATATGTGGGCGATGACTCGCCCGAAATAACGGAAAACGACCAGACTGCCGCGCAGCAAAAGGAAATAACTGGACAGGCAACGCGAGAGGCAAGCGTTCGCCGAAGTCAACGGGACTATACTCAGGCGGGGTCGCCGTCGGAAACGCGACGGATGCCATGCAGGCCACTGTTGCCGTGCCCCTGAGAGAGAGACCGCGAGATGTCGGCCGCCTCTCGCGACGCATCCAGCGCGCCGGCATCATCGCCGACATCCATAAGGTGGGCCGACAAGTTGTTGAGGCTCCTAACAAGATCAGGTGCAAAGCGGTCTGGGTTCTCGTGTGCGAGGCGCCTACGGATCTCCACCGCCTCGCGAATCGCATCCAGCGCACCCGCGCCATCGCCCGTGTCTTTGAGGCGGTCCGACAGATTGTGGAGGCTCTTGGCAAGACTGGGCGCAAAGCGGCCCGGATTCTCCTTTGCGAGCGAGCGATAGATGTTGACCGCTTCGGCTATCGCGGCAAGTGCTCCCGCGCTATCGTTCGCATTGCGGAGACAGCTCGCCAGGTTGTGGAATGTGGAGGCGAGATCGCGAGCGAAACGGCCCGGGTCCTGTTTTGCGAGAGGACTATAGATGCTTACCGCCTGACGGATCGCGTCGAGTGCCCCCGCACCGTCGCCGGCATCGCCAAGGCGGAGCGACAGATTGTTGAGGCTCATGGCGAGAGCGGATGCGAAGCGGCCCGGGTCCTCTTTTGCGAGAGGACTATAGATATTCACCGCCTCACGGATCGCGTCCAGTGCCCCCGCGCCGTCGCCGGCATCGCCAAGGCGGACCGACAGATTGTTGAGGCTCATGGCGAGATCGGCTGCAAAGCGGTCCCGGTCATCCTGTACTAGCCGTCGCCGGAGCTTCACCGCCTCGCGTATTGCAGCCAATGCGCCCGGGCCGTCGCCCTCAGTATCAAGACAGTTCGAAAGGGCCTGGAGGCTCGCGGCAAGAGCAGGTACGAAGCCGCCGGGGTTCTCCTGTGCGAGACGCCGCCGGATCTGAACCGATTCGTGGATCGCCGCCAGCGCGCCCGCTCCATCGCCAGCATCCGTGAGGTGGAGCGACAGGTTGTAAAGGCTGGTGGCGAGGTCGGGCGCGAAACGGTCTGGATTCTCCTGTACGAGATGCCACTGGAGCTCCGCCGCCTCGCGGATCGCGGCCAGCGCGCCCGCACCATCCCTGGCATTACGGAGAAGGAGCGACAGGTCGTTAAGGCTCCGGGCTAGATCAGGAGCGAAGCGGCCCGGGTTCTTCTGTGCGAGACGCCGCCGGATCTCCACCGCCTCGCGCATCGCGACCAGTGCGCCGGCGCCATCACCGGCATCGGCCAAGCGGCGCGACACGTTGTGGAGGCTGCTGGCGAGATCGGGCGAAAAGCGGTCTGGGTTCTCCTCTGCGAGAAAACGATGGATGTTCACTACCTCGCGCATCGCGATCAGTGCGCCGGCACTGTCGCCGGCATCGTCGAGGCGGAGCGACAAGTCGTTAAGGCTCACGCTCAGATCAGGAGCGAAGTACCTCGGGTTCTCCTGGGCGAGACGCCGCCGTATCTCCACCGCCTCGCGGATCGCGACCAGCGCGCCTACGCCATCACTAGCTTTGGCCAGGAGGAGCGACAGGTTGTGGAGGCTGCCGGCGAGCTCGGGCGAAAAGCGGTCCGGGTTCTCTTCCGCGAGAAAGCGATAGATTTTCACCGCCTCGCGGATCGCGGCCAGCGCGGCGGCGCCATCGCCGGCATCGCCGACGGAGCGTGAAAGGTTGTTGAGGCTCATGGCGAGATCGGCTGCGAAGCGGCCCGGGTTCTCTTGTGCGAGACGCCGCCGGATCGTCACCGCCTCGCGGATCGCGGCCAGCGCGCCTGCGCCATCGCCAGCATCGTGAAGGCGGACTGACAGATTGTTGAGATTCATGGCGAGATCGGGTGCGAAGCGGCCCGGGTTCTCCTGCACGAGACGCCGCCGGATTTCTACCGCTTTGCGGATCGCGGCCAGTGCGCCTGCGCCATCACCGGCATTGTGAAGGCGGAGCGACAGGTTGTTAAGGCTCATGGCGAGATCGGGTGCAAAGCGGCCCGGGTTCTCCCGCATGAGACGCTGCCGGATCTCTACCGCCTGACGGATCGCGGCCAATGCGCCCACGTCATCGCCGACGTTGCCCAGGAAGGCAGAAAGATTATTGAGACTCATGGCGAGATCGGGTGCGAACTGACTTCCGTTCTCCTGCGCGACAGACTGAAAGATATCTACTGCTTCGCGGGCTAAAGCTACCGCGCCCGCGCGATCACCTGCATCACTGAGACGGACGGACAGGTTGTTGAGGCTCGCAGCAAGACCGGGAGCAAATTGGCGCTGGTCCATCTCTACGAGACGCCGCCGGATTTCTACCGCTTCGCGGATCGCGGCTAGCCCGGGCCCGCCATCGCCGGCGTCGCCGAGGCGATTTGACAGATCGTTGAGAATTTCTGCGCGTTCGGCAGCTGGAAGATCAGCCATACCAAGCAGCGCCTGGCCAACTGCGATACCAACCGGACTTAGCCGGAAGCCGACTGCGTTGGCCTCAAGAAAGCCCCGCCATGCTTTGGCACGTTCAGGTTTCCCCGTGACCGCTTCAACAAGCGAGTCACGCAATATCCGTTCAGCAGGTCCATGCAGAGTAACCATGTCGTGCATACGCCTGCTCAAGAGTTCGATGTGATCCGCTCCGGTTTCAGACAGTGTCGCCCATACCCAGTCAGCGCGACGGTCCTGAGCATCGGTGAGTACCTGTCGCAGCAGTTCGGCTGCAACGATGTCAGGCGCTGGCGATGGAAATCGATTGTCTCTGCACCAGCCCAGCAGACGCACCCCATCGACCACATACTGAGGAGCCGGCAGCCCGATCCCGAGCTCAGGTGCAGCAAGTCGCCGCATCGTTGAAGCGTCGAGGCCGTCAAGCAAAGCCGCGAGCCCGACCAACCGGGAGGCGGCATGCTCTCCCCACCCTGTATTGCGTCCGACTCGATCTAGCTGGGTGCGCTCACGATCGATCAGAGCGGCGACGATGTCTGGCGCTGTCAGGTCGAGCGTCTCGTCAGGCGAGTCCACGAAGTGGACGGCCGCGGCCGTGATCAGCAGGGGTAATGCATAAAGCTCCGGGTTTTGGGAGAGCCAATTGTCGATTGCAGCACCATCGAGCTGTGGCTTGCTGTAGCCACGATGCTGGGCGAGTCGAGAGGCGACACGCTTGAACAAAACCGTCGCTGAGACTGTGGGAAGCGCGCGGATTGCCACCTCATGCGCGTCACAGACGTGTGAAGCACGGGCATCGAGGACGTCTTGTCTCCACTCGTCGAAAGGGCGACGGCTTAACAACAGAATCCGAACCGCCGCGGACGGCTTTTGCCGGTCTTCCCGACCTGCTTCACGAAGCAGACTCCTCACCTGCTCGCGCCATGCTTCGGGATAATCCAATATGACCAATAGCCCCTTGTCAGAAACAGGAAGGGACGCGCCTTGCTCAAGTGCAGAAAAGCCGGCATACCAGCCCTCCGCTTTCAGTCGTTCGGCAAGTTCGGCGGCCAGGCGAGACTTGCCACTGCCTCCGGCACCCACAAGAAACCTGATGCGCAAAGGTTGTCCCGATCGAGCCCAACTGAGGAGTTCGTCGAGTTCGGGACCCCGGCCGATCAGGTCGTCCGCAAGCCTGCACCGCCAGGAGAGTAGATTGAAAACTTCAAAAGGGTCGCCCTGGTTCGGCAAGCCCGATGCCCAGTCCACAATAGGCGGTGGTGATGGCTGCCGGCCGTCGTACACCTGATAAACAAGACCGGAATTCGAACCGACGAAGACGTTCCCAACGATCTTTTCGGAGGACACCGCATAGCTGCCCCAACGAAAAAGGCGGGGGAATTTCATTTGCGAATATCGTGAACCAGTTGAGCCGCCGCGATCAATGCGGCCACGATTCCGATCACCCACGCAACGCGGTCACCGTGCGGGGCAGTCCGGCTTGGACCTTCTTTACCCGATGGCGCGGCCATTTCCGAATAGGTTTGCGTCAGGTGGCCTGATTGGTTCCCGACAACGATGTTTCCCTGGACCTTACTTGCCTTCAGGACGTTCGAGCGCCTCAGTCTTGCAAGTGCGACGACAAAGAAAATCGCTGCAAGGCCGTAGACAAGGAATCGTTCGATAGCCATTGCCCGCTCCAAACGTGCGTCTTGTCGAGAATAGTCGATGGCTGGGTGTAATGCCAGCGTCCGCCCGGAGTTTGCCTCGCCCTCGACAATGCGACCCATTCCGACAGTTGGCTGGGAGTTGCACGGCAACCGGACGCATTCGACCACCGGCGCGCTGATCGTGACACAGAATACGTACCCCCGCGAAGACCTCGTGGAGACCACTTGCGCTACGTGGAAGAGGAATTGGCGGAGCCCACCAGGTGAACCCTTTTGCCGCCTCTATGAAAGGACCGTTTGACCCTGGAAGCGGTCGCAAAGGTGGCGCGGGGTCTTGTGGCTGAGTTGGGTCGGCTAAGGAAGTTCGTCGGTTGACTCGGGCGGGTCGCTGTGAACTTGCGGGTTCAGCCATGTTACCGCTGCCGCCTCGCTCAAAACCGATGCCGCAACCCCGCCAGCACCGCAATCTGACTGTTCCGCCCCGCCCCAGCCGGTCCGAAGAAGTTGATTGCGACGGTGCTCGCATCGCCGGCCAGACGCTGATAGACCATCGACATATGCAGATCGGTGCGCTTCGACAGCAGGTAACTGATGCCGGCGTCCACCTGATGCCATTTCGGCCGCTCGCCGGTTGCAAACGACGTCGCGCCGCTGCCGGTATAGCCATCGCCATCGGTGAAGATGTAGCCGACCCCCGCCATCAGCGCCGGCGTGAAGTAGTAGCGCCCGTTGATCTCGTAGTTGTTGACACGCAGGCTGTGGCCGCCACGATAGTCGAGCAGCGTGTTGGTGAAGATGAAGTTCACGTTTGCAGCGCCGAACGTATAGCCGGCGCCCAGCGCCGAGATCCGCTGACGCTCGACGAAGCCCGCGTTATAGAAGATGCTGGTCGAGCCGCTGTACTCGTCGCCGATCGCGCCGTTCGGATTGTTCCCCGACGCGAGCCCCGCCGACGGATTGTTCAGCTGCAAGTAGCTCGCGACCACATGCAACGGCCCGCGCAGGTAGTCGACCCCGAAGCCGTACGCGCGGTTGTTGGCGAAGCCCTGGCCGGCGTCGCCGCCCGCCTGATTGCTGAACGCGTAGAGCGCGCCGAGCTTCAGACCCGCGAGCGGACTCACCTCGTACTTGACGCTGTTGTTCAGGCGAAACGTCTGGAAACTGTCGTCGACGTCGCCGATGTGCGCGCCGTAGATGCTGCCGAACATCAGCCAGGACATCAGCGGCGCGACGTAGTCGAACGTGTAGTCGTACTGGCGGCCGAGCGTCAGCTTGCCGTACTGCTTACTCGCCAACCCTACGTACGCCTGTCGCCCGAACAGCCGGCCGCCCTGCGACGACGTGCCGTTCAGTCCGCTGAAGCCCGCTTCGAGCTGGAACACGGCGGACAGGCCACCGCCGAGGTCCTCGCGTCCGAGAAAACCGAAGCGGTCGCCGCTGCCCCAGCCGGTCGCCATCGACCAGCGCGAGGTCCCCTGCGCCTTGATCGACGACGCGACCGTATTCGTCCAGGCAATGCCCGTATCGATGATGCCGTACAGCGTGACCGAGCTTTGCGCGTCGGCCGTGAGCGGCGCCGCGAAGGCGCAAACCACCGCAGCAGTGCAGACTGCTGTTTTCATTGTGCTTCTCCGGTTTCGATGTAATTGGGTGATGCGGATGAAAGGCGGCAGCGAGCCTCGTGCGCGACGGTGCGCCGCGCACAGCCGGCCCTGCCGCTGCTGCTGGTCCTACCGCTCGGCCGCGGACAGCGGCGGCTCGGCGGCGCCCGCGAGATCGTGGTCGGCGAGGCCGTCGTCGTGCGCATCGCCGGGCCGGTACATGCGCCCGAGAACGAACATCAGCGCCGCGACGCTGACGACCGGCAGCGCCGCGACCTGGAACAGCTCGCGCACCGGCAGATGTCCGGCGAGCAGCATCCCGCCGATCATCGGGCCCGAGATCGAGCCGATCTTCGCGACGCCGATCGCGGTGCCGGTGCCTTTCGAGCGGAAGCTGGTCGGATAGACGATCGATGCGACCGCATTGAGACCCGCCTGGGTGCCGGCTACGCAGAAGCCGACGCCGAACACGGCGGCGGTCAGCAAAGCCGTATTCAGGTCCATGCCGAGCGCTGCGACGAGCGGAAAGCCGACGAGCGGCAGACAGGTGACGAGCCTCACGCCGTGGCGATCGATGAAGCGCATCAGCACGAGGCCGCCGAGCGTGCCGCCGACCGAGAACAGCGTCGTCATCAGCGCGGCGCGATGCGCGGCGACGCCGGTCGCCTCGATCAGCACGGGTAGCCAGTTCTGCAGGAAGAACAGCGCCATCGAATTGGCGATGTACGCGAGCCACAACGCGGTCGTCACGTAGCGCAGGCGGCCGGCGAACAGCATTCGTGGCGAGAACCTGGCGACGCGGCGCTCGTCGGTCACGACGAACTGCGCGCCGGGCAGCAACGCGAGTTCGGGCCGCACGCGCGCGGCGGTCGCCGCGATGCCGTCGCGGGGCCAGCCTTTCAGCACCTGATAGCGCAGCGACTCCGGCATCACGAACGACAGCCCGGCCGCCACCACGAGCGGCGCGAGCCCACCGACCACGAATACCGCGGGCCAGCCAAAGTGCGGCACGAGCCACACGGCGACGCCGCCGCCGAAGCCCGCGCCGAGCGTGTACCCGGTGAACATCAGCGTGACCCAGGTGGCGCGCAGCCGCTTCGGGGCGAATTCCGACACCAGCACGAACGCATTCGGCACCGCGCCGCCGATGCCGATGCCCGCGGCGAAGCGCAGCCACAGCAGCTGGTCGACACTCGCCGCCCATGCGGTTGCAAGCGTGATGAGCCCGTACCAGCACGCACCGAGCAGGATCGCGCGCTTGCGCCCGATCCGGTCGCCGAGATAGTCGGGTCTGAATAATTCGTTTTGGACGGCGCTTGCCCTCACGGCTGGTATTCGACAGCGATTGAGCGGTTGAGCAAAGCGGCCAGAACAGCGGCGTAAAAAAGCCTCAGCTTCCTGAGGATCA
>NZ_JBFRCK010000071.1:0-13056 GCF_040965775.1 Paraburkholderia sp. BR10954
GCATGCGTGCGCATGCCCCGCGCGGATCGCGCGGCAAACCGGTAATTCAGCGGGAAATTGCACGCGCAAGTCTCCTGAACGTAGCTTCGGTCGTCATGACGGGGCGCTTTTCAACAGCCTGCTAGGACTTGTCGTCGGTATAGCTCTCTCGCGGAGGGTAAACGCCGGCGAGGCGCGCGATCAGGATCGCGACGAACAAGCTGCCGGTGATCTGCTCCACCATGCACATGCCGCGTGCCGGGCGCGTGAGTGGCGTGATGTCGCCGAAGCCTGTGCTCGTGAGAACGGTTATGCTGAAGTAAAGCGCGTCGGCATAAACGAGCCGACCCGGCTGCCCGACGATCATGTATGACTGCGGATAAAAGAATCCGATGGTCGCGTAGATATACGCCCAGAGGTCACCGATCAACAGATACGCCGCCGCGGCGCCAAACAGCTTATCCGCCGTCATGATCTTCGGCTGGAAAACGTAGCGGAGAAGATACACAACAGTGATGAAGTAGAGTGAGGCGCTGAACATCCAGGATATAGCGAGGCTTGTCTCGTCGTCGTGCCATAGGCCGAGGTACTGGAACCACACAGCCGGAATGGCAAGTAACAGCACGATCACGAACGGCAGGGTCGTACGGCCGACTGCTGCCACGGTTGCTATTACGAGGAACATATTTACGACGTTCAGGAGAAGGCGGCCGCTGTCGCTCGGGGGGACAAACGATACTGCGCCGATGAGCGTGACCAGCACGACAAACAGCCAGAAGCAGCGCTGGTAGAAAATGCGAGACAGCGCTTCGCGCGTGGTACTGATGGCCATGGTGGTCTCTTCCCTGGTTCGCGTATGTGGCAGCGAGGCAGGCCAGGCCGCATGTGACGGGAGTATAAAGCGCCCGCGCCGACCGGTCATGGCCGCACTGCGCCTGATGACCGAGTGTGGCGAGCGTCGGGGCGCGGTCTCCGATGCAAAAGGCATAAGGCGGTAGAGTCGAGATGTGGCGCGGTAGCGGTAGGCTCGGTTTGTCTGTTGCCGCCCCTTTCGTCTGGCGGTGCCCGAATAACCTTGCCCTAACCCCGTTTCCACACCCCGCTCATCGAACCCAGCGTGCAGATCTCCCGCACTGGGCTCTCGGACAAGATTTCACGCCTTCGTACACGGCAGGTTACAACCAGGGTCCCGTCAAGCGCACGAGACCGAAGTGCCCGTAGAGGTGCGGGAGTGGATAGCCCCCGCGCCTGCTGCGCCTGACCTTGTACTTGTTGCGTAACCACCGGCGCAACCGCGTAGCGGTGTAGTTGTCGAGCGCCCGATACGCGCGTCTGTCCGTGCCTACATTGAAGTAGTTCGCCCAGCCGCGTAGAGTGCGGTTCAACTTTCCCACCCGTTCCGTGGTCCCTTGCCATACCGTCTTGAGGGCGGTCATCGCATGAATCTTCTCGACCATGCGTCGGATACTCTTCTTCGACGGGCGCATGCCCATACGGGCCTGGCCAGTCGTCGCAGAGTACAGTCGCCCAAACGTGTAACCCAGGAAGTCGAATTCGCCTTCCGGCACCTTGCAGATTCGTGTCTTCTCCTCGTTGACCGTTAGCTTCAGCTTCCCCATGATCTCGCGCAGTTTCAGCAACGCCTCTTCGGCCTTACCTTGCTTGCACAGGATCACTAGGTCATCTGCGTAGGTCACAATGCGACTCCCAAGACTGCGCTGAAGTCCGAGCTTCTTCCATGCCAGCACAAACCGGCGCATGTAAACATTTGCCAGCAGTGGTGAGATGGGAGAGCCCTGTGGGATACCTCGCCGGCTGTCCCGGGCCTCCGTCGTCCGTTTCCTCCGTCCTCGATCATCGGTTTCTTCAACGGGGCATTCCAGCCACATCTTGATCAGGTGCAGCACACGCCGATCAACGATGCGTCGCGCGAGCGACAACATCAATTCGGCGTGTGGAATACTTCCGAAGTAGTCCGCAAGGTCGGCGTCAACAACGTCCGTTTGCCCTCGGTGCAGCCGCTCCTCCACCTCGATCACCGCTTGCTGGGCGTTTCGCCCCGGGCGGTAAGCGTACTGCTCTGGTGGAAGGTCCGCTTCGAAGATCGGTTCGAGCACCAGCATCGCTGCTGTCATGCACACCCGATCCCGCAAGGTCGAGATGCCCAGTGGCCTCAGCTTGCCATTGGCCTTCGGGATAAACACTCTTCTGATAGGGTCCGGCCGGTAAGTCTCCTGCCTGAGCGCAAGCGCCAGTTCGCCGAGCCACTTCTGTACCCCATACGCTTCGACCTCCGCAAAGTCTTGCCGATCGACACCCGGTGCGCCCTTGTTAGAGCGACACTGGGCATACGCGTGCGCCAGCACGTCTTCACGATAGATCTTGTCGTACAGCGCGTAGAAGCGATACCCGGCTTCTGCCTTCGCTTTCGCGTGTAACGCCATCTGCAGCTTCTGAACACGAATCGGAGTTGATAGGTTGCCCAATCTCCACGTCCTCACTACGTATTGCGTCTGTCTTGAACTGAGGCCCCTTCCCTCCACCGGCATTACCCAGCTTCAGCGGTACTACGGGCCTCTCCGTCATCCCAAGGCGCCCGGCCTGTCCCTCGCGGGCGTCCGGTTGGTCATCCCTGCCCACGCCACGGGACTTCCGGTGTTGCGTACGCTTCCTTGTGTACATGCTGTCGCCACTACCCCGGCGCAGCGACTGGCGGCACTGCTTTGCTCATCCGTCCAGTCGTGTCAGCCTTCCCCGATAGGGTGTTCGGGTCGACCTGCGCAACGGCATTTTCGAGGCTTGCTCGGCGTTCACTCGCGTTACGGCCTGCACACTCGCGCTGTCACCAATTCGTGACACGCTTCACCAGAGGCTTCAGCCACTTCGTTGCCTCCATAGCTGCTCCGGTTGCTTCCGGCTGGAGCGATTGCCGGGCGGGGCTTGCACCCGCTGGAAAACGCCACCTTTTCACGGCGCACACCCACAACTGCCTTTCGACCCAATGCATAGGGTATGGCCGGTTTCGAGGTTGAAGGGCCATTCGCGCGGCGTCTCAGCGGCAAGTTACTGGCCGCTAGCGACATCGCGGTCTACTTCTGCCATCCGCCGCATTCCTGGCAGCGGGGCTCGAACGACAACACCAATGGGTTGCTGAAGCGGTACCTCCCGAATGGTACCTATCGGTCCGTGTCCTCGCGGTCCAGGCTTACAGCCGTGGCAAGGCCGCTCAAAGAGCGTCCCCGCGATACACTAGACTTCGACATACGGTTGAGCGATTTCATCAAACCGTTGCATCGACCGGTTGAAGCCACAATTGAGCTTTGACGATGCCACGCAGACCCAAGCATAAAGCGTGGCAACTGATGCCTTGCAGCATTACGACTTTCCCCGTTCATTTTCTGGTGGGCGCCAAAACCGCGGGCGACTATCGAAAAGGCATGGCCGTATTTGCAGTGGCTAAGGGTGGGCTGATGTACGAGGCAAGCATCGGCGGCCAGAAGTTCTCGTACAAGCCGAGATGATTTTCACCGGGTGCTAACCCCGCCAGTCGAAACTCCCAGGCGGGCGCGAAAAGACGCGCTAGTGGTCGACAACGCGAACGCGTGAAGGACTGCCACTCACTGACAAATACGCGTCGTGGACGAGCCATGAGCGCCGCCGCTGAACAGAACGGACTGGCGCTCACCCAGTTCGCAGAAAAGTACTGGCGGAGGCGCTTCGCAATTCTCCCTACTCGTGGTCGGCCGGTGGTTGAAAGTCTCGCGGCGATAAAACGCTTATTCTGGGCGATGCACGCGAGTCCCCGTGGACATTGAAGATCCCGCTAGCCAGGTTCGCGACTGGCAATTGGCTGCAAAAGCCAGCGATGCACGAGCAGCAATAAAGGCGTCGAGACCATCGAAAGCGCGACGACCAGGGTGACAAGCGACGACTGGCGTTGATCGATGACCCCCGCAGCCAACGACGCGGCCATCACCACGAACGCGAACTCGCCTCCTTGTGACAACAAAATGGCAAAGTAGGAACGTTGCGAAGCCGGCACGTCAAACCTGCTTGCGAGTAGCCACTGTGCGATCGTCTTGATGCCTACCAGAGCCACGACAAGGACCGCGACACGGACCGGCTCGCGCATCAACACGCCGAAATCGATTGACATGCCCACTGCAATGAAAAAGAGGCCGAGCAACAAGCCCTTGAAGGGGGCCATGTCGACTTCTATCTGGTGCCGGTATTCCGAATCTGCGAGGAGTACGCCCGCGACAAACGCGCCTAGCGACATCGACAGATGGACGGTCTGCATCAGCAATGCAATGCCTACAATCCAGAGCAGTGCAAACGCGGTGAAAATCTCGGGGATCTTGACGCTGGTGATCAAACGCAGCACGAAATGCAGCAGGTAGCGACCGGCAAGGGCTACCGCAGCAACCATGGTGAGCGCCTTCAAGGCAAGCAGCCAACCTGGTTCCGCTGCGGGGGCGGCGAGCTTCGGTGCAAGCAACGGCAGGAGAGCAATCAGTGGTATTGCTGCCATATCCTGGAACAGCAGAATGCCGAAGCCGGCCCGGCCCGTTGGCTTGTCCATTAACTTGCGCTCTTGCAGTTCCGACATGACCATTGCGGTGGACGACAGAGAAAGCGCGAGGCCGCCCGTCAATGCAATGCGCCACGGCAAACCCAACATCACAAAGACTCCCAGAAGCGCCGCGGCACAAACGGTCATCTGGATCGTGCCGTAGCCAAAGATCGTGCGGCGCATCGCCCAAAGCGCGTCGACCCTCATCTCGAGTCCGATCACGAACATCATCAGCACGATACCCAACTCTGAAAAATGAAGGATCGCGTCGATGTCGGTCACGAGCTGCAGCACCCATGGACCGATCATGATGCCCGCCACCAGATACCCCAGCACAGCGCCAAAGCCGAGGCGGACTGCGAGCGGCACGGCGATCAGCGCGGACGCAAGAAATATGACCAGGTCGATCAGTAACTTTGTCATGCGGGCTCCAGGCTGCTCTGCTTGATCGGATGTCGTGCCCGAGACATGGTTGCTTTTCGAAGTCCGCCGGGCGGCCTTCATTCGTACACGGCCAGAAGTGCCATTCACCGCGATCATTGATCACGCGGGCAACTTGCACGCCGGCGCCGCAGGTGCTCCCTTGCGCGAAAACTGCTACGAATGCCCAGCTGGTGGCTGGGTTGGTACGTACACGACGCCGCCGCTTCCGTACCCCTCCGTATACCATGTCGCCCCGCACTTATAGTAAGGGGCGCCGCTGACCAGGATCGGGGCGACGTTGCAAGGCGGCGGTGCTGCCGGCGGCGGGGGGGCCGGCATGGGTGCCGCTGTACTCACGGGAGGTGGAGTCGCCGCGGTTGCTACGGCCGCGGCCGTGCCGACCACCATCGCGCCCGCGACGAATCCAGCGGCAGCGTCGTTGTCCCAACTGGAGCCGCCGCAGTTGGAGCAATTTTCGACGGCTGCCTGTCGTTGTGACTGGTTCTGGCTCGCAGCGGCCTGTCGTTGTGATTGGTTCAGGCTCGCAGCGGCTTGCCGTTGTGACTGGTTCTGGCTCGCGGCGGCTTGTCGCTGTGCCTGATTGGCGCCAGATGTCTGTTGCGCCTGACTTCGTGACGCTTGTCGCTGCGCCTGATTGGCGCCCGATGTCTGTTGCGCCTGAGTCATGGCAGACTGTCGCTGCGCCTGATTTTCGCCGGCCGCTTGCCTGCGCTGACCCGCTGCTGCCTGCCCTCCTCCAGAGCCATATGCGGAGGCACCGGCTCCGCCTCCACGCCCCGATGAGAATGAGCCGCCAGCCGCGGCTCCGCCTCGTGAGAAGCCCCCGTCGCCGCCGCGATCGCCACCAGCCCGGCCGCGATCGCCACGACCCGCCGCGCTGGCGTCGAGCATGCCCCCGGCGAGACCGAGGCTAGCCAGCATCGCCGTACCGACGCTACTCCATGAGAGGGTTTTCATTTCGTGCCTCCTTTGGCCGACGACGGCTTGCGCGCGAGGGAGGGCAGCGTGGGAATATCAGCGGCGAATACGATCTTCTGCGCACCGTCGGGGATTTTCACTACGAACGTGTCGTCGGCGAGCCTCGGCGCAAAGTTCCAGTTCGACAACTGCGCCCAGTACTGGGGCTGACCTGGCGCATTCTTATAAGTCAGGACAACGCGCACCGGATAGGGCTCGTTGCCGTCCGCAATCCAGACCTGAAAATCCACAGTGTCGGTGCGTGCGGCAAGGTGATGTGTGGGAATGCCCTCGATGTTCGTCTTTTCCACATAATCGACCTGCCGCACCCGCTCTTCGAATTCCGTTGGCAGCCGACTAGTCAGCAGCATCGCTAGCGGAAAGCGTAGATGGAGATCCCGAACGAAATGGACCAGCGTGACGTCCACATTACCTGGCTGCTGTTTGGTCGCGTAAACGTCATTGGCAGAATCGACTACGATGATGTCTTTGCCATCGAAAACAGCAACTGTCTTCGTGCCGTCGCTGCGTTCGCTCTCAACGCGCAATTGGTCCGGCCGCTTTACCGTGATATTTCGCAGTTCACCGAATTCGATCTTTTGTCCGGAAGGTTGAACGGCGTCATAGCCGCTGCGTACGTCGACGCCGAACGCATTCGCATTAGCAAGGAACTCTGCCATCCTCATCAGGATCGCGTGGGCTTGCTCCTGCGATACGGTCTGCTTCTGCTGTGGTGTGGAAGCCTGTTGCGGGTAAGCTGGTTGACAGCTCACCAGCAAGAGTGGAGAGACGAGTAGAGCAGACTTGAAGCGCCGCAGCATGTGAAGTTTTGTGCCCATGAGCTACCCCTGTCGGCCGTTGTGCCTCACGGATATCCTCGCGTCGAGAATTGAATATAGTACAGTTCTGCGTCGAGAAAAGTCCCTCGCCCCTCGGCCTCCGGTGTCAGCACACCTTCACGACCGCCTCGCGCGTCACGGGCTAGCGCGACATGCAACTGCTCTTCGATCACTCCGGTCTCGTCATCTGATATGGTGAACCGGCAACAATCATCCGTAATCATTGGCGAGGAAGTTGCGCACGACGGACGGCATCGCGGCGCTTGCGTTGTGCCAATCGGATACACGGAGATGCGCTATGGAAAAGCTCACGAAAAACTGCTCGACGCTTGCTGCGTTGGCGCTCCTGCTGACTGGATATGCCGCTGCCGGCGTGCCTCATAGCGGGCGACATCTGACCCCAACCGAGTGCCGTGACCTGGGCGAGACTAAAAGCAACGCGCCTCGGACGAGGTCACAACACCGAAGCGAGCTCTCGGCTCTGAGCAAAGCGGGGTACAACCCGTCACCATGGCACGACGACCCACACTATCCAGCGGATCTACACGCAGCGCAGCGCCTGGTCGACCATTGGTTCGAACGGAGTGCAAGTAGTCTCACCCCAGGTGAGAAGCCCCAGGAGCCAATTCGGTCCGCCTCAGACTTTAGCGCGCGGCAACCGAGGGTCGCATTTCACCGCAGCGCTTGGGGGGGTGGCAGGCGTATGGACGGCTCGAAAGCTTTTCGCAGGCACAGAACGTAACGTATTGCCTTTCTCTGGTTCATTGGCGTGCTGCGGGATCGTCTGGGTGATCGCGAGGATCGCTTCTTTACCACGGTGTTCTTGGGGAGTGGCCTGCTGTTCCTGACAATGCTGTTTGCCGCTGCCGCGTTCGTCGGTGGGATTGTGGCCGCGTATACCATTGAATTTGACCGACTTCCCGGTTCGGCCACGTTCACCGTCGCGCGAGCGGTTGCCTAAAACCATGAATGTCTACGCGGTCCGCATGGCCGCTGTATTCACAATCGCCACCTGTACACTTGCTCTTCGTACCGGCTTCGTTGCGCGCTGGATTGCGTTTATTGGATATGCTGCCGCACTCGCGCTGCTCTTTGCTGGCCGCCACATAGACTGGATCGTGCTCGTCTTTCCGATCTGGATTCTCCTTCTCAGCCTACACATCCTGGTGGACAATTTCGGCGTATCGTCGAAGGTCGGCGCGATTGATTCTGACAGGAAAGGCGATGTTTGATTCACCGATCCGGCGTTGTCAGGGCCCTCATTGCGGTGGCGTTTCCGTGCTGTTCTCCAGTGCTGGTTGGTCTTCTTCCTGAAGTGGCCCGACACCCTCCGCGGCGGCCGGCGGAACAGTCTCGACCGCGGCGGGAGGCTCAATGCCCTGCACGGCGGCCGGCCGATGGCTTTCAGCCGCAACTGGTGCTTCCACGATGGGCACCGGTGCGCTGTGCCGCTCAGTGCTTAGGCCCGTGCCAACGTTTGAGGTCGTAGTGTTCGCACTCTTGAGCACGCCGTGCCCGTCGAACAGGAATACGGCGGCCGATGAACGCGTGTCGGCTCCGCCAACCAGCGCCCCGATGAACGGAATGTAGTTCTCGGGATGGGGCCTCGACGTCACGAACGTGTAGACGAGCAACGTCGTGCCGTCGTCCAGAGCAGTCTGCACTGATGCTGGTCCGAGCTTGGCTGTCACGTCCCCAAGCGTCGTCGCACCACGCCTGAAGGCCGCCATCTGTTCTGGCCTCACTTCGACCCCGGCGGACATGCAACCGGCAAGCAGTGCGCCGCTCAGCAGACCAGATATCAGTCTATGTTTCATCTTGCTCCCCCATTGACCATTGTAGGACGACGTAATGCAGTCATCACGCTGCGAAAAGGTCAAATACGCTGGGGGTTACTGTCTGCAGAAATGCTCATCGCTGCCGGTACAAGTACGTCCCTTTCCGTTTCCGGACGACGACCAGCCGCGCCGGGACAGTTGAATACGAATGGCGCAGTCACCGATACAACCGGCGCGTCGGCGCGTCCATGCAGGGCACGATCCATCTGAAGCCGCGGCTGGATCGCTTCGATCTCCTTATCCTTGACGATTTCGCGTACGTCAGCAAGGAGCAGGCAGAGACGTCGGTACTGTTCGAACTGATCCTTACTAATCGTTCTTGCCGGCACCGATTTTCTCCTTTGCGTCATCTTTCACCGCCACCGATATTCCACGTCTGTGGCTTCTGAACTGACGCTAATGGCAGGTTAGCCCGCTGCCAGTCCGTCGACTGACAGGTCCCCGCCTCAGTTTTCCGAAACCAAGCGCTTGCACAGTCACGCAAGGGCCATGCCGCCAGAGGGGCTGTGCACTCGCCTTTGACGTGAGCGTTGTCGGCCGCTCGCTGCGTTTCAATGGAGCCGGGCTCCAGCGCGGTGGAACACGGAGTTCCGGGGCCGCTATCGGACTTTGGTCCCATTGGTCTCTCTCGCTTGGCCAAGTAGGGTGAGAAATCCGTCGACGTTTGGACGGCGACATATCCGCAATATCCCCCGGGAGTTCATCATGAAATTTCTTGTGGTTGCCGCTTCGGTCGTTTTCGTTGCAGCGCTTTCAACCCCGTCCGTTTGGGCTCAAGACAATTCCGCAACCAGTGCGCCGGCCGGCTGCAGAGCATCCCGACGAAATCGTGAGGATGCACCAACAGGTGGCCGCAGCCAATCGTGTCTATAACAAGCACGTAGCCGCTGCGCAAAAAGTTTTCGATGAGAAAAAGGCAGCAGCCAAAAAAGAGCGTGATGCTGCCATAGCGGCAGCACATCACGGTGTGGGCCAATAGAACGACGACGTTCCTGGCACCTCAGTGGTTCCTTCCGCTGCGGTGCCTTCTCGTGCCTGCTGGACGACCGTGTTGGTGCCGTGCATTTTTGTCGCGTAGCCCGAGTCTTGCTCAGCGTGCATCGCTTGATTTCCGGAGAGAGGCGCGATCTGGTGGGCGTTCCTGCTCTCGGCCCTTCGAGACCGGCTAACGGCCGATTCCGGGGGCGGATTCAACCGGTCGATGCAACACAATGAACGTCGCATGAGCAGCGGGAGTGTTGCAAATGAAACAGAGGCGCCGGATCTACTACAGCGAGAGCCAGAAGGCGTTGATGTGGGCGCGCTGGCGTGCAGGCGAGTCGTTGCAGCACATCGCCCAGCTATTTGATCGCAATCATTCGTCGGTACAGGGAATTCTGGCGCAAACTGGAGGAATCCAGCCTGCGCCACGCCGACGATCGAGGCTGGCGCTGACGCTTGCCGAGCGCGAGGAGATTTCGCGAGGTCTCGTCGCGGGCGATTCGATCCAGTCAATTGCCCGGCGGCTGTCGCGGTCACCGTCCACGGTCTGTCGCGAGATCAAGCGCAACAGTGGACAGGATGGCTATCGGGCCAGCCACGCCGACCAGCTTGCATGGGATCGGTCGCTGCGCCCCAAGGTCTGCAAACTGGTCGAACATCGGAAGCTGGCCCATATCGTGGCCGGCAAGCTCCAGTTGCAGTGGTCGCCTCAGCAGATTGCTGGATGGCTCAAACGCGCCTGGCGGGGCAAAGAGGACTACCACGTGTCACACGAGACCATCTACCGCAGTCTTTTCATTCAGGCAAGGGGTGCATTGAAGAAAGAACTGCTGGAGCATCTACGGCGCACACGAGCCATGCGTCGCTCGCGCCATCACACGCAGAAAACGGACGACCACGGCAGGATCCGCGACGCGGTATCAATCAGTGATCGCCCTGCCACTGTGGAAGATCGCGCGGTGCCGGGACACTGGGAAGGCGATCTCCTGTGTGGCAGTGGCGGTAGCCAGATTGCAACGCTTGTAGAGCGTCAGACGCGCTATGTGATGCTGGTGAAGATCGCCAGCAAGGACAGCGAAACCGTGGTCAACGCGCTCATCAGACATGCTGGCAAGCTGCCGCAGGAACTGTATAAATCGCTGACCTGGGATCGGGGAACAGAGATGGCGAATCACAAGCAGTTCACCATTGCCACTGACATTGCCGTGTACTTCTGCGATCCGAAACATCCCTGGCAACGCGGCTCGAACGAAAATACCAACGGCCTGTTGAGACAGTACTTCCCGAAAGGCATCGACCTGTCGGTCTACTCACAGGCCAGACTCAATGCCGTGGCACGAAGGCTGAACGAGCGCCCAAGGAAAACGCTGGACTATGAAACACCGGCTGAACGGTTCCATCGAACTATTGCATCGACCGGTTGAATTCGCCCCAAGACCGTCGACAATCATGCGACCTATCTCAAATGGCGTGATCTCGACGATCTTGCCCGTGACGAGTGGTACCTCGACCGGATCGAGGCCATAACGGGCCGCGAGTTCTTGTGGCGGCTCTGCCGGTAGATTCACCCGAGCGCTAAGCGCAGATGAGACAGATCTGTAGGCACGCGAGTGGACAGTCCCTGATGCGACGTTTGGGGGAAAGCCGCGCCTCGCGTGTTCTGCGATTTCGCGGTTGAATGCGAGATAGGTACCGCGCCGATGTGAAAGACGGTCTGCGACAAGAAGCAGCGTCGAAGTTTTTCCCGCGCCAGCGTACGCTTTGATCTTTATGTTGCCGCCCGTGGAGACGGCGTCGACGATCGCCTGCTGCTGCGCCGTTGGTCTTATCAAACGAGCCATTGCGGGTTTAGACCTTCGCGACGTGGTCGCAGAAGCAGACCGCACGTTCTAGGCTCGTGGTTTCCATGGGGCGGAAGCAATTATGAGTTATCGCAGCGCACCGGCCATAATGCGGTTCAGTTATCTCGGAACCCGGTCTCGTGGTACGGTGAGCCCGTATCCCCGACCTATTATATAGCGCGCCAATTTTGCCCCGCCACGCCATGCAAGTCATTGCTGTTTGCCGGCAGCCTGTCGCGGGGGCCGAAAGCGCTGCGAGGAAACACCGCACGCTCGTTCGTTTCAATCGTTTTCGGAATTATGTCAAGTTGCCTTCTGTTGCCCTTTGGCGCCGTTTCTCGACACTCACGCGTGGCTCGCTATGTCGGTGGCGCAGCGCGCCGCAACAACCGCGGGTCGGTCAGCCACTCCTCGCGCGCACCGATTTCGACGTGAGCAAAATCAGTATGATGGGGATTGAATAGATAATTGAATTCAGCCGGGACGACTGCACTGGGAACGGCCAGCACCGCACTTGCGTGCGCCTGCGACCAAGTAGCCCCGATCTGCTGGAGTTCACCACGCGCGGAGATGTCCCGCCAGTCGGCGGGCAAAGTGGCTGGATCGATACGTTCAACGATTCTTTCGGGGAATCTGGCTGGGATCATCACATAGTGCGCACGCAACGGCGAATCTTGGACCAGCATCTCTAGGAGCGCCAACGATTGCGTGTGCGCCGTGTACACCATCGCGACACCTTTGGGATTCCACCGGCCACCATACAGTCGAGCACCTTCCCCAGAGAAAGCCGTATCCGCGTACCGCTCGGTGACCACCCGCCATACCGTGAGCATCACGCAAACACGCCATGCTCGATGCGCCCGAGCGTGTCCATCACGCTATCGGTACCAATGTCGGTATCCACAAGGCTGAGAGGTGTCGAACCTTCCAGCGCCGCAATCGGTGTCTTAAGCCACGCGAGCGCCGTGTCGAGATCCTCAAAAACCTCTGCAGCGCGCGCGACCACGCGCGCGAGCCGCAGCAGCTTTGCTGACTCTTCACGACTCAACACGCCTTCCCGCTTGCGTCGTGCCAGCGTTCGCTCAGGAATATCGAGCGCCTGCGCCAACTCCGCCTGCGATAGTCCGATCGATCTGAGCATCGCATCGAGCGCCTGCGATGAAATCCCATGGCGGACCACGTCTACCCATTCCAGCCCCGATCGAGGGGCGCGCGGGAAAACAGTGCGACCTCCGAGCAGTGAGTCGGCTGAGACCCTTCCGATAAGATTCATGGTTTCACCTCCTGCCATTTGGCATCTATTTTATACCAAAATGGCAGGCGCGTCTGCCGTTGTCGCCCTGCGCGCTAGGCTACGCATGCCATCGTTGCCGTGACCCATTTCTATCATGACGGACGGCATTGTCACCCGTTGAAAGGCCGTTGGAAAGCGGTACAGCACTACGCACAAGGCGCGGCCTTGCGTTGTTGCGAAACCTTCGCCAACCCCGCGTGAAGCGAAGCGCCGCGACGCATCCGGTATTTCGTTCACCTGGTTGCGGAACTGATCCGCACCAGTCACCCATCGGGTTCAAGGCGAGTGCCGGTCTTCTGGCCTCGCCCCT
>NZ_JBFRCK010000072.1:0-12478 GCF_040965775.1 Paraburkholderia sp. BR10954
GCGACGAGTTGATGGGCAAGCCGGTTGGCGCGCGCATTGAGTTGTGCATAGCTGAGTTGCTCGCCTTCGTGAACGATGGCCACGGCTTCGGGCGTTCGCTTGGTTTGCTCTTCGAACAACTGGTGGACGCACCGATCCAGTTGATATTCCGTCTCAGTTCGATTCCAAGTTTTCAACAACAAATTCCGCTCATCAGATTCAAGTAGATCGATACGACCAATCGATTGAGTGGGATCGTCGACAACTGCACCTAACACCTTCAAGAAGCGTCTCTGATGAGCAATCAATTCAGCTTCCGAATAAATATCGGGGTTCGCATCGAAATCGATTCTCACCTCTCCGCCGCTGGACGGCGAATAAATCGAGACCATCAGGTCGTTGACCGTAGCATTGCCAAGATTATGGGTCGTCGACGAGCAAGAGCCGAACGACAAGCCATAATCGAAGGGCATTAGGTTTACGGTAGGGCCAAAAAGTGGCTGTGTGTGAAGCCGGTCGAGATCTCGTCCCAGCACTTCGCTACGATAACGTTGATGCCGAAGGCCGCGTTGAATTTGCTCAGCAGCCTGCACCATTAATTCCATCGCACTGTTCGTATGGTGAACGGATAGTCGAATGGGCAGGACATTTGCCGTCATACTGGGAGTTAAGCGATCCTCGCCCAAGCGGGCTGCGACAGTAAAACCCAGCGGTATTTCCTCGGCGCCAGTAAATCGGTAGAGATAGACGGCAACAGCTACCGTTATTTGATTTGCCAGGCGACTATGGTCGCTAAAAAGTTCCCGTAACGATTGAGATGAAATATAAGCAGTCTGGCGAAGGCGATGCCGTAAAGCGGGAGCATACCGATTCGCTAACGTAACGGTGGCTGGCCAGTCCGAGCAACGTCTCATCCAGTATTTCTTGTCGCGCTCAAAGGCAAATGAGCCACGATATCGTGCATCGCTTCCTAACAGGTGTGATATGGGAGAAAAATAGGATTTGTCTGCTTTCCTCCCTCTAATGCGCATACTGTAGAAATGAGCAACGCGACGCGCAACGAGTACGCCACTATGACCATCCATCACACTATGGTGGTAACGTTGATACCAAATAAAGCAATCAGCAGCAACCTTAAGTAAGGCATAGTAAAATAGGGGCCCCTTTTTCATATCGAATGGAGTTTCGAAATTAACCTCCATCCATCTGGCAGCCTCTCTCGTGGGAGCTGCTTTTGAACTGAAATCGACAGTTGGCAACGACCAATCGAGGGATGGGACAACGAACGCTCGGATCGACCCGTTCACCTCAATAAGTTGGCAACGTAAAGTTTCCGTTTCCTGGACCACTGCGCGTAAAGATTCCTCGAACACCGCGGGATCAATGCATCCGTGTATTTCGGTGTATTGTCCAATGTTGTAGACAGGGTTGCATGGGTTAATTTGTTCGGCAAGCCAGATCTCCGTCTGTGCTGAGGATGCCGCGAACAGTTGAGGACCGATGTCCTGACACGTGATGAGATTGCGCTCGCCGTCGTCAATCCACTCATTATCAGGATTTGTGAGCTGATCGTTAATATTAATCCGGTAATTCATGTTCTCCTCGCGATTCCAGGGGAGTCTGAAACTGCGGGACATGGCGCCCATTGTCGGAAGCGACGAATCCCCGTTTGCGAAGTACGATACGATGCCGAGAACCACATTCGGGGCATTCACCCCGGTTGAATGCGCGGTAGATCGTCTACAAGACCGACTGCACGTCTTAGATAGATCAGTTGGCGCGGGATCGCTATAGCGTGGTGCGTTCGGTCAGGCGCCACCATAGTCCAAAAAAGGTCGGGCTTATCGGCTGGCCAGCGTCTATTTGCAAATCCACCAACTTCCAATATGGATATCGAGATAAGGACAGCCCCAGAGGACCCCAGCGCTCGCACTGCACGACCACGGCCTCGCGCCTGCGCCGTGATCTTGTAGGCCCACGAGCGATGCATTCCAAACGACGCGGTAACAGCGTGCGTGGTCGACCTGTGCCCTTGGGGTCGGGTTCAAGAGCCTGTGCACAAACAGTATCACTTACAAAGGTGATAGCGATTAGCAAGCCACCAAACAAAATTTTTTAGACTTCGAACATATTGAACTCCTTCAAGTCGACGGTAAGGTACCTTCGTACGGTACCAATTAAAGGAGTGACTTTAACCTTAATAACCGATACCAATTCCCAGTCGAATGAGCTTGGATCAACCATGCTGAGCAATGTTCGCGCCATGTGTAAAACTAGCAACAAACTGAAAAATAGCCGACAAGCAGCCTTGATGGCTGTCCTGTTTGTCCAATTCCAGACCACGTATGTCGAAGTTGTCAGATTTTGTCGCGATAAGGGCAACGGTCACAGTAAAGCGCGATATCATAGGATTGCTTATTTCACCAGCGAGTAAAATTTCTCAGCGGCAGATGGTTGAGTGCCGCGAATGCATTTCATCTGCCCTTGACGATCATATGCATGACTTCGATGCCACCCAGAATGATGCGGGCACAGCGAAAATCTTTGAATCCCAGCGTTGGACGGGTGCGACGCTTGATGGCACGGTGGTCCTGTGAGGAGCTTGACCGCAGTCTGCGCCACACGGTCACTCACCGTGGGCACGCCCAACTCGCGAATACCACCCGTTGCCTTTGGAATCTCAACTTGCTTGACCGGTGGCGGGAAGTACGACCCCGACGACATCCGGTTCCACTGAGCAGTCGGCGATCTCGCTAGTCAATTACAAGGAGGGCAAGAAAAACCTCCTCGAAATCGTGAAATTGTAGTAAGAGGTAGAGTGGAGGGTGCGATCAAACGGCGTTGTCACGTTGTCACGTTGTCACGTTGTCACGTTGTCGCGGGGCGCTGTCACGTTGCTGAGATGGTCGGGTAAAATCTCGTGATGAAGAATGCGAAATCGCTTTACCACGGTCATCGCTTCCCGGCCGCGGTCATCAGTCGCGCGGTGCGCTGCCTTCAGATTTCAGCTCAGCCTGCGTGATATCGAAGCGCTGCTGTTCGAGCGCGGGGTTATCGTCAGCTACGAAACGGTCCGACGCTGATGCGATAAGTGGTCCTGTCGCAGTATGAGCGAAAGGTCGGGCAAGACTGATATGGTATGGATTCCTTATCCAGCCAGCGAATAGAACTGCAGTGCGGGAGTTTGACCAACGCTGCAATCGTTCAATTGCTCCTTGACGATCATGTGCATGACTTCGATGCCACCTAGGAGAATGCGGGCGCAACGAAATTTCTGGAACCTGAGCATCGGGCGGGTCCGGCGCTTGATCGCGCGGTGGTCCTGTTCGACGATGTTATTCAGATACTTCGACTGACGGATCCTGATCGGCGTCTCGCGCCCGGCGTGGATAGCCTCAAGCGCAGCGAGATACGCCCCACTCTTGTCGATCGTCACCACCTCGGGTTCGCCGTTCCACTCGATCGACTTTTCTAAGTAGCGCTTCGCGGCAGCCTTGTCACGGTGGGCGCGCAGCAGGAAATCGAGCGTGTCTCCCGCTTTGTCCACGGCCCGGTAGAAGTACTTCCACTGTCCCTTGACCTTGATAGTAAGCGTTCGATCTGTACCGTCGCCACGTTCCGCGTAGAAGATACAATATTGGCCGCAACGGGCACGAGTGACCGACAGTGTCCACAAACTGCGGAGAATGGACACAGTGTTGCAAGTTGCCTGCGAATACGATCGAACGTCCCCTCCACTGTTCGAATAGGCAACTTCTTACCACTTGTACCGACGAAGAATGAATTGCACGGCACCGCAGCGATAACCCGCAATCGTCGATCAGCGTAACGTTCGAGGACGCGCGTTACAGTAGGATGCAGTCGAATGAGGCGTGACTTGTGGAACTTCGTCTCGCGCACGATCAGCGTTCCGTCGTCAAGGTTGACGTCGCTCCTGGACAGATTAATGGCTTCCGAGATACGCAGACCGGTTGCCGCGATCAAACCGAACAACGCTTCATAGGTGAGCGGTCTAATCGAACCGGCGGGCAATAACGCCGCCGACGCTGCGACTAGTTCATTGAGTTCCCGCTCCGTGTAGATATGTGGTGCCAGACGACGATGAGCTTGCCCGCAAAGGTCGCGTCGCGGAACGATGGCCTCGGGAGAGAACTGCTTCAGATACTTTGCGAACGGCCGGATCACCTCAATTCGGCGCGCCCAGGTAATGGCCCTTTCGCACTTTGTTGAATGTGCTCAGGCAAGAGCAAGTTCTTCGGTAATCGGGCCAGGCTGGGGCATGGCATCTGCGAAGCGCGCGAAGTCCATCAGGATCGAGCCAGAGATCTTAAGGTCGAAACCGAGGGAACGTCTCTGTGCCAGATACGTCTTCGCCTGCGAGATCATCGTATCAGCTGGTTTTGCGGAATTCTTCATGACGTTCTCCCCAGCCAGGGAAGCGCCACGGCATCAAGGCTTCGACGATCGATCTTTGTATAGATCGCTGTCGTATCGATGCTTCGATGGCGAAGTATGTCCGCAACTTCCTTCAAGGGGTTCCAAGCCGGAACCCCAGAAATTTCCGTCGCTCCAATTCGAGCCCGGCTATGAGCGCGTCCAGGTCGATTTTGTTGCACCACCCAGATGGACTGAACCCCGAAGGTTGGATATCGGTCTTGAAGGGTTTATGAGCAAACGAAGCTGGCCGGATGAGCGTGGAATACCTAACCAAGCCAAACCTGGCAAGGATTTACGGCAACTCAAGCTTTCTCCCCCGGAATACTCCGCGCTCTTGGCGCGGGGCCGTTTATTGCGCGTGTGGTGTTGCGACGACCGTCGCACCGGATGAACGCTGCGGCGCATTTTTCACGTAGCGGTCGAACCAGCGCTCCATTTCGTACACGAGTTGCTCATTCGATTCGAGCGCCGAGTACCAGTGAGGCTCGTGCGGCAGCATCACCAGCCGTGTCGTACCGCCGTTGCCGCGCAGTGCCTCGTATAGCAGCGTCGCCTGGAGCGGCGTGGTACCGGGATTCGCATCATCCATGCCGTGCACGATCAGCAGCGGAGTTTTCAACCGGTCGGCATAGAAAAACGGCGACACCTTGAGATAAACGTCCTGCGCCTGCCACACCGAGCGCCGCTCGCTCTGGAAGCCGAACGGCGTGAGCGCCTTGTTGTAGGCGCCGCTCGTTGCCACACCGGCACGAAACATGTCGGAGTGCGCCAGCAGATTGGCCGTCATCAGCGCGCCGTGACTATGACCCGTCACGCCGATGCGCTCCGGGTCGACGACCCCGAGCCGTACCGCCTTATCGACTGCGGCCATGGCGTCGGCGACGAGCTGCTCGTTGTAGGTGTCGTAGGCATGCTTTGGGTCGCCGATGACTGGAAAGGAGACGTTATCGATAATCGCGTAGCCGGCGAGCAGCATCAGCTGGTAATTCTTCAGGTGCGTGAACGTCTGCTCGGAGCTGCCCACCTGGCCGGCCGTCGCTGCATCGGCGTAGTCGCGCGGATAGGCGGACAGGATCGCGGGAACACGCGTGCCCTCCTGATAACCCGGTGGCATGTACAGCGTGAAGGACAGGTCGAGCCCGTCGGCGCGCTTGTACTTGACGAGGCGCTTCTTGATTTGACGCACCACTGGCGTCGGATCGACGAAATGGGTGAGGGCGGTGGAGCTCGAGGCATAGCGCGCTTCGCCCGGTGGCGCGTCGACCGGGACACCGAGCGTACGCTCGAACAGGTTTGGCGGATCCATCGCCGACTGGTGCCAGGTCAGGAACGACCCAGTTCCATGACCGGTGAACCCAAGGAAGAACTCAAGGGCAGTCTTGTCGCTGCGGAACAGGCGCTCGGTCTTGAGCGTCGCGAGGTCGAGCCGGTCGAGGAACGGACGGTTACCGGTAGGCGACGCGCCTTGTCCGTTGAGAAAGATCGCGTCGTCATGGACGCGGATCACGGGAAAACCGTTCGGCTGAATCCGCATGACCGGTGTACCGGGATTCGCATATTGCTCGTTGCTCGATAGATCCCACAGCACGCGCTGCGTGACGTGCGGAGCATCAACGTCGACGATGAAGGTGCGCCACCAGTGACGGTTGTTGTCGTACTCGGAGAGCAGCGCGATGTCCGGCTGCGAGGTCCATCCGAAGCCTGCGTAGCGTTGGCGCAAACGTGTCAGTTCGTGCGGCGCTCCGTCGAACGGCGCCCTCAGCATCATGACCTTGTCGCGCTCGGGCACATCGACGTTCCAGTCGCCGCCGTCGAGCGACTCGGCCCACACCAGCGTAGCCGGTTCGGTCGGCCGCCACGAGAACTCGCGCGGCCCGAGCGGCACGCCGGAGACCGGTACGCGGTCGGCGAGCGAACGCGACACGATCAGGTGTGTGGCGATCTGCGTGCGGTTCGCAATGTCCCACACCGTGTAATCGTGCGGGAAGCGCCCGAAAGTCGTCACGTACGAATACGGCCGCCGGATCGTGGACACCAGCACGTGCCGCCCATCCGGCGCCGGCCTGATGCCGTCGAGCAACGCAGGAGCACCGAGCGGCGTGACGGCGAGTGTGCGTGCGTCGACCCTCGCGAGTTGCGAGGTGCCGTAATAGTCGAACAGCGCTTCGTCGTGGACGCTCCCCAGCGTGTCGCGTGCTTCGTACGTGCTACTCTGGCCGCGCCGGCCGTCGGATTCCTGGATGCCCGGGCCGACCGATTCGTCGATGGCGACAGGCGGCGGGCCCTGGTGCGCGGGAATCATTTTCACGAGCAGCGAGGTCTGGTCGGGCATCCACATCAGTTCGCCGCCGAACATCGGATTCAACTGCACACCTGGAATACGGCGCACTGCGCCTGTTTCGCCGTCGCCGATCCACAGATCGACCGAATATGCGGTCACGTTTTCGAATGCGAAGCGCTTACCGTCGGCGTTCCAGCTTGGACCCGTTGCGCAGACGCCGGGCGGTAGTGCTATGTGCCGCATGGCGCCAGTCGCGAACAGCATCAGTTCGAAACCGGTAGCACACGGCGGGATGCCATAGCCACCTGGCGTGTCGTGCCGGCTGCGGTTGGCGGGCTCAACACGCACGCCAGCAAGCCGCAGGAACGGCGTTGCAACTCGTGCGATAGACGGATATTCCTGCGAGCTGACGAGCAGTGCCCGATCGGCGCTTGGGCTGATGACCGGTATCGGTGGCGGCGCCGCGAGCATCACATCGAGAATTGCTTTCGATGGCTGATTGTAAGTTGAGGTGTTGGACTGGGCCGTGGCTGCCTTCGACGTTGGTGTTGTCGTGTCGGGCTGCTGGGCGAATGCAGTTTGAGCCGCAATCGATACAACGAATGTGGCAACGGCGAGATGAGATGTCATGGAGCGAGAGGCCATCGTACACGTGGCGCGTTTTGCAGAAATCGAGTTTTGGGCGATGTAACAACGCCCAGCATTACATACTTACGTACCGGCGGCTTTGTTCGACATCAAGATTACATAGTTGCGCCAGCAACGAACTGCGCGCCTACCCTGCCGAACAATGCTAGCCTACTTCAGGTTTTCACGCGGAAGCCCCGCTCGGTTACCTACCAACGGTTCCAGGCCGGAACCGCCGAGACTTCCATCACTCCAGTTCGAACCCGGCTATGAGCGCGTCCAGGTCAATTTTGTTGCCGCTTTGAAAAGTGTAGTGTCCGTTCAGCAGGATATGCCGCCAGGCCGCCGGCGATATCTGCGGGAGCCGCGCCAGCGCCCTGGTGTTGCCGCTGGCCTCCCATTTCGTCAGTAGACGGGACAGAATCGCCGAGTTGTAAAAGATGATCACGTTGGCAATCAGCCGGGCGCACTGGTTGCTAATCTCGATTTCGGTGTCGGTGCGACCGGTCAGTTCTATCTTGCCACCGACCTGGTCGATGGTCGAACGGAGCTGATGGTAGGACTCGAGGCGGTTTTGCGAGCGATGCACGTTTCGCTCGAGCTGCGGGTCGCGCAGGTAGCGCAACGTGTAGATGCTGCGGATGAGCTTGTCGAACTCGAAGATCGCGCGACGTGTTGGATTTTCCGGCGAGTACGTGCATAGTTTGCGGATCGGCGAGCCCTGCGTGATCTCCTTGAGGCCCAGCGTGGCGACGATCTGATCGATATTGGTCTTCTCGCTGGTGATGAGCTGCCGGTCGATCTGGCCGACTGGCTGAATCAGACACTTCCCGTACAACGCCGGGTCGCCGATGCAATACAGTTCCAGCAACTGGTCATCGAGGTTTGTGAAGCGCGGTTCGAAGCGTAACCCGAACCAGTACAGGATGGCGAAATTGGCCTTGTTGATGCTATGCATGTCGCCGGTGATCGCAGTTGGCACGATATCCGACGTGTTGCGGTACCAGATGTCAAATACATGATGCGCCTCGTATTCGTGCGCGCCGATCAGGTAGCCGTTCAGCGGGACGTGATTGCACAGCAGCGTGTAGGCGACGACGCCTTTGCCGCGTCCGAAATATTTGCGCGAGTAACGCGCCTTTACGGTCGGTCGCTCGACGCCGAATTTCTGCCCGTCGACAGCACCATACAGCACATCGAGATCGAACGAGTAGTGAGGGAAGATCGATAGCGCGGCGATGGCATTGCTGATGCAGTGATTGGCCGCATGCAGCGTCGCCTGACGCAGATACTGCTGGTAGGTGCTATCCAGAACGTGGTACGGAATGTCGCTGGTGCGTGCCATGACCTGATTGCCATGGTTCATGGCCTGAGCGATGATAACCGCCATCAGGCTGTCTGGGGCCGCAACCTTCTTCACGTAGCGCGGCTGCAATGGCTTCATCGCCGACAGGAACTGGCACTGACCATTGACGAAGCGGAACACGTCGGCGACATCGCAGAACGGAAGCTGCTCGTAGAAGGCCTGTTCATGCACCTTCTGCTTCTCGGTTTTCGGTTTGCGCCAGATCAGCTTCTGCGTATCCTTGTCGTATTCCAGGTGCGTCAGCCTGCCCTGTTTCAGCTCGCGGTTGAAGGCCAGCCATTGTGTATGCAACTCGGCCGCGAGCGCTTCGAGTTGGGCATCGATTGGCTGCTGCAGGAACGGGATATCCATCTGTACCAGCGCGTCGGCCTGAAACAAGCTCGTCGGAGAAGTGGCGATGTTGCAGGCTGTCGTCGAGATAGATCTCACCTGACTGGAAGCGCTTCCGGATCTGGCGGTATAACCAGAATTCGTAGCGATCGGCGTGCAAGCCGGTCGGCTGACCATCGACGCCGAAGATCAACAGGTACGGTCGCAAGCGCTTCGGCAGTGTGGCCGCGGGACATTCGGCGAGCGGTCGTTGTGACAGGCGCTGCTGTTTGGCGAACACCCCCTTGACCCAGGCCAGTGCCGCAAGCCACGGGTTGTCCGGGGCGGTGCCGACGAGGTCGAGCTCGACGTACAGGGGACGCAGATGACGGCGAATACGTTTGGCCAGGTCGTCCACTGCCAGCCAGTGCAGTGCCAGTTGACTCAGCGGCTTGACAGCCATGCGTTGCGCCGTGTTTTGTAGCACATCCTTTGCCATGATTTTGTAGGCACGCTGACGCACCTCGCCGAACGGCGTGGGATCGGCTACGCTGTTATCCACATAGAGCGACAACAGGCGGCCGATCTGCGGCGTTTCTCGATGGCGTTTCACCTGCTCGGCGACGAGGGACTGTTTCGCGCCGGCGCCGCTCTCTTCCTCGAGCTGCTTCATGTGGAAGGCCATCGCATCGACCAGATTGTCGGTGAGCTGCCGGAAGCGCACCCAGGCGTAACACAGCAGGTAGAGCTGCGTCTGGTCCGCCTTCAGGTTGCGCAGGTCGTGGACGGTATAGAAGTTCGCCAGGCTGGCGTAATACAGCACATTCTGCTGCGAGATGCCCAGCCGGGGCAGCAACGTCTTGGCGATTTCGTGAAACGGCTGCAGCGTGGCGCGCTTCTCGCGTTCGCGGACCATCTGACGCCAGCCGAAATCCTTGGCGTCCTGTTTCAGTGCCGCCAGTTGCGACAGGGTATCATCGCGCACCAGGAGCTGGTCCAGCACGGCTTTGGTCGATTCGTCCAATACACCAGCGAGCAGCTCGCCCAGCCGCCGACGCTCGACGGACAGGGCTTCGCTGACCAGCTCTTGCAAGGTCGTGTAGCCGGGCCGGATCATCTTGTGCTCGTTGAGCCACACGATGAGCTCGGCGGCGACGAATCCCGGCGTCACGTCGCGACGTACAATCTGCGCGGCTTGCTGCACGAGTTGTGGCAGGAGAGCCGCCGCCCACGGCCGATAGCCGTATAGTTCAGCGATCTGTTCGCGCTGGGCGTAGTACTCGTGCCGGGTAATCGGCTTGGGTTCGAACGATTCGTCGTGAAAATAGCGGCTCAGCACGAAATCGTACTCGTCTTCGACCTCATCCCAATCGAAACCGAAGAAGGCGTGCTTGGCCTTGAAGTAGCCGATCTGCAAGATGCAATAGACTTGCGCGGGTATCGAGGGGCGGCTGCTGGCGAGCGCCAGTTCGGATTCGGTCAACGCCAGGTATTCCAGCCGCTGTGCATCGTCGAAATCAGGCAGGCCATACACGGCCTCCTGTTCGGCATCGGAAAAGACGCTGAGCAGCTTGTTCTTGTTGATCATCGACTATCCTCTCCACACGACGCTAGAGTCTTCGATTTTGTGGGATCACGATCCATGAGATACGACAGAAATATTGAGCTTCTGCATTCTACAGAGATAAACCTTATTATCTCTGTGGTGTCGTTTCTGTACTAAACTCGATGACATGAAAACGCGCCCCACGATCTCGTCCGCCGCCGACATTCCTGATGCCGATGCCCTGGCAGCGCTGCGTGCCTGGTACGAGGGCGCATCCTCGCGTGAGGCTGCCCACCGGTACCTGCGAGATCGGCTCAGCCACGGCCAGTCAGCCCGCGGCATCATCGGCCAGATCCGCCGGCAGCTGGCACTTTATGCCCGTAACCGACAGCGGGCAGATCTGGCCACGCTGTTCGAATGCCGGGCCCACAAGCGTGTGCATCATGCCCGAGCCACCGCGCAGGCTGTCGAGCTACTGCGCACCATGCCCGCGCCAGCCCCGCAGATCGGGGACGACATTGCGCACTGGCTGCCGGATCGCGCTGCCCGCACCTTGCACGCGGTCGGCATCCGGACCCTGGCCGATCTCACGGTACGGATTCCGCGTCGCCGGCAGTGGTGGACCGTCATTCCGGGTCTTGGCCCGGCCAGTGCGAGAAGGATCGAAGCCTTCTTTGCCGCGCACCCGGCGCTCACCGAGCGGGCCCGCGCCCTGATCAACGCGGATCGGCAGTCAGTCGTGACGCCCTGGGAGCAACTACGGCTACCGCACGAGGTCGACGGCTCCGGTGGCGTCTTCCGCGCGCCGGTGTCGACCTGCATCCTGGGCGTCGACAACGATTACGACGCCATCCAGGCATGGCTTGCGTTGCACGAATCCCCGGCCACGCAGCGCGCCTACCGCAAGGAAGCCGAACGGCTGATCCTCTGGGCCATCGTTGCCCGCGGCAAAGCGCTGTCTTCGCTGACCACCCGGGATGCAACCGACTACCGGGCGTTTCTGCGCAGGCCCACTCCGCGCGAACGCTGGGTCGGACCACCGCGGCCGCGCACATCACCGGACTGGCGCCCGTTTGTCGACAATCTCTCAGCCCGTTCGATTGCCCATGCGCTTGCCGTGCTCAGCGCCATGTTCCGCTGGCTGGTGGAGCAGCGCTATGTTGTGGCCAACCCCTTTGCCGGCATCAAGGTGCGCGGCAGCAAGCGCGCCATGGCGATGGAAGCCGCGCACGCCTTCACCGAAGGAGAATGGCTGCTCACGCGCATCATCGCCAACGGACTCGAGTGGTCGTACGGCTGGCAAGCCCCAGCCGCACAACGACTTCGGTTCATGCTGGCTTTCGGTTACTCGACGGGACTGCGGATCAGCGAACTGGCCAATGCGACCCTGCGAAATATCGAGGTCGACGCCGCCGGCGATCACTGGCTTCACGTCACCAGCAAAGGCGGCAAGCCAGCCAGGGTGACCTTGACACCGCTCGCTCGCGCCGCACTGGACCGGTACCTGCAGGAGCGTGGCATGGCGGTGAGCCGTGTTCGCTGGAACCCCGTCACGCCACTGATCGGCAGCCTGGACGAGAGCGGTGCCGGCATCAAGCCCCTACGGTTGTGGGAAGTCATGCGCAGGTTTTTCCGGCTCGCAGCTCAAATTATCGAAGCCGATCACCCAGCACTGGCTGAGAAACTCCGTCAGGCCACACCGCATTGGATGCGTCACTATCTTCCCTGCCGGACTATGTCGGGCGATATCGATAAGAGTTCATATTGGCCCAACGATTGCGCGCCTCAGAACGGAAGCATCGCCCCGATCACCCAACATAGTTTCGTGACCCTACAGGCTATTCAGAAAGGCGAGCAGTTGGTCTGTCGGGCGGAAGCGGCCCGCCTTGCCGCGTAGTGGCGACATCTTCGCAAGGGCCTGCTCCTTCATTGC
>NZ_JBFRCK010000073.1:0-11346 GCF_040965775.1 Paraburkholderia sp. BR10954
CGACCCGCTCCAGACCCAGCAGCTCCGCCCACAGCTGCGCCAGCACCGTCTCGAGCTCCCCGCGCGGCGCCTCGTAGCCCCGCCGCGCATAGGCATCGTCAGCCGGCGCCGGCAGTGCCTTGCGGTCCAGCTTGCCGTTGGCCGTCAGCGGCAGCGCCGCCAGCGGCACGAACGCCGCCGGCACCATGTAGTCCGGCAGCTGCCCCACCAGATGCGCGCGCAGCGTCCCCGCAAGCTGCGCTTCCTGCGCCTCCGCTGCGGCCACCACATAGGCCACCAGCTGCGGCTCGCCGGCCCGCTCCTCGCGCGCCACCACCACCGCCTCGCGTACCCATGCATGCCCGCACAGGTGCGCGGCCACCTCGCCCGGCTCGATGCGAAAGCCCCGGATCTTGACCTGCTCGTCGATGCGCCCCAGAAACTCCAGATTGCCATCCGGCAGGTACCGCGCCAGGTCCCCCGTGCGGTACAGCCGATCGCCCTCCACAAAGGGACTGGCGATGAACCGCTCTGCTGTCAGCTCGGGGCGGCTCAGGTAGCCACGCGCGACCCCCGCCCCGCCAATGTAGAGCTCCCCAGCCGCCCCGAACGGCACCGGCTCTCCATGACCGTCCAGCACGTACACCCGCGTGTTCGCGATCGGACGGCCGATCGGGATAGAGGCGGATCCATCGATAACTTTGGATATTTCGAATGTGACGCTTCCAACTGTCGCTTCTGTAGGACCGAAGTGATTGATCAGACGCACATGCGGGAAGCGCTTTCGCCAAAACTGAATATCCGCAGGTACTAACGGTTCCCCACCAACCATCAGTGCCTTAGTCGGAGCCGGACCTTCGTAACACTCCAGTTGCCTGTTTAACAGGCTCAGGTGCGAAGGCGTCAGCTTGATCAAATCGTAGACCCGACCATCGTTAGCAGCAGAAAGTAAATCAGTTTCAACAGCAGGTTTTAGAAGGTGCAGCCTTGCGCCTGCCAACAGGGGCCCGAATAAAGTTGTAACGATGCCGTCAAAGCTCAACGAATGTAGTATCGGCGAACCATTCAAAGCTTCTTCGTAATAACTGCGATGTGACCATTGCAAATAATTCAACAGGTTTCTGTGCTCGACCATGACGCCCTTGGGCGTGCCGGTGGAGCCCGACGTGTAGATCACATAGGCCAGATGACGTGGACCCAGGCCCAGCGCGCGCGCATCCGGATCCGATGACGGCTGCCCGGCCCACGCCGGTGACTGCGCCTCCAGCTCCACCAGCCCCACGCCAGCGAGCGCCTTCCCGCCCAGCGCCGCACGCCCCACCGCATCGGCCAGCACCAGCCGCGGCGCCGCCTCCCCCAGAATCTGCCGCAGCCGCGCGCCCGGATACGCCGCATCCAGCGGCACATACGCGCCCCCCGCCTTCAGGATCGCCAAGAGCCCCACCACCATCGCCGCGCTGCGCTCCACGCAGATCGCCACCGGCTGGTCCGGCCTCACCCCCAGTCCGACCAGATGGTGCGCCAGCCGGTTGGCCCGCGCATTGAGCTCCCCATAGCTCAGTCTCTCGTTCTCATGCACCAGCGCCACCGCCTCCGGTGCCCGGCGCACCTGCGCCTCGAACAGCTCATGGATGCACCGCTCCGACGGATACGCCACCTCCGTGCGGTTCAGCTCCTCCAGCAGATACCGGCGCTCCGCCGCCGGCAGGATGTCGATGCGGCCCACCGGCTGCCGGGGCTCGGCCATCACAGCACCCAACAATTGTTCCAAATGCCGTGTGATACGTTCGACATTCTCCGGTGCCAAGCGGCTTCTATCGAAATGCCATCGAAAGCTACCGTCCAAAGAGCACACTTCAAGCGTCAGCACGTTGCCCGAACGAGGTATTCCAGAATTAGGCGCTGATCGTGGCTCATGCGAAGAAGCACCTTCCCTTATCGTGATACCAATCGGCCACGCGCACCGCGATCGAAGTGCCTCTATGTTCTTTAACGCCGGGTAGCGCGCAACGAGATCCCCAGCAAAACTTTTGTGTGCTCGAAGCAAAGCGAATTCGGTCCTAACTGTCCTAAGCACCTCTGCAAAAGCCTCATCGAGACCAACTACAATTTTCATCGGCACGACTCCGGCAATATGCAACCCTGTCGCTTCCGATGCACCTCCCGATACGTTGAGTGTAGGACTCCATCCCAACTGAAGCTCAGATTCACCTGAGATGCGGGCAAGATAGATTAGCCAGCCGACCACTATGTGTACCATGCGCTCGATCGGCGGCAATTCAGCCAAAGCGCTAAAAGCAATCTCCGAACTTGACTGCCATTTCGTCGTGGCCAAAGCCGACGACGAAAAAAAGGGAAGCTGCAACGCTCTAAACCCCGCAAGCCGCTGTCGCCAAAATGCCTCTTGCGCGGCTAACATTTCGAGCTCGGAAGTAATGCTCGACGCCTGGTCCTCACCGAATATGTGAAGACGGTCTCCTGTATCCAGACCGTGATGCTTCGCGAGCGCCGACGCGTCGATAGATTGACCGTCCGGGCCAGAAAACCAAACATCCACATCATGCGTAGCTGTCGCAACACGCCAATGCCAACGGTAGATCCCCAGCAAGGAACCCGGAAGCTCATCCGAGCATCGATCCAGAACCTTTAGGCGTTTGACTGCCACAAGATCATTGACTAAGAGAATCTTTGGCAATCCTAACGGATTTGGATAATTTGCTCCGAAATCCAAGGCCCGCACCATTGCAGACAAATCTTCCGCAGATCGATCCCAACGTAAACAGCCCCCAACATCGGGCCTCCGATGTCTCGGAAAGTAGCTCCTGTCCAGCAGCCTTTGCGGACGTATATCGAGGGCCCCGTCGGTCAATCCAATCAGCAACTCGCGAAACCCCTCGATAGCAGCCTCATAACATTTAATGTTTAGAGTCAATGCGGTGTCGGTCGGCGTTATTAAAACCTGACGCCGAACGACCACGTCACCAGTATCAACGCCTTGATCCATACAATGCCAAGTAATTGCATACTCGCTTTCGCCGGCAAGCAACGCCCAAGAAGTGGCATGAGTTCCCGCATATTGAGGTAGGGGGCCGTCATGGTAATTGAAAGCGCCTTGACGTGCTTTCCTAAGCACACCCATTGGCAATATGAACGGATTGGCGATAGAAAATATATATTCAACGGGCTCAATATCTAGAAATGCCGAGAGCTCGTCGACGCTGCTACAACATAGGATATTGGCACCAGTGGCCCAATCGGAAAGCCGGGAGTCCGCGCAAAGCACCGCGCGGATCACATGCCCCCTCTCTTTGGCTAGCTGAGCGCACCTAATGGCCAGCGTACCGCTACCGACAATAACGGTAGACGCGTTTGATAAGGTTAACCGTTTATTCGCCCGATGATCCGGGCGCACCAACGGAATACGATTTAACATCTTAATCTCCTAGCCAAGACCGGAGTCATTTGGCCAAGCGTGCCGCCGTTACGACGACACCGCCACGGAAAGCATCGAAGGCAATGCTGCCGCTGAATGCGGGTTCGTGAACACGCGCTCGCTATTTGACACAGCCGGCGCGTTGACGAGTTCCCAGCGACTCACGAACAAATATCCGGCGCTGCTGATGTCGCGATTTCTCCCATACACGCCAGAATGGCAAGCGTTCGCATGCGCATCAATTCGACGGCTATCTGCGAGAAGAAGCTGAGCCCGCCGCTTCAAATCACGACTCCCACCCGCAGATGTATCTTTGCCGCCTTGCCCCAGCCAAACTATCGCTCATGCATTTGCGTTTGCGCCGATCGGCGACATAGACAAGGCAACACAACTACTTTTGCAAACCCGAATAAAGTACCCGACCTTCTGGAATTCGCCTCCCGACGCACATACGCCCCTATCAGTGAAAAACCTTGTGCGCGCACAAGCAAATCAGACACTGTGGGCCGTACGGAATGGTTACCATCATGCCACCGATCGCGCACCGCATTGATATCAAATGTTTTTTCGATGTCCTAGCGATTTTCTAATATCGCCCAGTTTCTGAGGCTTTGAACGGCACCGAATTTCGCCGAAGCTCCAGAGCGTTGGGAGTTATTCATCCGGCAGTGCCCGACCCAGAAGCATGAATCGAACGACTTCTGCGGGCGGATCCGAGAAGGAGTACGAATACGAGGCGGCACTGGTTGAGGTCGGCCAATTATCTAGTGCACCGAGCCCAAGACGCATGGTCGCGGGTATGAAGTCGCGCGATCGTTGCCACCTCGCGAGGGTGCGCCCGTTCTGCAGGGAGGCGCCATCCGCAGTCGTTGTGGTCGCTTTTCCGACTCCGTTACGCTACGCGGAAGACAGGAAGCCTAGTATGTCTGCGATCAAGCACAAGACGCTCTTGGAGAACCTTCCTGCCAGTCAATTGACGGAGCGCCGATCGGGTGAAGCAGTTTGCGCGTTGATCGTCGCGTCGATGACTCCGGCTGCCGATGACTTGGCAGGGGAGATACGCAGGGAACTCGAAGCGCGTCACGCTGAAGCCGATCGGTTACGCCTGCGCGCTATAGAACGCGCGCGGGTCGACGCAGATCTTGCGCAACGGTGCTTCATGCTGGTCCATCCAAGTAACTGACCTGTCACCGACACACTCGCGCAAGAATGGAACGACAAGCTGTCGCATATTGCAGTCTTAAAGAGCTTCTCAAGCAATCGAACGCTGAGATGGGGGCCAGCTAGCTAAGATCGGCCAGCCGTGCATACGGTCACGCAGTCACGGGCTGCATCACGTCTGGAGGCGGCGCTGTCCCTGATTGGACAGCAGCGGCAGAAATGGGCGTTGCCAGATGCTATGGATTGCCCTAAGCTATGAGACCGGCTAGGACGCGTTCTGGATCTGTCATGCCTTGCAAGGTCGAGGGATCGAAAGCTGTCTTGTCGATCCCGCGAGCATCTCTGTTGAACGACAGAAGTGGCGCGACAAGACGCACCGAATGGAAGTAATCGTGCTGGCCATTAACCTGCGTGTGTTGGCCGCATGGTAAACGGGATCGCATGCACGCGATCCGTGTGCCGTTGCCGCACGATGCGACGTCGTGCAACGTCATACGCGACCGTGGGCAACTGCAGAGGGAAGTCCCGCAACACCGGCGGCGCACGTGCAAGCTACTGGTCACGCTCGGTTACTGGGGGCGAGTCGACAGCCGGAAGTTCACCGCACGTCTGGCACGCGGCGAGGTACGGTGCCACGACGGTACGCCACTATCACTGGAACTTCAGCGACGGCTGTTGCGCGAATGCGAACAACTGGTGCTCCTTAAGCAGTAACTGGCGACACTGGAAAAGGAGACGCTCGGGAGCCTCCCGAAGCCGAGCGGAAGCGAATCGATCGCCTCAAACGCCTGAGTGGCATTGGGGCCGTTGGTGGCTCGCGACTGGCACTGGAACTGCTCTGGCGGCGGTTTGAGCCTCGTGACAGTGGTGAGAGCCAGGTCACCAAGGCATCAGCAATCAAGGCAATCGGAGAGTGCGGGCACTACGGATCGAGATGGCATGGCCGTGGATCCGTTATCATCCAAGGAGCGTCCTTGACGTATTGGGTTCTCGCAGCGAACAGCTGGCACGGACCCCAATCGCGCGCGCGACGGATAGCAATCGTCGCACTCGCACATTTCGTACGGCGGGAAGCTGGTCGAGAGCATGCGCCAAGATGCACCGGCCTGCACCATCCAGCGCAGCGCGTTGAAAATGTCGCGAAGCACATGTCGGCGCTGCGGCGCGGCTTCGCTCGTCAAGAGTACCGTCACTATCGGAGCGAATTGATGACTGTCCCAGCAACGTCGGCTTTCGATGTGCGCGAGCTCGCTGTACCACGTGCTTCGGCAGCAGATATTGAGATCTTTTTCATCACCTTCGATTTTCGCGCGACGCTCGACTGTCCCGCATTCGCTCCACTCTCGGACGATGAGCGTGCGAAGGTCGCGCGCTTCCGACGCCGCGACGATGCGCTGCGTTGTGCCATCACGCGCGTCGTGCTGCGTCAGTTGCTGGCCGAACGAACAGAATTGAAGGCAAGTGAATTGCGTTTCGAGCTAGACACCGGTGGTCGACCGCGTCTCGATAAGTCGATACAAAGGGGCCCCGGTCGACAACTCGACTTTAACGTTTCGCATTCCGAGCAGTATGGTCTGGTCGCAATTGCACGGCGACGGACGGTTGGTGTCGATATCGAATTTGCTCGCAATGACATCAACTGGAGGAAGCTCGCGTCATCGGTGTTTGCGCCGCGCGACGAGGCACACGTGAGCGCTTTGCCGATGCACAGACGAACCGACGCATTTTATGACGTATGGACGGCAAAGGAAGCAGTGTTGAAGGCACGTGGCGTCGGCATCGGGGGAGGCATGACATGGTTTTCTGTACTTGGCGACGGCCAGCACGAGCCAAGCATCGTAGTTTCCGAGGAGAGTGTGTGCAATCGCGACCTGATTGCGAATCTCGACGCAGTTTGGCTTCGTGCCCTGAGCGGTTATGCCGCGTGTGTCGCGTGGTCGCGCGACGCCGCTTGACGCGATGCGTAGGCACAATGTAGCTTGAGCGTTTCGAGAATTTAACTCCGACCAAAGTTTGCGCTGGCGCGAAGCGAAAGCAGCCTGTCGGCGCATCCGAAATGCATAACCTGTGCAAAAATCATCGTAATCTGATCAAAAGCGCCGTTGCAGAGAAAAGAAATTGGTGAGATTCGGCCCGTTTCCTGAGACCAGAAATACCAAAAATTGAGATTGCCCGTACGGCAAGTGCCAACCATGACATGCTAGCAATGGCAGGACTGCCCTTTCCACGTCGATGTGTATGTCCAGACTCCCATGCCCCCCCAATACTCTGGAGCCCACATGTCAACGCCATTCGTCTACTTCGACTGGTCAGCCAACATGTTGTAGACATCGGCGGTGACGCGAGTTGTAATGTCGAGGACGGCAGAGGCAATTTTAGCGCACATCGGGCTGTCGACGTATTCTTATACCCAGTACTCTCTTGAACTTCCGACTCACCAGTGAACGTTTCACTAACCCATTTCTTCAAATCGTCGGTCAGAGCCATTGATATTCCCCACTTGTTTGCCCCCAAGCTGAAGTCGAATACTACGTTGGCGGTGGCACGACCCACCTTCGGCTTCGAGATCGATTTCGGGGATATTTAGCAAATCGTTCCAAGGCTGATGATGTGCTTGCGCAGCGCAGTCGCAGCCGGGCCAAACTTCGCCTCTGATCGTTCTCTTCGCCGTTGACGTAGCGGATTGTCGTCACGCCGCCATGTCGCTTGGAAGCTTGACGCCCTCGCCGCGCGGTTCCATCAGGATTCCGCGCTTGCGGCCGAGGCGCCCCATGGATAGGCCAAGCTCGAAAACGACGTTATCGCGCGGGCGCCGACCATTCAGTGACGCGGGCATTGGTGACGTCGTCGCCATGTGCGATCGCCACCGCGAAATCGCACTAAACCAGCTCACGTTCGATATCGTCGCGCGTATGGTTTGCGACCTTGAACACCCCTGGTTCCATGGCACTGTCAGGAACTTGCCGTGTGCGAACATGGTTTGTAGCAGGTGCGAGACGTCAAGCGCCTCAGCGCTCGAAATCACGAAAACGCGGATTTTGTCGCACTTCGCGTTTACGATCTGGTTGCGCCCCGATCAGGCGTTTCCAGAGTTCTTTTGCCATCCGGCGTCAGATGTCTGGATAGCGGCTGCCGAGCTCGCTCAGTTGCTGTTCCGTGATTTTCGCGACAAGGGAATCCTCTGCCTCACGAACCGTCGCAGACCGTTTCTGGATCGGCTCAACGGCTGCCATCTCTCCGACCGAATCGCCGGGGAACCGCCGGCGGATCGGCGCAGGGTTGACGACGATGTCGAACGCGCCGGTGACGATGAAATACACGTCGTTGTCGGTGGCGTCCTGGTGGATGATAACGTCGCAAGTCTTGACCTGAATCAGTTCGGCCATGTCGGCCAGCTCCGCGGCCAGATCTTTGTCGCCGCCGACGAGCTTCTGGCCCGTGAACGCTTCAACACGCAGGCGTTTGCCCGTTTCCCCAGAAAATCTCTCAATCATTCTTGCTCTCTCCGTGCCGCTTTTGGGAAACAAGCAGCAGCGATGATTCTAATGGACGACAGGCTACAATTCGGTGCCGGCAGCGCCGTCCGCGGTGTGTCGGTGAACGTGAGAAAGCGGAGTCCGACCGCAGGTCATCTACCCGGCTATTTCGAGATCGATTTCGTGCCGCATTGTGGTGGCGGCAAGGTCGACAGCGAGCTCATGCACACGCTTGTGATGACTGATATCGCGACGGGATGGACCGAATGCCTGGTGATGCCGTTTCGCAGAGGCGCATTCGTTCTGGAGCATATCAGGCAGGTCCACGTTGCATTGCCGTTTCCCCTGCGCGGTCCAGATTGCGACGACGATAGCGCCTTCATGAACGAGACGGTGTGCGACTTCTGCAAACCGACGGGTATCGAGCTTACGCGGTCGCGTGCATACAAGAAGAACGACGAGGCGTGGGTCTAGAGCGTGTTAGGAACTTTGAAGTACTGGCACGGCGTGGACAAGCATGAGCATTGCGAAGACGACGAAATGAAGCCCAGCGAGAGTTTCGGGAAGCCGTTCATAGTCACGTGCGAGACGCCGGAAACGGTTGAGCCAGCCAAAGCTGCGCTCGACCACCCACCGGCGGGGGAGCAGAACGAAACCCTTTTTCGTTTCTTCGAGTTTGATCACCTGAAGGTCAATGCCCTCGTCGAATGCAGCCTGCGCTGGCTCCTTGCCCGTGTATCCCTGATCGGCAAATGCCACCTTGACCGTTCGTCCCGTTACCTGCTGGACCTGCCGCGCAAGCTCCGCTACCTGTGCGCGCTCCTGTTCATTGGCGGGGGTCACGTGCACCCTGCGCTCGCCGGCGCGAAGCTCGACGGCCTCTATGTGCACGAGGTCAGGGGTATCACTTCGGATTGCACATAATCAAACGTGCGATAGGTATTGAAGGCGGGGCCTGCGAAGTCGGGGACGCGCAGCAGAGCAGATACCCTGTGTTGCAGAGGATCTCATGTAGGCCCAGCGAATAGTCACTGGCATGGCCGCAGTCGAAGCCGAAGAACCACAGGGCGGGCCATGACGCGAGCCTACCCGCGAAGCTCAGGCCATGCGCAGTAAGGAGCATCGCGAGCGGTGCGTGCGACTCGCGTATCTCGTTGCCGGCGTCGCTGAACATCGAGAGGAAGAAATTCACGATGCCCTGTTCGTCGGGGACGACGTGACCATCGCGCCATGAGTCGGGGAACGGCACCAGATCGAGACGATCGACGCCGTAGAGAACATAATCGGCGGGTACACCGACATAGCGCACCGGACCTGAAAGTCGTTGAGCAGCGTCACGCATTTCAGGCCCGTTCGCAATGAGCTCTGCGCGTTGCGGCTCAGTGTCCCACGACTTCGAGTTCATTGCGGCGCTGTTCTCGTCTGCCGGTCGGGCACCCGGCACCACGACGACTGTGCATAGGCCGTCTGCCTGATGAACTCGATACCGGTCAGCACGAATCCGTTCGATCCCATCCAGCTAACTTCGAAATCATGCAGCGACGGCAGCGGCGACTCGTCGCTCGCACCCGATACCAGGAAGTTCGCGATCTTCGGGACACGTCCGAATGCCTCGGAGTGCTCGTGGGTGATCAGCATGTCGCCGCTGACACCGTCGCGTGCAGGGTCGCCATTCTCGCGCCTCCGCCCACTCTGTGGGTGACGGAACCAGCCGGCCGGTTCGTGCCCGCTGTGACACGCGTCAAGGGCCTGCGCCGCCTGCTCGCGGTCGCGGTAGTAAAGCGCATCGCCTGTGTAATCCGGCGGCTTGCCGGACATTCGTCCTGCTCGCGTATTGTCAAGCCCGCGGGCCGCAAAAGATGTTCAGGCTTGCACTTCAGTATCGGGCAGAGCTTCGCGATAGACTTCGACCGCAGGTAGCTCGCCGTTTCCATCTACCGGATATTGCCGGGCGTCGATCCGTAGCGGTCGCCAAGCTCCGACAGGGAAAGGCGGCGGAAAAGACGCCAGGCGGTCAGCGGGGATTTGCCATCGAGCAGGTGCGCGAGCACGGCGTCGGGTTAGTCGGTTACCTCGGGCGCGGTCGGCTCCCGCTTCGGCTCCGCGCCGGGTGTCTCGGGATTGGAGATCAGGGTCAGCCAAGGCTGCGTATTGCTGCCGGGTTGCGCAGTCAGCTGCTCGACCGGGCAGTCGAAGATATCGGCGAAGCGTGCGAGCGTGACACCGGTTGGTCGCGTGTAACCGTTCTCATGCCAGTTAATCGTATCGACGGTCTTTCCCATTAACTCGGCGACGTCTGTGCGCGTCAGATTCCGATAATCGCGCCATGCGCGGATAAAATAGACACCCGCATTAACGGCTTGCATGACTTCCTGAGGCGGAGGACTTATAAACTCTCGAGCGAAATAGGTCTGCCTGGTAAGTGGACGCTTGCGCTTTAAATCGTGGGATTCGTCGGTTTGATTTGTTTCAGGTGGTGACTCCGGTGCAGCGGAATCAGGCAGTCGGTCTAATAGGGCTGACCATCGCTGGTCCAACTTGGAGGAAGGCGGTGGAGTTGTCTGTATCGCGAAAGCCACGCCCTGCATGCCTGCGAGCGAAGTCCTGAACATGCCGGGCCTCACATGCGCCTCAATGTCGGCGGTCTGAGCGCGGCGCGCGGCACACCAGAACTCTACGAGAGATGACAGCATGGTTGTTGGCACAACTGCCTTAATCCGGTTGCCGTCCCGGTCGGTCAGATATTCAATTGCATCAAGATCGAGTCCGTACATTTTGCTGCATTCCTTAGCAAAAATAATCCAGATGGCATTATCTGCACAGCTTGTGAGAAGGAATCCTAGACAACGGCTTTTTCTAAAGCAAGCTGATGGAGATAATGCCAAATGGATTTACACGGGCGTTCAAGGGTACAAGGTCCGGCCTGTAAGGGTTGCAGAGCCGTTACTAGCGGAAAACCCTATATAAGCGTTATGAACCGGGCAGCCTTATAATCCCGCGTTTTGCGGAATGCTTGGGAGACTCTGGGACACAGGTGGGCGCTGCCGGACCTGAACACGAATGGCAAATTACCGCGCACGCGGCTTGCTGCGCCCACCGATAGCAGCGTGGGCTCAGCGAAAGCAGGCTTCAGTGCTCCAGGGGAGGTTTGTCTAGAAGCTCGAACAACGCCTAGCAGGCTGTTGAATTTGGGTCCCGTGTAAACGGGGTTTGAGGGACGGGCGTTATGGATATCGTGTTCATGATCTTTGGCAGCGGATGCGATGCGCGGAATGGATGAGATGCAGGAACCCCTGT
>NZ_JBFRCK010000074.1:0-11191 GCF_040965775.1 Paraburkholderia sp. BR10954
ATCACGATTTCAGGCATCGAGTTGATGCATCGCATTCGCAAGGCGCAGTTCGACCTCTGCGCGCTCAGGCTCAGCGATACCACCGCGCCCGCGGTTTGGAACGCCGTCCTGTTCAATCGATAAGGTATCCAAATCTATAAAGATTATTTCGACCACCGCTACCTATTTGCACCGGAGCCCTGCGATCAAACCCGGTGCCGCGCAGGATCGTCACTGACCAGCTACGCAGCTATCCGGCAGCGAAGTCCGAGATTCCAGAGCTCGCTCACGTGAAGCGCGTTTTCGTCAAGGCGGTTGCGCGTGTGAATAACCGCGCCGAGAATAGCCACCAGCCGACCCGCAGACGCGAACGCCAGATGCTCGGCTTTCGCGATGCGCGTCGCACTCAGGCGTTTCTCTCACGGTTCGGCCCGATCCGGCAGCAATTTGCTTTACCCTGACATCGAATGAAAGCGGCAAGTCACCGTGTCGCACTCCAGGAACGCTTCGCCACATGGTACGGTTGGACTGGAACTGCCTCAATCGGTAAGGCTATTTAATAAGGATAACTACCGGTACGCGTACAGTCTACGTTCGTTAACTTGACAAAGCCGTATCTACAGGCCCGCGAACGAAATCCGCGGCGCTGGTCCGGCGCCACCCGGAACTGGACGCCTGTCGGCGCAGTAACACTGAATCCCGAGCGCGACTGCATCGTTAAAACACATACGCACTCGACTGATATAGAGCCATTGGCCGCATGACCGAGGCGACAACTTGCTTGACTCGCGCCGACGGGAAACCGGCGCCACGCAAGGCTCACTTCGTCGGAGTCGGTCGTCGAACCGGGGAAGTCTCAACATTTGTGCAATTTCGTACCAACTTTTCTTCGTTTGACAGACGCCGTCTACGGACGTTTAACAGCCATGGTCAAAGCTGTCCGCAAGTTCGGCGTAAGCTCGACATCACCGCTGCTGATGGAATTCAGCGTTTCACGAACCAAGTCCGGATAGGCACCTTTGGAAAACTGGCCGATAGCGATATTCGCAGCTTCCCCCGGGGAATTCAGCCGAAAGAGTTTTTGTACAGCGAGTGCACGTATCAACTCACTATCGTGGCCGTCCGCTATCTGGTGCAATGTCTGCACGGCCTCACTTCTTAAGTTCGCGGCATCGGGAATGCCTGATTCCTCAAGAGTGCCGATGAGATTCAGTCGCGCGACAGCGGTCCTCTCATCGGTCGTGGCATCGCTCCTCAAATCGCTCAGCGCCTTACTGAAGACCTCTTGAGGCGTTTGACTTGGCATGTTGAAGTAAGTCTCATACATCTCGGCATATTTGGATTCGTTTCTGCCCTCCCAAATGGCATTTGCTTCTTGCAAGACTATGTCTCTGCCAATTGCAGAATCAACTAGGATGGATCGAAGAATGTCTCGCTCCATGCCCTGTTCGGCAGGCATGTCGTGATAGAACTGAGTCACGAGCTTTGCGACCTCGGGGGCATTTTCCAAAGCAATCTGCAGCCGAGCCCGAAACTCATCCAGCTCATTCTGAGACATGTTGCCGCGATTCACGATCTTCTGAAAGATCGCACGAAGGCTCGCGTCAATTTGTACAGGTGTATCATTGGATGCCGCTCCGGAGGGCTTGTCATCGGTGGCCAAACTCCCGCCGGCATTAATGCCATCGGCCCACGCAATTCCCTCTTTGCTGCTTGTCCCGGTGGCTTCGTAAGACCTCAAGTCTGTGGGCTTGTATGCGCGCTTCGCTTGCTCCGAACTTACCGTGGGCGCGGCGAGAAATAAGAGGTACCCTGCCACCACTATCAGCAAGCATCCAACGATGGCTAGATGGACTCGACGCCGTGAAGATAAATTTATATTGAAGGACATAAGCTTTCTTTGTAGATAAGGAACGTCAGCCGTCTGACACAGTGCACGCCTCGCTCTTGGCGGTATCGTGGCGATACCAAAGACACTCCGCTGTCTCAAGCCAATGAACGAGGCGAATCGCGATCTGAGTAACTAAATGCGCTGATAGTTGCAGCTACTGCCACGCCACTCTGGCAAATATCCTTCACGATCATATGCGCCACCGACGTATGTGCAACGCCAACTCTCCCCCCCCATCCAATCGGAACGCCATCCCGCTGGGCAGCTTGACTGCAAGGTGAGGTAGTTGTCCGCTCCGATCACGTGGACTTTCCCCCATCGTTCGCTGAAGTTGATGACTGCGCGGCCCTTCCAGCCCGGGTTAGGGCCACAAGTGACCGTTTCGCTACGAATATTGCATGCAGTCCATGACTTATTGATCCCGACATCGATCGCCATTTCGCCGATTTTTATCGGCATTCCCCACTGCGCACCGATGTTAAAGCTGGTGGTGTGGCATGACGAATGGCCTGTCGTTAACGCCACGGTTCCACAGCTTCCTCCAGAGCCACCGAAACAATAGTGCCAGTCCGATCCGTCCAAGGAGTAGCCGTGCTGGCTTTTGCCGATCCAACCCAAGAACTGGGTGTTAAGCGCCTGCGCGCTGACGGGGCCGTTATAAACGTCCAGCCAAGCAGCTATGAGCAGCATTAATATCTTTTTTGATGCCACGGAAGATTCCTCTCTTGGTTTCGGTTAAGGCTACGCTGATCAAGCCGCGTAAATGCGACTTGTTGTGACTGCGGCGGCTCCGGTTTTTTTGGACACAGATTTGGGGTAAAACTGTGATCCAAACTGGAGTGGTTGATGTTGAAGACAGCTGATACGAAAGCGGTTGCGCCAGAGGCGCTGGAAGGAGCGCGTAGCGCGACTGGAAGCGCCTCTGGCGCCGCCGAAATCAAGCGCTGGTCCACCGGCCGCAAACGTAGCGTCGTCGTTCGGTTGCTACGTGGCGAACCCGTTGACGCCGTATCCCGTGAAGTCGGTGTGACGATCGCCGAACTCGAGCAATGGCGTGAGCTGGCACTGGCCGGCATGGAGGCAGGCCTGAAGGCACGGAGCAGCGATCCGCTGCAAGCGCGGCTCAATGACGCCGTGCGACGCGTGGGCGAGCTGTCTATGGAAAACGAGATCCTGCGCAGGGACCGGGAGCTGCAGGCCCGTCGCCCTTTGACCGGTCGGAGATCGTCGACATGAGCCGCGAGATCTCCGTCAGTGCAGGCAAGCCGTTTGGATTGCAACGGGTTTGCCAGGTGCTCGAATTCCCGCGTTCGACGATCCATGCCGATCGTGCCAGAGAGAGCACCAATGTGACGCCGATGGTTGCGCGCAGGCGTGGACCGAAGCCGAAGATGCCCGATGCCGACCTGCTGAAGGCCATACGCACCGACCTGGCAGCCTCGCCGTTCAACGGAGAGGGCCACCGCAAGGTCTGGGCACGGCTGCGCATCCTGCACGACATCCGAGTTTCCCGGACCCGCGTGCTGCGGCTGATGCACGAGCACAGCCTGCTCTCGCCGCACCGGCGGCCAAAAGGCGAACCCAACCTTCACGACGGCCGGATCACGACTGATCGCCCGAACGAGATGTGGGGGCACCGATGGCGTGCGCATTGCGACCGTGGAGGACGGCATGGTGTGGATCTTCTCGGCTGTTGATCACTGCGATGGCATGTGCACCGGCATCCATGCGGCGAAAATCGGCGACCGCTTCGCTGCCCTCGATCCGATCTCCCAGGGGCTGCTGGCCGAGTTTGGCTCGGTAGTCGCCGATTCGGGCCGCGGGTTGTCGCTGCGCATGGATCACGGTTCGCAATACACCTCGGACGACTTCCGCGACCAGATCCGGTTCTGGGGCGTCGCGCCGAGCTACGCCTTCGTCGCCGAGCCGCAGACCAACGGCGTCGCCGAGCGGTTCAACCGGACAATGAAGGAACAGGCAATTCATGGGCGCATCTTCACGAACATAGACCCCTTTGCTGATGTCGCGATTTCCCCCATACCCGCCAGAGAGGCAAGCGTTCGCATGCACGTCAAGTCCACGCCATCTGCGAGAACAAGCTGAGCGCGCCGCTTCAGATCACGATTGCCGCCCGCAGATGCGTCCCTGCCGCCTCACCCCAGCCAAACTACCGATCAAGAAAGACCTTGTGCGCGCACAGCCAAAAATCAAACACTACGGGCCGCACGAAATTTGTTACCAACATACCACCAATCGCGAATTGAATGGATATAAATTGTTTTTTCGATATCCAAACGAGTTTCTAATATCGCCAAGGTTCTAAGGTTTTTAACGGTTCTGTCGCGATAAGGATGACAGGCAGAGCATGCTCGCATATGCGTAGGATTGCTTATGTCACCAGCAAGTAGAATTGTGCTGCTACCGTTCGGTCATCGTCGACTTTCATCTGCCCCTTGCGAATCATATGCATCACCTCAATACCAGAGAGAATGATGCGCGCACACCGAAAATCCTTGAAGCCCATCATCGGTTTGATTATACGTTTGATCGCTCGATGGTCCTGCTCGACAATGTTGTTCAGGTATTTGTTCTGCCGGATCCTGATCGGTGTTTCCCGGTCTGCGTTGATGCCTTCAAGCGCGGCCAGATTCGCGCCGCTCTTATCCGCGGTAATCGTCTCGGGCTCGCCGTTCCAGTCAATGGCCTTTTCAAAGTAACAGCGTTCAGGATGGGCTCCATCGCGGCCCGAATTGCCTTCTTCTCTTCGTCCGTCAATTCGCCTAACGGCGCACGGGCTTTACCGACCGGCGCGGCCTGCAATTCGCAGCCGTATTTGATTTTCTGAACGAACTTGCCGCTCTCGAAGATGTTCATCGCACGATAGAGCGCGTTGCCATCATTTCACGCGCCATGATTCGAGTCCTAGCGGTCAACTTTGAATGCACATCTCTTTCAATACACCGCACGGTATGTTTTATTGTGTTTAGGCTTGTATGCAGTGCAAGAAGGCCACCTTGAAGTGTCAACTTAGCGATTGCCCTACTCTGTTTTTGGCACGGATCTGCTGTTCTCCAAGGATCGGCTTCGGCCTCTTAACAAAATCGTGGATCAGTAGTAAAAATCACCCATCCCACATGAGAACGATCACCCAAATAATTGCGATTTGGGCCGCTCCTCCAGGCCAGCGCATCCTCGGTGGCGCGTTCGTAAGCAGCCGTCCTGTCGTCGAAGTTCGTACGAGTCGTCGGTGTGTTCCGGACTGGGGATTTGCAATCTGGAGGCAAAAAAAAAGCCGGCGCCTTCGGTACGGAGCCGGCCCAAATCACTCACGCTTCTCGCTTACCCACAGTGAGTTCATCCCTGAAGAATCAAATCGCTCCTAATCTGCACGCGAATTACTTTGCGACCGGCATCGTGAATTCAGCGCCCTTGCTGATGCTGGCGGGCCAGCGCTGCATCACGCTCTTGTACCGGGTATAAAAGCGGATGCCTTCTTCACCGTACGCATGGTGGTCGCCGAAAAGCGACTTCTTCCAGCCGCCGAACGAGTGCCATGCCATCGGCACCGGGATCGGCACGTTGACACCGACCATCCCCACCTGGATCTGACGCGTGAAGGCCCGGGCGACACCGCCAGCCGTTGGGCGTCGTGGCAGGCATCACGCCGTTCAACTTTCCGGTCATGGTCCCGATGTGAATGTTCCCCGTGGCGCTCGCTTGCGGCAACACGTTCATTCTGAAGCCTTCGGAGCGCGACCCTTCGGCTTCCCTACGCCTTGCCGAGTTGCTCAAGGAAGCAGGTCTGCCCGACGGAGTGTTCAATGTCGTGAACGGCGACAAGGTTGCGGTCGATGCGCTGATCGAGCATCCGGACGTGGCGGCAATCTCTTTCGTCGGCTCCACGCCGATTGCAGAGTACATCCACATGGAAGCGTCGAAGCGCGGCAAGCGCGTCCATCCGACGTGTACAACGACACGCCGTTGCCGAATTCGTGCGCGTTGATCAGCTTGACCGCACTGGCGAAATCCGGAACGCGGATGACGGCAAGGACCGGCCCGAAAATTTCTTCCTTGTAGATTTTCATGTCGGTACGCACATCGTCGAACAGGGTGCCACCGATGAAGAACCCGCCTTGCGCTGCGACAGGGTGAGCACGCCCGTCCACGATGAGCTTTGCCCCTTCTGCTTCGCCCGACTCGATGTAACCCGAGACTTTCGCCTTATGCTCAGCCGTCACGAGAGGACCCATTTCCGCATCGAGATTCTCACCGTTCTTGATGACCAGCGAATTCACGCGGGGAATCAGCTTCTCGATAAGCTGGTCACCGGTGTTGCCAACGGCGACCGCCACCGAGATAGCCATGCAGCGGTCGCCCGCCGAGCCATAGGCTGCACCGATGAGTGCATCGACGGCCTGATCGAGGTCAGCGTCAGGCATCACCACCAGGTGATTCTTGGCGCCGCCGAGAGCCTGGAACACCATGCCAACCTGCTTCTGCAGCTTCGTATCGATGCGCTTCGACTTGCCCGAGTCGGCTCCATAGATGTAGGGCTTGCCCTGGAAACCAATCTGGCCGCTCTGGACGCCTTCGAGGCCCATCATTACGCGCAGCAGCGAGCTCTTACCACTTCGGCTCGGTCCGATGATGACCAGCCTGTCGTCGGCGCGCATGTCCAGGTTCATGTGGTCCATGACGACGAGGTTCGGACCGTAGGATTTGTAGACGCCTCGAAACTGCACGAAATCGCCGAAGGTGGTTTGGTTGGCTGATTCGAACGCGCCCGACGGAATATCGGGTCGACTCATTAGCGGGTGCGAAGAAAGCATGGAATCTCTCCAGCTAACGCGCCCGCGGGCGCGTGGTGTGTGACTCGAGTGAATAGCGGCTGGCGACCGTGCCAGCCGCTTGCTACGTCAGTACTGCTTGGTTACTGGCGGATAACGATCTTGTCATCTTGTTCGATCCATGCACAGTTTGCGTGCTGCGTTACGTCTTCAAACCTGTCGGAGTCGAATCGACGCGTGATTCTGCAAACGTACCTAGCGCTGTGCATTTCATGCGCGGTGCGCGCCGCCTGCCTTACTTGTTTGCGACCAGCATTGCGTGAACCGACACCTTGATGAGGCGGTCGACGGCGCCGGACTTGACCTGTTCCTGCACGTATTTGTTGAGTACGGCAATGTCAGCGGCCGGCGTTTCCTTCTTGACGCCGAAGGCGACTTCCTGTTGCGCCAGCGGCGGCTGCGGACGAATGACTGCCGCCCAGTCGGGATGCGCTTCCGTCAGAAGTATGTTGGTGATGTTTGCGTCAGCGAGAAGATCCGCGCGCTTCGACATGAGCGCGAGGCGGGTCTCGTCGTTACCCGGCAAGCGCATGATGCGTGCTTGCTTGAGCGCAGCTGAAATCGCCTTGTCCTGCGCAGATCCTGACATGACCGCGACGGTCACGTCCGGCTTGTCGATATCGGCGATGGTTTGAGCGCCCTTCGGGATTTTTGGATTGTTTTTGTTGTAGGCAAAGGAGACGTTGTAGTCCGTCGCAGGGGCGGAGAAGGAAATGGCTTTTTGGCGTTCCGGCGTGTCATTCAACGCCATTGAGAGGTCCCACTTGTCGGACTGCAAGCCGGCGACGATGTTGTCCCAAGTGGTATCGACGAACTCGACCTTTACTTTGAGGACGTCGCGCCCAAAGCTGCGACAAAGGTCCGAAAAGAATCCACTGTATTCGCCCGTCTTCGGGTCACGCATCACATAGGGAGGCGCGATGGCCGCGCCGCAACGGAGAACACCAGCTTTCCTGACACTTTGCCAGGTGCTGGCGTCATCCGCGTGAGCCGGGATGCCGGCAGCGAGAAGACCGGTTACAGCCAGGCACGTCAGGGCGTGCCGAGTGAAGCGAGCAAGCAGAACCATAGTTACCTCCCGAGATCATCGGTGAATCGTTGAAGCGAGCCCGACCGCCACACATTTCTGCGCACTTCTATGTGTGCATCGTTGTACGCAGATTAGGATGTGCGATTTAGACTGTCAATTAGGCGTTTGTCCCTAGGGGCGAACGAAGCGATGGCTTCAGACGTCGCTAAGCCAGAGAGGGCAACCCTTGCGGACGGAAGGAGCAACGACCCCTCACATTGCGTAGTGGTTTTAGCTGAAACTTCAACTACAAATAGTTTTTAAAACTGGTTTATCAGTACTATTGCTAGAAGCACTGCATACAACGATGTGTGCACTTCGTATTGAACGAGTCTGCGAGTTGGTCGCTTACGAGCAAGGCACCCACGTAGTTCTTCAACCCTTCGTAGCCCTCGACCGAGCTGATGTCCGCCAGCGAGTAGGTGGCCAGCATGTAGTACCGAAGCGCGCGGGCCAGGCCCTTCTTGCGGCTGCCGGGCGCCTGTGTCGCGGGTCCGCCGATCGATCTGCAACGCTACATGGGAAAGTGGTTCGTAATTGCGGAAACGCCGTATCTCAGCGATAACGACCATGTCGGCAGCTACGACGAATGGACGTAGCGAATACGGCAGGTTCCACAAGATGCGGAAGAAATCAGGGCCAACCCCGATCTGAATGAAATCCGGCGGGAAGGGGACTCGAAGCCGGTGGCGTAAAACCACAATCGACGTCGTTTCAACAGACCTCACACCTTGGTCGGACGCCCCGATGCTCCATCATTAACACACGTCAACACCTGCCCCTCGCAGGTGCTCATCCTTTTATTCGAGCGTCAAGTTTTTTTCATCCCAGCGGTCATCTGCAACTGGCCATGATCCCAGTTTGTCCGCCACTGCCGGATGCCGGCGGCCCGGTGGCGCTCTCGCGATTGCGACCACGGGAGGCATTCATGTTGACCCAGTCCGAAGCTACCGCCCTGCACGCGACGCATACGCCGACTCTTCGAGCAGAGAACGAAGTGCCCTATTTCAGCAATGCCGATCTACTCGACTCGGTTTAGGATCAACTGCCGCAGCACGCGCAGGAGATCTATTGGGCTGCATTTAACGCTGCATACGAGCAATATGCAGCCGATACGCATCACGACAAAAGCGCGCATCGCGTGGCATGGGCGGCTGTCAAGCGGCGTTACGCCAAGGACGGCAATGAGTGGACAGCGCGCCGCTGATCTGCCCGATAGTGACGCTCCTGCTATGCGATGAACTACCACAACTTGCTGGTCCATCTGGACGATAGTCAGGCCGCGCGGCAGCACCTCGAGATCGCGTTGCTCGTCGCCCGGCAGTTTGATGCGCAGCTGGTGGGGCCGGAACATCACGCCGATCCCAGATACTCACATAATCTCCGCGATACCGGGCGCGGCCGGCATGCAAGCAGAAGTGATGCGGCAGGGCGATCAGCAGCGAGCGGCTTTGCGTGATCTATTCGACGCCGCGTGGCGACACGCAGATGTCGCCGGTCAATTCCGATGCGGCGACGCGAGCGACATGTGTAGCATCGTGCGGTACGCGCGTCTAGCTGACCATATCATCGCCGCCCAGTCGAACCCGACCGCCCCCGAAACATACATCCACGATCACGTGGGCGAACAGCTGATGATGATAGCAGGGCGACCCCCGCCATTCACGACGCCCTGCCGTTTCCCCCGCGCGACAGGACATCCTCGTGACGGCGCACGGACCGGCGGACGCGCCGCGTGGCGCGCGCATCCCGGGCACGGACATAGCACATACGCTCGCCCGTCACGACGCGGTCATCGACGTGCTCGAACTCGAGGGCGCCACCGGAGAGCGCGTGGGACGCAAGTTGCTGTCGGGCCGCGCAGGCTCAGGGCTGCGACCTGATCCTGATGGCCGTATACGGTCACGCGCGCTGGCACGAAGCAGTGTGCGGCGGCGTTACGCGCGCGCTGCTGCAATCGATAACTGTGCCGGTGCTGATGTCGAACCGAATCCGCACAGCTTGCGTGAGGTACGTCATGTTCGCCAATACCGTCGTTGCTGTGGACCGCACCGACACGTTGATGCTTGCGCTGATCTGGGCGTTGCGGCTCGCGCGTGAAAGGCACGCACGACGCTAGCATCAGGAGACGCTCATGACACAAAAGCAGGCCGAACTGCGAACGGTTCACGTCACGGCCCCACAGAACCGGTTGCTGGACGTGATTCGCGCGCTCAGTCTCGAACTCCGCGATACAGCGCAATGCGTGCGTCAATTGTCGAACGGCATTCGGATTGGCGTCAGGTGTGCACCTTGCCGCCTGGTGCCGCACAGCATGCCTTCGCATCAGATCCGTATCGCCATTGACATGTATCAACCGCACTGGCGCGCGAGGCCCTAGGATGAAACCGTGCGTGAAGCGCAGACGGGGCTCAGCATGCTTAAACGGATCTTGCTAATAGGATTTCTCGCACTGCCAGGGTCCTTCGTCGTCGTGTCGCTCGCGTGCGTTCATCCTCGCGTCCGCGCGAGGTCGGCCGAACTTGCATACGCGCCGCAGTTGCTCGCTGGTGTGAACAGACGTATTGCGCCGTCCACGTTCTTCGAACGTGGCGGCGTGAACAATCGCATTTGAGTTGAACGGCGCGGGGGTTACACGATGAAACACAGATGGCAATGCGGACTGCTGGGGGTCACGGCAGGACTTGTATTCGCCGCAGCACCGCCGCGCGCGGCAACAGCGGAAGAAGCCACAACCCAGGCGGCCCCCAGCAAGCTCTTCTCGGGCAGCAGCGTCACGCATGCGAACGCGGTCGTCTTCGCGATAGATCCCGGACGAAACAGCATGACGCTCCTCGAAGACAACGGCGAACCCGTCGACGTGGTGGTCGACCCGAGTATCGGAGATGTGCAAAAACTACGGCTGGGCGACACCGTCGCCGTCACGTTCAACCGCGCGCTGTTGCTGCGGGCCGACAAGTCCAACTCAAGCGGCATCCGCGAGCGCATCGACAAGGGATTCACCACCGGCGCATCGCTCGGCGCCTCCCTTGCCCTACACCGCGTCGAGGCAGTGGTCACCGTGGTGCAGATCGATCGCGGCAAGCGTCAGCTAACGTTGCGCGGACCGACGCGCACTGTGGTGCTGCAGGCGTCGTCAGACGGGTTGCTCAACGGGCTCGAAGCGGGCGATAGCGTACGCGTCGACTACGTCGAGGCGACTGCGGTTCAGATCACGCGAGACGGCGCTCCGGTACGCTGAACGGGTCGCAGTAAGAGGAGCGATCATGTCACCGAACGCTAGTGTCGTGAGTTAGAAGTTCGTTGAATCAATTTCCCGGTCTTTCTGGAATGACGAAATGCTGTTTAAAGAGCCGCTCGGACTCACGCAGTCCTTCTTCGGTAAAGATCACAGACTTCGTCCTG
>NZ_JBFRCK010000075.1:0-11070 GCF_040965775.1 Paraburkholderia sp. BR10954
TCGATCCGCCCGTTTGTAATTGGGCGCCGCGGCTGGCTGTTCTCGGACACGGTTGATGGCGCGACTGCGAGCGCCAATCTTTACTCTCTGGTCGAAACCTGCAAAGCCTCTCGAATCGACCCGTACCGCTACCTCCACTGGCTGTTCAGGCATATCCCTCTGGCGACCAGTGTCGACGACGACGACGCGCTTATGCCCTGGAAAATGCCTGCTTCCCTGCACTGAGCACACGCCACGCCTCTCGGCGATTCATGGCCCTCAACTCCACTCGCAGAGGCACGTCGATAATAGATCGCTTACGATCAAGCTTGCGTCCGCAATCACTCAACTTGCGGACGCAACATGACTTCAGACGAACTCGATTTTCTCCCTCTCAAAGTCACGCACATCGACGAAGGCGGTAGGCGCTGCTTCGATCCCGACGGGAAACGACGGCTGATCGAGGCGTGCGAGAAACCCGGTGCATCGGTGGCTGGCCTGGCGCTCAAGGCTGGCGTGAACGCCAACCAGCTGCGCAAGTGGATCATGCTGGAGCGCAGGCGGCTCATGCATATAGACTCGCGGAAGTCGAGCCGCACGGGCTCGGCGGAATTCGTACCCGTAGTGGAGGTAGCCGAACCGGATGCTGTGACGGCAAGCGCAAATCTGCGTTCGTCGCCTGCCGTGACGCCGGTGCTCAGGCCGCGCGAAGTCGTGCGAAGTTCGCCGCGCCCACCGTCACCGTCGCGCCTGGTGGCGCGACTTCCCAACGGGGTGAGTCTCGAATTTGAGTGCAGCGGGCAGGATCCGGCATTGATCACGACGATGATTGACGCGTTGAGAAGCCGGTGATGCTGCGCTTCGCCAACGACCTGCGCGTCTACCTGTATCGCGAACCGGTTGATTTCCGGTGTGGCATCAACACCCTTGCTGTTCTGGTCGAGGAATCGATGCGGCTGGACCCGCTTGCCGGCGCCGTCTACGCGGTCCGCAATCGTAAATGTGACAGGATCAAGCTCCTGCTGTACGAGCGCACTGGCTTCTGGCTGTTGCTGCGCCGGCTCGAGGAAGACCGTTTCGTGTGGCCGCGACGCGATGAGGAAGTGATCGAGCTGACAACGCAGCAGCTGCACTGGCTGTTGGACGGCATCGATATCGACGCGCTTCGCCGTCATCCTGTCCGTCATTACGAGCACGCCGGTTAGCCCGGCACGTTGCAGGTCAGCAACGCGACAGGCGCCTTTTACGGATTGACGTAAACCTGTAGCGCGCCGCGCTCCGCTATCCTGTAGCGCATGACGAATGCACCCGACCTCAAGCGCGTACCCCATGCCGTCCAGGGCTACATACACGATCTCGAAGAACGCGTGGCCGGCGACACGAAGCCAGCCTGAGCGGAGCAAGGTCGGACGCAAGCCGTTGCCGGCGTACCTGAAGCGCGAACGCGTCGATTACGATCTGCCGGAAGACCAGCGAGGCTGCGCGTGCTGTGGCAATCCGATGCATCGCATCGGCGAGGATATCAGTGAACAGCTGCACGTCCAGGTCAAGTGGACGGTTCGCCAGAACGCGCGCGCAAAGTACGCATGCCGACACTGCGAGCGTCACGCCGAACATACACCGGTCGTGCTCGCCCCGATGCCAGTGCAGCCGATTCCGGGTAGCCATGCGGACGCCTCGGTGATCGCGACGGTGGCGACCGCGAAATACGTCGACGGCATGCCGCTGTACCGGATGCAGGCGGCACTTGCCCGCTGGCAGATTCCAGTGAGTCGGGGCACGCTCGCGCAATGGGTGATCCGTCCAACAAGCCATCCCATCGCAGAATTACGAACAATTTGTCGGTAATCCTGAGGGGAAACCCGGGGCGGTTCAATGTCCGTGTTGACTTATGCCATTCACGGACCATCCAGCTGCAGAGGGCCCTGAGCCCGCCCTTCTTCTTGTAGAACTCCGCAAGGGCCAGGTGAGTGCCATAGGTAGAGAAAATCTTCGGGTCATAGCCAAGCTCTTTCGCGATGTGCGCGATCAACGCGTCCCAATTCGGCAGACCAAGGTTGGCAGGCACCCGGCCCCCGCAAACAGCATCAGCTTGCCGGTGTGGTGGGCATCAAGCAGTTCGTCTTTCGTTTCGTGCCCTTCGCAGATTTGAGGTGGGCGGCAAACAGATCCAGTGCTTTGCGGCGCATGGAGATGTCGTCCTTGGCGGCCCCCATCTCCGCAAACGTCTGTGTGCTGCCATCCGGGACGAAGACACAGTCCCATTGGAAGTGAGTGGGACCGGCAGGTTTGCGAGGTACGGTTCCGTTGATCGCACCTTCGATTATATGGATCTCGCGCCCGTCGCAGTACCCAAGGATCGTTTTGGCAGTCACCTTGGCGTCGCCAAGCCCTGTAACGAGGTTGGCGAAGCGATCCGCTTGTAGCCTGTCCCAGAATATCTGCGTCAAACCTGCGGGAAGTCCATTGAGGCCGCTCAAGTACAAGCCTGTATGTTCGACGAACAACGGGCGACCGATGGACTGGAACGCCTTGGTCAGCTTGTCCCGCACCAAACTCTCGAAGTCTTCTGTCTGGAGCTCCTCGATTTTCCTCGACACCGGCACGATGTCCACGCGTACGGGGGCAAGGATCCGCTGCACTTCGGTGATCTTGTGCTCGTTGCCCGACATAAATCGGATTTTCAAATTAGATCCTTCATGAATGAATAGCGTTTGGCTACTTCGTACTGCTGTCGCATGTCACCGATCGACAGGCCTTCGGCCATCGCGGCGGCTTGGTCATCCGCAAGGCCGCGCTGGTGGATTGCGGGGTTATCCGAGCAAATGACAAACGGCACGCCATATCGCCAGAACTGTTGAAGCGGGTGAGCCTCGTTCGCAGGAACTGCGCCAGTAAGCCGATTGCTGATCGGACACACCTCGACGCAGATATCCCTCGCGGAAAGAAGCTCCAGCACATCTGGATCTTTGCCAGCCGCTGTTCCGTGGCCAATTCGATCTGCGCCGAACAGTTCTACGGCAGACCGGACGTTCTCAACGCGGCCTGTTTCACCGGCGTGGATCGTGATCCCGAGATCGAACCTGTCTTTGGCCTCCCGAAAGAGTGAGGGCAACTCTTTCGGATATGCCGTTTCTTCATCGCCAGCAAGATCGAGCCCAATCACGTCCTTCGGCTCACCAAGGTCCTGGTAGGCCTGCAGGAGGGTGGATAGGTTGACCGCGCTGTAGTCGCCACGCGTCACCGTGAGAATCAGGCCGCGCCGGATACCGTGGCGCAGTGCAGCCACCCTGGTCGATTCGATAAGGCGCTCGAGCGCCTGTGCTGGCGAACACTTCTGAAGCTGTGCAAGGTACAGAACGCTGCTTCGGAGCTCGACGAAGCGCACGTTGTTTTCCGCCAGGCCCGCGACAACTGCAAAGGTGAGGCGATCGAGATTCTCGCGCTTCCTTGGAAAGAGCCGTAGAGCTTGCCACGGCGTTAGGTATTCGGCCAGCGACTGGCAGGGTGTCGCTCGAACTAGGTCTCGCTCAAACTCGAATCCGGCTGGCAACACGGTCGCTTCGTCTGCCAAGATCTCTCGAATCGTCGACGTTGGAATCGCGCCGTTCATGTGCATATGGAGTTCCCCCCGGCTATGCACGTCCGCGCCCTTTCCGTATTCGTGCGCTTCCTTGGCGTCGCGGGCATCGCCAAGCATCCCGGGTAGGTCAATCTGCCGTTGATCCAATCGTAGTTCCTGTATCTACTTATCGAGAGTCCTACTCGTTTCTGTGCGTTCTAGCGCGTTCCCATATTGTAACGCCTCCTCCGCAGAGACGCGTTAAGAACGTCCGGTCTGCCGTAGAACTGTTCGGCGCAGATCGAATTGCCCACGGAACAGCTCAACTGGTTCTGTCGCAGTAAGAGCGAGAGGTCGGCCAAGTCCGATATGATATGGATTCCTTATCCAGCCAGCAAATAGAATTGCTGTGCGGGAGTTTGACCAACGCCGCCATCGTTCAATTGCCCCTTGACGATCATGTGCATAACTTCGATGCCGCCCAACAGGATGCGGGCACAACGAAATTTCTCGAACCCAGGCATCGGTCGGGTCCGGCGCTTGATCGCCCGATGATCCTGTTCGATGATGTTATTCAGATACTTTTTCTGGCGGACCCTGATCGGCACCTCCCGCCGGGCGTTGATCGCCTGCAAGGCAGCCAGATTCGATCGGCTTTGTCCGGATGGGGGAATTGCAAAGATGCTACGGGTTGTGTAAAAGCGCAACATCATGAAGCCAGCATTGAATAATGCCATATAAAGCCAGACTAAAGACGGGTGAACCGCGCAAGCGCAAGAAGCCGGGATACCGGGTGACGAACGCGCGGGTGGATAACCAGAGCCTGAGAAAGCGCAGCATGATCAGCCTGTATGTGCCGGGCGGCGATCTGAAGGCGCAGCTTATCAACGCAAAGATCCGTACGCCGGGCGTGTCGGGGCGTGAGCCGACCTACACCACGGCGTACATCGAGCTGATCTTTACCTTCTACCGGCTGTTCGGCTGGGGGATGCGGCAGATCACCGGCTATATGGAGGACTACTGGGAGACTCGCGGGCTGGACATCCTGGTGCCCAGCGCCAGTCAGCTGGCCGAACGGTTCGCTTCACTGGAGGTGAGCGTCACGCAGCGTTGCGAACAACTGGCCCGGCGTCTCGGGCGCGGCGAGACGATTAGTCTCATCGTCGACAGCACGGGATTGAGCTTTGGGCGGGCGAGCCAGTGGTACGAGGAAAAGTACGGCAGAAGGCCGCGCGCACGCCGTGGCGCAAGATGCATCTGTCGATCGACGCTGACATGAACGTACACGCGATCCGCATCACCACTACAGAAGTATCGGACCGCGAAGGAATGGACGCCGTGCTGCCCGCTGATGCGCCGATGGATCGGGTGATTGCCGATGGCGCGTACTACAGCATCGAGCGTACCGAAGCGCTTTCAGGCGCGGGCGTGACGCCCGTCATCCCACCGCCAGCTCACGCTGTCGTACGCGGCGAGGAGCGAACCCGCCGGCATGACCAGATCGTCAGATACATCGAGGACAAAGGCATCTATGCATTTCACAAGAAATACGGCTACGGTGTGCGCTCGCTGGTCGAGGCACAGATCTCGCGCATCAAGCGCTGCATCGGCGAGCGCCTGCTGACGCAGGAGCTTGCGTCGCAGGAAGGCGAAGGCGTAATCATCGCCAACCTGCTGAACCGGTGGAACGCCTTCGGCAAACCGGTTTGCGTCAAAAATGCATAGTCGCGTCCATGGCACGGGAACTCGTACCCATCCGGACAAAGCCCAGGAGTGGGGCGAATTTCGCTGCGCTTGAGGCTATCAACGCCGGGCGCGAGACGCCGATCAGGATTCGTCAGCCGAAGTATCTGAATAACATCGTCGAGCAGGACCACCGCGCGATCAAGCGCCGGACCCGCCCGATGCTCGGGTCCAAGAAATTTCGTTGCGCCCGCATTCTCCTGGGTGGCATCGAAATCATGCACCTAATCGTCAAGGGGCAATTGAACGATTGCGGCGTTGGTGCAAACTCCCGCACAGCAGTTCTATTCGCTGACTGTATAAGGAATCCATGCCATATCGGTCTTGGCCGACCTTTCGCTCTTACTGCGACAGAACCCGAGCTGGCGCCCTGTACCTTGCGACAAGGACATCGTCCCCCTGCCACTGTAAATCCGAGACAGCCTGCCCATAGTCGCGCGACTTCGCGACAGTGTAGGCGTCCAGCCATGCGGTGATCTGTCGCATTTGTCGCAAATGCGACATTGAGAACATTGAAGCGGCCGCATCGGAAGACTCGCTGGAATACCGAACTGACGTGGGATTTACCACCTCACGCACACTTGGCACAAAAAGTGATAGTCAAGAGAGAAGCCTCTTTTGAATTTCGAGTGGGTGGATTTGGCCGCATCAAGGGCGGGCGTAAGCCCGGCGGAGCGCGCCCTTGATGCGGTCAAATCCAGTCCACGCTTGACGGCTCGGGGCCAGGCAAAGCCTTGCGGCGCCTAGCTCCCGAGCTCGTCCGGGCGGCAAGGACTTCCACGCCTTGGGGCGGGGTTAGGGGTGGGGAAATCCACGCCGAAGAGTCGAGTCTTCCGCTACCGCGCAAGGGGTGCCACCCACTCAAACTTCAAAAGAGCCAGAGAGAAATTAGTGGGTGTGCGGCAGCAGGCGGCGTAGTGCAAGGCATTGCACTACGCTACGGCCAGCTCGTTCAACGTAGCAATGGTTAGGGCTACACAATGATAGCTTTATCGAAAGAAGAGGCGGGCGAAGGCCGTGCTGTGCACGGAGAGCTATCCCTCCCCGGCATGAAGCCGGGGTTGCCCGCGCCTTCTAATGAAAAAATTTTTAGTATCAATCGCCTCGTTTGTGTTGCTACTGTCGATGACGGTGACTGCAGCCGTGGCTGCCCCCGCGCCGTTGCCAAGGTGGAGCGTGTTGATTTTCATGAACGGGAAGAACGATCTCGAACCGTTTGCTCTGCAAAACTGGAGGCAGATCGCGAACGCGGGAAGTACAGACGAGGTGGCCATTGCCGTCGAGTTCGGACGAATCGGCGATCCCGATGAACCCGGTAGCTGGGGCGGCGTGAAGCGCTTTTTTGTCGAGAAAGGCATGACTCCGGATGCGGCGAACGCAGTACAGGACCCAGCACAGCTAGTGCGGAATGCGGACATGGGCGACTTTGATGCATTTCGTGAATTCCTCGCATGGGGAAAGAAGTACCATCCTGCGAAGCACTATATGGTGGTTGTTTGGGATCACGGAGCGGGGTGGCGCGCGAACCGAAAGTCGTCGCCTCCGATGCGATCCGTGTCGTTCGATGATGAAACTCAACACGCACTTTATAACGTCGACGTCGCTGGCTTTGATGCTTGTCTAATGGCGAATCTAGAAAATGCATACGAGTTGCGCTCGCGAGCGAGTTATTTGGTTGGAAGCGAGGGAATGGAGCCGGGCGCGGGATGGGACTACGGGTTCCTCGGCGAACTCGTCGAAAATCCGGCAATGAGCGGGAGCGATTTGTCCAAATCGATTGCCGCACACTACGCAAATTACTATACCGCTAACCCGTCGGGCCACGTGACACTTTCCGCAATCGATCTTGGTAAGGTCGTCCAGATTGTCGAGAGGCTAGATCGAAGTGCCGCGTCGATCGAGGCCAACGCGCCGGTCGCATTCGTGCCAATGGCATCGCCGTTCGGTCGCGGCGCTGTGTCCTCATTGTCAGAGCCGTCGTTCGACAGTGCTGCGGCTGCGCGCGAATCGCGCGCACCTCTGCGCTACTCCGGCGACGTGACCGTCGGCGCAGTCGATCTCTCCGCGTGGCTGGACGACCTTGTCGCGGGCAAATTGACCGATCCAATGACGGCGTCCTCCGCAAGCGGCGCGCGGACCGCTCTCCGGGCGGCTGTTCTCGTCAATTTTTACGCAGGCTGCTCGGCTAGCGCGACGGCTTGCGGTGACAATGGTCTATCGATCCTCTTTCCCAAGAGCGGTACGGACTACAAGTTGCTGGTCGATGCAAGCGGTTATGACAGGACGAATGTGTTCAAGCCCATGGCGTTCGTCAAAGAGACAGGTTGGCCGAAGTTTCTTCACGGCGTGTTCGGTATTCCGCTGAAGCTCTAGGGCTGTTTACATTCGATGAAATGTGTTTACATTTTGTCTTTTGCGCGAGCAGGCCAAGATGATTCGAACGTTATTGAGCGATGAAGTATGGGCACGAATCGAATCCGTCTTGCCGGGCAAGGAAGGCGATCCTGGGCGCACGGCGACCGACAACCGTTGGTTTGTCGAAGCTGTCCTCTGGATCGGCCGGACCGGATGCTCCTGGCGCGATTTGCCGAAAGAGTTCGGCCGATGGCATACGGTGTACATGGGCTTTGTCCGGATGGGTGTATTGCAAAGATGGTGCGGGTTGTGTAGAAGCGCAACATCATGAAGCCAGCTTGAATAATGCCATATAAAGCCAGACTAAAGACGGGTGAACGGCGCAAGCGCAAGAAGCCGGGGTACCGGATGACGAACGCGCGGGCGTATAACCAGAGCCTGAGAAAGCGCGGCATGATCAGCCTGTATGTGCCGGGCGGCGATCTGAAGGCGCAGCTTATCAACGCAAGGATCCGTACGCTTGGCGTGTCGGGGCGTGAGCCGACCTACACCACGGCGTACATCGAGCTGATCTTTACCTTCTACCGGCTGTTCGGCTGGGGGATGCGGCAGATCACCGGCTATATGGAGGACTACTGGGAGAGCTTTGGGCGGGCGAGCCAGTGGTACGAGGAAAAGTACGGTCAGAAGGCCGCGCGCACGCCGTGGCGCAAGATGCATCTGTCGATCTCTCGCTTCAAGGCCCGCGAGGTCAGGTCGCGGCGCCCGGCCTGGATGTCTGCCGTAAAGGCCAGCCAGGCGCTCACTGGTGAAACGCGTTTGCCACGTTGTGATGAATCGCGAATCGCAGCAATTCGGCCATGATCGCCGCCCGCGAGGCTCCTTCGGAGAGCAGCAAGAAACCGCGCACGCCTTACCTGGCCAACCGCCATCGTGCGGCTGCGCTGCATCGACATCAGCTCTTCGCGCTCGGTTTCACTCAGATTCATTTTGCCCATGCACTATTAGCATCAGTGCAATTTCATTGGTTCAATGGACTAGGAGAAAAGCATGCAGCAAATCGCGGATTCAATTCGACATTCTATAAGGAACAATCACTTAAAGTCGTATGTATATAGTTACCCTTCGAAAAGGTCGTATAAAAGTCTACATAATATCGGCATTGCGGAAATATGGCACACCGGTGATCGCGGGCCAGCTTCAATATATATCCATATACCATTTTGCAGATACAGATGTACTTATTGTACGTTATTTCTAACTACCCAGGGCACAGAGGACATAATACAAAATTATGTTGATAAAATATGTGAACAAATCAAATTTTATGCGAAATACACGGGAAGGAAGACAGTTGTATCTGTGTATTTTGGTGGCGGAACTGCGACTATTCTAAACGAAAAACAATTCGGACAGGTTTTTTCATCGATTCAACATGGATTCCCGAATATTGCGTCCTCTGCTGAGCTATGTGTCGAAGGTTCTCCCGACTCGATGTCCGAAGAACTCCTCGATTTCTTGAAAAGCCAAGGCGTGAACCGAATCAGTATGGGTATCCAAACTATGGATTCCGCTGAACTGAAGGCCAGCGGTCGCCCATACCCGGTTTCGACAACAATCTCCGCGGTAGAAAATATCCGAAAGCGTTTCGAAAATTTCAATCTGGATCTGATCTACGGCCTTTCAGGTCAGACCTACGAAAGCTGGCAAAATTCGCTCCGCCACATCGTTTCATCAGGTCCACTTACTATCTCACTGTATCCTGCAATTAGCCGACCTCTCACAGCGATTTATAAGCAGCAGCGATTGCATCCGGAGCGATACATCGACGACCAGACCACGTATGCGATCTACGATAGCAATGTCGAGTTCATGCAAATGAATGGATACCGACAGGAGTCCTTCACTAGGTTCACCCGTCTGCCAGAAAATAGCAGCGCGTACGCCCAAGAGACTTCCGACTTTCTCGGCGTTCCGATGATCGGAATTGGAGCAGGCGCAAGAAGCTACAACGGAAAATACCACTACAGCTTCGACTACGCGGTCGACCTCAATGAGGTCGGCAAGGCCATTGAAGATTATTTGAGCCTCGAAATCACCGAACACAGCATGGTCAGGTACGGGATTGTTCTTGATGCTTACGAAGAGCGCTTGAGATATTTCATCCTCAGCCTTACGCTGAACCAGCTTTCTCGGGCATACTATTCATCACAGTTTGGCCGGAGTCTGTATTCTGATTTTTTGGACGTAATTGATGCACTTGAGGCTGAGGGGTGCATCGAGCCACCCTCCAATGACAAGATTCGATTGACCAGGAAGGGTTACAAATACAGTAATTTGGTCGCGCACCATCTTTTCTCGAGCCATGTGAAAACCCTGGAAGAAAGGTATGTTCCACGATGAACAACAGTGAGCGATTTTGGGAGAAAGGTTATTCGGACGCGAAAGTTTGGACGATGGGCGGACCGAGTGTAGAGGTATTTGAAATTGAACAGTTTCTACCACGAAACTCGACTGTTATAGACATCGGCTGTGGCGAAGGCAGAAATGCGCTCTTTCTTGCCCTCAGGGGACACAAGGTGACCGCCTTGGAACTTTCCTCGAACGCCGTAAAGAAACTTCGTTCGATTGCTGACCGTTATTCATTGAACATCGATGTGATCGAGGAACGGATCGAGGATTTCGTACCGGATGAAAATTATGATCTAGTTATGGCGCACTCGTCGTTACATTTCGTGACGAAAGAGGTGTGGATTCCCTTGCTTCGGGAAATGAGGCTACGGACTAAGCCGGGCGGATTTCACAACTTCACATCGATTATTGGAATTCCTCGCTACCCAGTTCCGCACGAGTGCCGACATGCCAATTCGTTTGACCGAGGCGATCTCGACTCGCAATATGCGGACTGGCAGATTCTTCGTTCCGATTTCTACGCCAAGTGGGATTGCCATCCGGGTATTCCGACGCATGTGCATGCCGTTGAGAAGTTTCTCTCGAGAAAAGCAAACTCGGTCGAGCGGTTCACGTTGACGAAGGTCGATCTTTCGAACAGCGACAATCTTCCTTTAATCTTGTTCGACAGCATACCCCTTGGAGCCGATGTTACCGCAGTCAAGTCGATGGGTGTTCGTCCGAGACATGTCAATCGGATTGAAATGCCAGGGTGGAACATGACGTCTCCTATGGAGCTGACGGGCAACTATGTGGTTGAAGACTGGATTTTTGGGAAATACGGACTCCAATTCACACAGGGCATTTTGACGGGTAAATACGAGTATTTTACGTCACCAGTTTCGTTGCGGAACTCTAGCAGGCTGTTGAATTTGGGTCCCGTGTAGACGGGGTTTGAGGGACGGGCGTTATGGATATCGTGTTCATGATCTTTGGCAGCGGATGCGATGCGCGGAATGGATGAGATGCAGGAACCCCTG
>NZ_JBFRCK010000076.1:0-10890 GCF_040965775.1 Paraburkholderia sp. BR10954
CGTGATCGCCGAGAACGAGCCAGAGGAGCAGCAGAAGCGACTACGCTACAACGACCTCGTCGCGTCGGCCGTGATCTTGCAGAACACGGTGGACATGATGCAGGCGCTACGCGAGATGGCGGCAAACGGCGAGAAAGTGCGCGCCGAAGACATTGAGTTTTTGAGCCCGTATCCGACCCACAACATCCGACGCTTCGGCCACTATAAGCTACATCTAGATCGTCGGCCGGAAGCCTGGATCCGGGCCCCCCTGTTCGGTCAAACTGCCCGTACCTACGCGTCCCGCTCATGACTGCACGCCCGGCCACAACTACGACTTATTTTGGCGACGTCGACACCGCTGCGCTCGAGCGGCTCGAATCGAGCTACGACACAACCCGCCTGCTGGCTGCAGTTGATATCGTCGATCGCATCCGCACCCAACTCCATGATCCCGAGGGGTTACGAGACGACATCCTGGAGATCCACAGCATGGCGCATTGCGTGTTGAATGGCGCACCATCGGTGCCGTCGCGCCGCGAAGGCACACTGCCCGATCGGGTGCTGGACGCGCTCGATCGGATTGACGAATTTGTCATGGAGCTCACGCGGGTGAGGACGAGCCTCGAGCCGCTTGAAGCGCTGCACCCGGACGACGGGTTTGGCGAGGGTTGAACGGCGCCCGCCCACTGATCGATACCATGCGGGCCGGTCCCGGCGGTTCTGTCGCGATAAGGATGGCAGACCGAGCCTGTTCCCATATAGATAGGATTGCTGATGTCGCCAGCGAGTAGAACTGAGCGGCTGCCGTTCGGTCATCGCCGTCGTTTTTCATCTGCCCCTTGCGAATCATATGCATCACCTCAATACCAGAGAGAATGATGCGCGCACACCGAAAATTCTTGAAGCCCATCATTGGTCTGATGATCCGTTTGATCGCCCGATGGTCCTGTTCCACGAGGTTGTTCAGGTATTTGTTCTGCCGGATCCTGATCGGGGTTTCGCGCTCGGCGTTGATGGCGTCAAGTGCGGCCAGATTCGCGCCGCTTTTGTCGATAGTCACCGTCTCGGGTTCGCCATTGAGGGCGATCGATTTTTCGAAATATCGCCGCGCCGCAGTCTTATCTCGATGGGCCCGCAGCAGGAAGTCGATGGTGTTGCCAGCCTTGTCGACGGCGCGATACAGGTATTTCCATTGGCCATTGACCTTAATGTAGGTCTCATCGACGCGCCAACTCTTGCCGACGGGGCGTTTGCGGCTACGAAACGTCTTTTCCAGCACCGGCAGCAGCTTGAGGGCCCAACGATGCACGGTTGAATGATCCACTGAGATGCCTCGCTCCGCCATCATTTCTTCCAGGTTTCGCAGACTGAGCGGATAGGCCACATACCAGCGCACGCAAGTCAGGATCACATCAAGCGGGTAATGCAGGCGTTTGAGCACGCGGGCCACGGTCGGATTCAGCGTCTTCATCCAGCTTTCAGTCGTTCGTCTTGTTACGAACATCATAGCCGACTGCCTTATTGCAACAGAACCGTCTAATCGCATCTCGCACACCATACGACGTGCTCGCAGCGGCGCCGGTCTTGCCTCAGGTCGACCCGGTGTGGCGCATTCGCCAGATGGCAGCAGACGACCCGGTGCCGCCAGCTGCACGGTCGGGTCTCAAAGGCTGCTAACAGAGTGCTCCGGTCGTCGTCCGCGCCGGCATTCCCCCGATACCGGTACGGCTACACCGAGGTCTATGTCTCACACGTTGAGAGCGGCTTCAAATTGATCTTTTGTCATGGGCCGCGGCGTCTACAGAATGAAAGAACTCATCTTTACTTGACGTAAAGGCACATCATAGTCAGTCGATGGGGACCATGAGCGTTGCAATTGTTCGATGGAATTTCAACTAAACCACTCTTTTAGTTTGGGTTTGGCAAATAGTTGATCCCAGAAATTTTATAATTACCTCCCTCACGAATCAGTATAATCATTTCATATACCTTGGCGACGGGAAATGTAGTGGAAAACATAAATGAATAGACGGTGCCCTGATATCCACTACGCGGGTCGCCATCCGCTTGATTCTCTTGAATCAATTTCCTGTTGTTGCCGATGCCACCCAATTGCGCCTGAATCAACGTCATATTCGCGAGAAATGCCTCCTCGGTCATTTTTTCCTTAAACCAATCAGATACGTTTGCATTCCATACCTCTTTATTTTGTTTTTGTTCGAGCTTGCCAAGTATTTTCAGCGCAGCGGCTCTGGCGTCTGACATTTCGTCAGCAAAAAACCATCGAGCTAGAAAACATTGCGATCACGGCTAGGCAAACAATGATCGCGATATGCTTTTTCATATGACCTCCTCTATTTAAATTCATTGGACACATTTCTTTGTCCACATAGATACACCGTTTACAATGATTTGTTCGCTTATCTCGACACAGGCATCGCTACTACGGGATTGATTGGATTTATTAGTCCGCGGAACGATATTCGCTTTCGACTGTGAAAGCGGATTTGTCGGAAGTTGCGGTGCTAATTTAAAGGACAAAAAATTCCCGGTCGACCACGGAGACTGCTTGTTCCCGGTCGCCTCCAACGTTATCTCTGCTGCTCTATCAAGGACATCGTTGAAGGTCGCCGGTTTCTCACGAATCGCTTTCAGTAAGGCGGCAGTAAATATACTGTTACGCTGTCCGTTGGGTGCGGACAGCGCGGGAAAATCAGGTGACGTAGCATAGATGACCCGCGTTCCCGGCCTAAGGTTCTTAAGTTCACTTAATCCGCCACTCTCGCCTAGGGACTTAAATCGCAATGCTTTCGGCATGTCGCGACATGCATCGAGTATTATGATCTTAGTTCGCGCTTCACGTTGACCGAGGCGAGTACGTATCCAGTCCAAAGATAGAAGCTGTTGTCTAAATCTCCGTATGCATTAAGATCGGCATCAACCGGAACAAGGTAGTTTTTTTGGAAAATGGATCTTCTATTCCATGACCTGAATAGTAGACAATCGCAACAGTATTCTCATCCACTCGCTCAAGGAAGTTTTGAATGACGGAATTCATGGACGCCTGATTTAAATTCGGAATATTTCCGTCATTACTGATCTGGAAGCCAATATCATGCAGCGCACTTGCCATATCTCTGGCATCGTTATCAGGGCCATTCAGAATGCCGCCTTGGTATGCCGAATTCCCAATTACCAGCGCAAGGAATTTCCTGCTTTCCGTTTCTGGTTCTCCATTCGCAACTGATAGACAAAGGGCCGCGGCGGTTGCTGCAGCAAAAATCGCAATAAACATTTTATATATTTGCTTTTCCATCACAGTCTCACGAATTGGAAAATACATTTGGGCGAGACTTCCACTCTTCCCATGTCACATCGGAGCTGGACGGTAGTTCAGACAATATTCTTTTTTCGCCTGAAGCTTTGATCCTTGCATTTTCTCTCCAGGCCGCACCTCCAAATAGGTCGACGGCATGGTATAGAATAGCTGATTGTCTGTCTGTTATCTTCAAATCATCCATGACAGAACGAAATATCAAGTCCGCATCAGATTTAGGCCTATCTTGTTGCCAATATAAATAATCATGTACTACCGCGGCATAGGCATAGTCTCCATCTGGTCGGAACAGTGACCAAAAAACACGAGGAACCGATGCAAAGTCAGTTACAAAGCCCCTCGGAACTTTTACGGGTGCTAAGGGGGACTGTGTGTTCGGCTTCCATTCAAGGGGGCCAAGAAGCACGTAGATTGGGTCTTTAAATCTACGTACATCAAGAGGATTTTTAATCTCTTTATTTTTGAGACTATTTTTTTGCCACTCCAGCATCCAATCGTCGGGGGTTCTCTCGGGGAGCGCCCCGGCTGACGGATTTTCAACTGCGGTCTGCGCACGGACGGCTTTGGCGCACACAAAGTTGAAAATTGAAGTTGAAACCAGAATCCCGCCCAGTCCAGCTCGGCAGAATAGTCGGCGCGATCTGCGATGCATCATCGACCTCTCCACTAGTTAGCGAACCTTGATTTGTGAGGTCGCAAGTAAGTGACCTGCACGTATCGATGTTCTCAATTTGCAAATTAAAGAGTCCACCTTCAAATGCTTGGCCGGTATCTGTGTGTGCGCTAGAGTTCGGCTGACCAAATTATAGGAACCGAGTGATCTCTGGAGTAGATACCTTCGTCATATGTGCGTCACCGCACTAGCGCTACCCTCGGTCGTTGTCAGAGCCCATGTTGCTTGCGGACGACTACCGTCGGTTTGCGACGCTCAAAACCGATCATGCGCAAACAGTCGCATTGGGGAAAGCATGAAAGGCGGTTTCGTATGATGTCGCCAAATATGTGGCCTGCAGCCAGATGGCCGATTGTTGAGCGAAGCCGCCGCCTGAGCCTCCGGGGAATGGTGCTGTCGGATGATCCTTTATGGCCGTCTGCGGCCGCATAACACCGGCCGGGACGGTTTTGTCGCAATAACGCGGTCAAGTAAAATCCGCCGACGACAACGCATGACAAGCATGATGACAAAGACGAAGACGCCATGCAAGACGCTGCCCGCTGGCATTGGCAAGGTACTGAAGCGGCTGCACTACCCGCTGGACGTGATCCTGCTGTGCGTCCGGTGGTACGTGGCGTACTCACTGAGTCTACGAAACCTCGAAGAAATGATGGCCGAGCGGGGTATCGAGGTGGACCATTCGAGCGTGCACCGGTGGGTTATCAAGCTGCTGCGGTGTTTGAAAAAGCATTCCGCAAACGCAAACGGCCTGTCAGCAAGAGCTGGCGCGTCGATGAGACCTATGTCAAGGTCAAAGGCCATTGGAAATACTTGTACCGTGCCGTGGACAAGGCGGGCAACACGGTGGATTTCCTGCTGCGCGCCCATCGGGACAAGGCCGCGGCGCGCCGCTACTTCGAGAAGGCGATTGAACAGAACGGCGAGCCCGAGACAATCACCGTGGACAGGAGCGGCGCCAATCTGGCTGCGCTTGAAGCGCTCAATGCCGAGCGCTTAACGCCGATCAAGGTCCGGCAAAACAAATGTCGTCGAGCAGGATCACCGTGCCATCAAACGCATCATCAAACCGATGATGGGGTTCAAGGATTTCCGCTGTGCGCGCATCATCCTGTCTGGCATAGAGATCGCACACATGATCCGCAAGGGGCAGATGTGTGACGATGGCGTCGCCTCGACTGCAGCCGAACAATTCTATTCTCTCATGATGTAAGCAATCCTCTTCATCTCAGGCGCCTGATCGTCGCATCGTCCTTAACGCGACACAACCCTAATTGGCGGGGCGGGCAGGCTGATCCTGTATTTCGGCGATCGCGTCTGAAATAGTGTCCCGCATGGCGATTAGGTCGTCTCCGTTAATGACGAACCCCTGCCAGCCAAACCCAGGGTGCCGCAAATGGAGCAAGATACCGTCAGTCATCGTTTCTAGGCTAATCTGCCACGGCGGAAAGGCAACGGACTCCAGTTTCTGATTAAGGTCGGGGGGCGCAGTATCGATCTGCGGCACCATATTCAGACGTACGCGCCCTAATGTCTCGATTAATTTACTTAAATTATTCGCATTCATCCGTACAACGGACTCAGGAAACGCCAATGTTGCGCGGCTGTCTCCCTTTGAATCCAACTCAAATGTTACAACAAAGCACGATGAATCAGCGTCAGGATCTATATCACTCAATTTTGACCTCTCGTTTTACGGTTGTTCCACGCCGGTCGGGGCTGGAGTTTGTTGAGGCGCTGCCTGCTGACGGCGCATCCTGTCAAGATCGAAAAGGTTTAGCGTTGCCCCCCCTTCAGTTGGACCTGTCGGCCTCGGCGGAACTACCGGATCGTCCTTATCCTTGATGAGATTGTTATCCGATCTATATGCACCCTGCACACCTTGAATGTGATCGTAGCGATTTTGTGTCACCGCAAGAGCAGTAGCCCGGTCTCTGATAATGACAGGGCGCAGGAATACAAGTAGATTGGTTTTGGATCGGGTTTTATTTTCGGAGCGGAACAACGGGCCGAGCCACGGGATATCGCCAAGCAGCGGTACCTTGCTGTTGCTAACAGCATAATTGTCCTGCATCAAGCCGCCTAACACAATAATCTCACCATCGTCTGCAAGTACAGTAGATTGAATCGAGCGCTTAGTGAATTGTGGGCCGTTTGGATTGGTCGATACGTCGGTCGTGCCGCCTACGATCGAGGAAATCTCCGTAGCGAGCTGTAATTTTAGGATGCCACCCTCGGTGATCTGCGGTTTAATATCCAGCGTCAAGCCGACATCGACCCGATCAACAGTGTTAAGGGTCGACGGGTTGCTGCCGCTGGTACTTGTGAGACTGGCATAGGATTCCCTTATAACCGGCACGTTTGTACCGACGACAATTTTTGCTTCCTCATTGTCAAGCGAGATGAGGTTTGGTGTCGAAAGAACGTTTGCATCGGAGGAATTTGCAAAGGCTTGCAGCAGAGCGCCAAGACCTTGCACACCGAGGAAATTGCGTACTAGACCTATATTGAGCCCTTGCGATAGCCCTGCAGTCGCGAGACCAGTTGCGCCATTCGCAAGTGCACCGCTCAAATTTACGATGCTGTTTCCGCTTCCGGTCGATAGATTCGTACCGCCTACGACAGTGTTGTTTCCGATCTGCCACTGGATTCCAAGATTTGCGCTGGTATCCGAATTCAGTTCGACAATAAGCGCTTCGATATAGACCTGCGCGCGACGGGAGTCCAGTTCGTCGATAACTGCACGCAGATTACGGTATACCGGCTCGGATGCCGTGATAATTAATGAATTAGACGCAGCATCCGCTTGGATCATCCCGCCTTGCTGATTATCATCGCTTTTATCTTTATCGTTTCCAAGTAGACCAACCGCACTGTTTGTCCCACTTGAACCAGACTGTGAACTACCAAAGGGAGGCGATGAAGATGAGCCAGAGGGTAACGGCGGCATCCCTGATGTGCCAGTTGAATTGCTGCCGAAGGACGAGGATGAACCGGCATTCTGATTGCCTGTATTTGTGCCCTCGCTTGAGCTCGAACCGGTATCACCGCCTTTGCCGAGCATTCCCCGCAGAGTCTCTGCAAGCTTCACCGCATTAGCGTTACGCAGCGGCACAACGTGCATATTACCAAGTTGCGCAGTCGGCGCATCCAGTTGCTGTGCCAGTTTTTTCGCTTCTAATAGCCTTGCGTCGTTCGACGCACGCACCAATATCGAATTGGTGCGTGCGTCCGCGGTAACCAAAACCTTCATCGTGGCATCGGTGTTCCCAATTGCTCCAGGATCAAGCATCTTTGCGAGTTGCGGTGCCGCATCAAGCGCATTCGCGTTTTTCATTAAGACGACTGCTGAGTGCTGACCCGGTGTGTCAATGCCTGCGATGATCTGTCCAATTCGCTGTACATTATCCGCGTAATCGGTGACAACGATTGTGTTATTCGACGGATAGGCGGATACCGTGTTGTTTGGTGAAATCAAGGAGCGCACAACAGGCAAAACGTTGTTGGCCGACGCGTTTCTTAGATGAAATATCTGCGTGACAACTTGATCGCCGCGTGCAGGTGCAACGTTGCCCACATATGTCGGGACACCCTGCAGCTTTGCATCGGCTTCGGGCACCACCTTCAGAAGACCATGGTCTTGAACCAGAGAGAACCCTTGCATACGCAACGATGACTGTAGCGTCTTGAGAGCCAAGTCCTCGGGCACCGGATTTTCCGACACAAGATTCAGTTGTCCGTTCACACGGGGGTCAACAACGATAGTTTTGCCGGTCGCAGCTCCGATAGCCTTCGCCACCTGATCGATGTCTGCATTGACGAAATTTAGCGTTACCTGCGCATACACGATGTGCGTGGTGATCAACCCAACCGCTAGAAGTGCCATCGCGACAACTCCCAAAACCTTACGATCTCTTCTCATGGAATGTGATGTGTTCCCACCGATTGAGTTGCCCAGACTGGCTGCCGCCGTTCGGCAAGGGTGATGGATTATGCCTAGGGGAGATGACACGAGCACCTCGATTACTGCCTGAGTGAGGGAATGTCATTTGTTAATAGAACGCAAACGTCGTCGCCCTTGCAGTGCCATCCCGCTCCGGATCGCATAAAGGTTGGCATCGCCGTGTCCTAGGTCAAACATCGAAGATGGATCTGACCTGTGGCCACGACAGACCAGCGAAAGAGCGTGCGCGCCTTAAATTTGACGCGATCTTATGCAAAAAACGTAACTTTGTGGAATCAAATTGTTTTGATACGTTTTGAAAGTTTCTTTGATAGAAAGCCGAGTGCGATTATGCACATAGGAGATTTCATGAAGGCGATAAGGCGCCTGCTCTCAAAACAGATCGATCAGGATGCGCTCCAATCCGTTGGCCGTGTGACCCGTGAAGAGAGCTTTCACGCCATCGAGAGAGTGAACCTGCGGATCAAATTGGTCGACGGAAAGAGGATTCGGGGATGGTTCATTTGCAGTGAACACTCCTCGGTTGGTTGTGGTGCAAATAGCGCTCAAGGATCGGTTAGAGTGTCGCCCTGACCGATTTGAGAAGCCGCGATGAACAAGCGCTGAAGAGTCTGGACGGGCTATTCGCTGGCCGTCATTTTGACCGTGAGGTGATCATTCTTTGTGTGCGCTGGTATCTGCGCTACAAACTCAGCCTGCGCGATCTCGTCGAGATGATGGCTGAGCGAGGGTTGTCGCTGGCTCACACGACGATTCTGCGTTGGGTGCGCCGCTATAGGTTCTGTCGCGGCAAGAATGAGAGTTTAGTAAAGACCCGATACGATACGGACTACTTATCCAGCCAGTGAATAGAATTGCTGTGCGGGATTCTGATCGACACCACCATCGTCCATCTGCCCCTTGACGATCATGTGCATAACTTCGATGCCGCCCAACAGGATGCGGGCACAACGAAATTTCTTGAATCCAAGCATCGGTCGGGTCCGGCGCTTGATCGCCCGATGATCCTGTTCGATGATGTTATTCAGATACTTTTTCTGGCGGACCTTGATCGGCACATCCCGCGGGGCGTTGATCGCTTGCAAGGCAGCCAGATTCGATCCGCTCTTGTCGATCGTCACGGTCTCGGGTTCGCCATTCTGGTCGATTGCCTTTTCGAAACAGGCCCGGGCTGCAGCCTTGTCCCGTCGGGCTCGCAGCAGAAAATCAACGGTGTTGCCTGCCTTGTCGACCCCGGTAGAGATACCGCCACTCACCCCTGATTCGAATGTAGGTCTCGTCCATCCTCCAGCTGCTGCCGACTGTCCGTTTGCACTGTCGAAACGCCTTCTCCAGGACCGGCAACCGTTTGAGTGCCCAACGATGAACCGTCGAATGATCGACCGCAACCCCGCGCTCGGCCATCATCTGTTCGAGATGACGCAGGCTCAGCGGATAGGCCACGTACCACCGAACGCACAGCAACATCACGTCCAGCGGGTAATGCAAGCGTTTGAGTACTTTTCCCACACCCGGACTCAGCTTCTCGGTCATCGATCAAGTCACCCATTAAGGCCCGTCAGCATACCAGACTGCCTTATTGCGACAGATCCCGACGAAGCAGTACCGAGTTGAAGGCGGTCACGACATTGGCCAGCAGCCGGCCGCACTCGTTATTGATCGCAATGTCGTGATCGGTCTTGCCGATCAGGTGCTTTCTGCCACTGACCTCGGCGATGAAGCCGCGCAGCGCATGATACGCTTCGATCCGGTTCTGCGAACGATGGACGTTGCGCTGCAGTTGCGGGTCGCGCATGTAGCGCAGCGTGTAGATGCTGCGCACGAGTTTATCGAACTCGAAGACGGCACGGCGCGTGCGGTGACGTGGAGACAATGCGCAAAGCTTGCGAACCAGTGCCTGCTGGCTCATTTCCTTCACGCTGAGTGACGCGATGATCTGTTCGAAGACACACGGATCGTCGCAGATGGCGAGCAAGTCGATCTGTCCAGCGGGTTTGATCAGGAAATTGTCGTACTGCTCGATGTCGTCGCCGCAAAACAGATGTTTTAGCTGTGCTTGCAGGTTGGTGAAGCGCGGCGCAAAGTCCATCTCGAACCAGTACATGGCCGCGAAATTCATCTTGTTGATGCTGTGCATGTCTCCGGTGATAATCGTCGGCGCGATATCGGTCGTGTTGTGATAACAGAGGTCGAAGACGTAATGGTTTTCGTGCTCGTGCGCACCGATGAGGTTGGTGAGTGTGGCAACGTGATTGGTGAGGGAGGTAAAGGCGACGACTCCCCGTTCGCGACCGAAATATTTGCGCGAGTGCCTCGCCTTTGCGGTCGGAGTGGCGGCAGCGAACTTCTGTCCGTCGATGGCACCGAAAAGCGCGCCAAGATCGGACGAGTAGTTGTAGCGGCTTGCAATCGAAACCAGTCTGGCTCGCAATCATCGGCTTTTTCGGCTCGAATTGGTTGCGACTGACGGCGAGCCGTGGGCTCACATTGCTTGCGACCGAGCTTGCAATCATCGGTCTCTGGCTTGCGTTCCATCGATACGGGCTCACATTAGTTGCAACCATTTCGGTGACAATGAGGTTCGCTTTTTCAGAACTTCCAGTTTAAATTGCCTTGCACCGTATGATCGGATTGCCGGCTAGCCAGCGAACCCGAATATCCGATGCTGAGGCGTCCATTCTTGCCGATATCGATCCGGGCATCCACGCTTAGCACTGCCGCATCTTTCGCAACCGGCACGCTCGCGACCGAGAAACCGTCGCTGCCAGAAGCGAATGCAAGCGTCGCAACCGGACGGCCGCTCGTCAGGGCGAATTCAACCGGTCGATGCAATAGTTCGATGGAACCGTTCAGCCGGTGTTTCATAGTCCAGCGTTTTCCTTGGGCGCTCGTTCAGCCTTCGTGCCACGGCATTGAGTCTGGCCTGTGAGTAGA
>NZ_JBFRCK010000077.1:0-10874 GCF_040965775.1 Paraburkholderia sp. BR10954
CGATTCGCTCAGCACCAGTTCCCCTTTGGGCCGTCCGCTCATCCTTGCCCCCTCGCATCAAGTGCCACATAGAACACTTTAGTACGTGATCGGCATCATTCAATGAATTTTTAACTCAAGACACTAGCGTGCCGAGCAGGAACTTATCTGGCGTACCGAAGAACTCGCGCGTTCCAACCACGATCCCGAGCAATTCGCTTACGTCGCGTCGCACGACCTTCAGGAGCCGTTGCGCGCCGTCGCCGAGCCTCTTCAGTGCCACAGCGCCGCTATCACGGGCAACTGGATGCCCCCGCGGACGAATTCATCGCACATGCGGTAGATGGTGCAACGCGCATGCAGAAGCTCATCGAGGATCTGCTTGCGTGCTCGCGCGTCGGAACACCTGGCGCCAAGCAGGAACTGGCCAGCTGCGCGACGGCTCTCGACCAGGCGCTCAAAAGGCTGAGCGTCGTGCTGCAGGAATCTCACGCGCAGATCAATCGCGATGCGCCCCCCGTGGTCATGGGTATTCCGACGCAACTCGCTCTGCTGCCTCATCGGCAACGCGGTCAAATTTCGGCGACTCGATCAACCGGTACGGATCGACATCGGCGCCGCCGTGAAGGAGACGAATGGATCGTTTCGGTCAAGGACAACGGAATCGGTATCGACTCGCAGTACTTCGAACGCATTTTCATGATTTTCCAGCGCTTGCGTTGGCGTGCCGAATACCCTGGCACGCGAATCGGCCTCGCGCTATGCAAGCGTATCGTCGAACAGCATGGCGGCCGCATCTGGGTGGAATCCGGGCCAGATGGCGAATCGACCTTCTTTTTCACGCTGAATGCGAAGCTGGATGGCAGCGCTCGCCAATGCTGTCACAGGTTACGAGCAATCCCGTGCACATCCTTCTGATCGAAGACAGTCCTACCGACGTGTTGATGACGCGCGAAGCACTCGAGGACTAGGAGGTGCTCAATCCGTTGCACGTCGTGCAGGACGGCGCCGAAGCCATGGATTTCCTGCACCGCACCGGTCGGCATCACGACGCGCCCCGTCCCGGCCTGATCATTCTCGATCTCAATCTGCCGAAAAAAAGTGGCCGGGAAGTCCTTGATGAACTGAAAGCCGATCCCGATCTGATGGTATTCCCGTCATCGTGCTCACCACGTCGAGTTCGGAGGAAGACGTTGCAAAAACGTACGGATTACATGCCAATTGCTACTTCACCAGGCCAGTCGACTTTACGATGTTCGTCGATGTCCTGCGCCGAATCAACGACTTCTGGTTCAGCGTCGTGACATTGCCGCCGCCAAGCCATGAACACACCCCAGCATCTGCGAATTCTCCTTGTCGAAGATAGTCCGACCGATGCCTTGCTGATCCGGGAGGCGCTTATCGGGAATTGCACGACGATTTCGGCCAGCAGCTCGTCGCGCTGAAGATTGCGTGCGCGAGGGTCGATGCGTCGATCAAGGGCAGCGATAGCCCGGCAGGGGCGGCTGACCTCGCCAACGTCTACAAACTCATCGATCAGCTGGTCGTGTCAGTAAGGCGCATCGCCTGATCCCAGCCCTCGAATGGCTCGTCAACCGGTTTTCGGAGCAACATGGCGTGCGCGTCTCGCATCGCATTGCCGACAACATCGATTTCAACGACGACCGCGACACAGCTGTGTTCCGGATCGTTCAGGAAGCGCTGACGAACGTCGCCCGGCACGCGCGAGCGACCGAAGTGGTGCTTGAAATACTGCGCAAGAGACCGCATTGAGTTGTTCACGTTGCAGACAACGGCTGCGGCAGCTCGCCAAGCGAGCGACCGGCGGTGGACTCGTTCGGCCTGTTGGGAACCCGCGAGCACGCGTGGGCTCTCCGCGGCGATCTGCAGATCCGCACGGCGCCGGATCAGGGCTTTGCGATCACGGTCTCGTTGCCGCTCGAGATCGTCGAGGCGAGCATCGAGCGAGCGGCCTCCGGTCGCTTGGACCCGAGGCGCTAACTCGTCGACCCTAGGGTTCGTCGTTGCCCGGTGATGTGCCTGAATTCGTTGCTTGCTGAGCTTCCATCGATTGCGAATTGACAGACGTCAAACATTCCCGGCGCAACATGCGTTCGAATCGGAATCGTCGGTACACGGTTTCCGCTGCTCCGCGCCCTTCAACCACCCCGGAGTACCCGTCGTGCGCAATGACGCCACGAAAATCTGCTTTCGGTACCGCGGCGGCCGACGCCATGCCCGTTTCTATGACGTGCTGATGACGCTCAACGATCCGGGCGGAGCCTGTCGAATACAAATTTGCGAGGCACTGCCCTGAGGCGCGGACACTCCGCCGCTCACGGCGGGACGCCTCAATGCTGCGCGCCTGATGCGCGCGCTCGAACTGATCGGGCTCGTAGAGCGGATCACCCGCTCGCGACGTCTTGCGCGTCCGCGGGGCTGGGCAACGTGGTGCGCGGCTGGATCAATCACCGCCTGCTCGCCGACGCGCTCGGATTGAAAGAAGACAAATTGCCGATTCTCGCGCAGACCGTTGGCGCACTCGGCACGAAGCTCTGCTCTTTAGCGGATTGAGGCGAGGGCTCGGGAAAACAAAGGGCGCGCCCGTGATGGCGCGCCATACTTGATCGTTCAGACTCGGTCGCTGGTTTCTAGTTGACCGTCAGACGCTTGTGCTCGCTCGACGCCTTTTTCGGCAGGCTCAACGACAGCACACCGTCCTTGTATTCGGCTTTGGCATTGGCCTCATCGACTTCACCGCCGAGTGAGAATGAGCGGCTGAACGTGCCGGAGTAACGCTCGCGACGGATCACGCGTTCGCCTTCCTTTTCCTCCTTGTTGCGCTCGACCTTTGCGTTGATCGAAACGACGCGCCCGTCGATCTGAACGTCGATATCCTTCTTGTCCACGCCTGGCAGTTCAGCTTTCACCGAATAGGCTCCGTTGTTTTCCGTCACGTCGATCTTCATCGATGCGAGTTCGGTGTCCTGTGTCGTCAGCATCGAGCGCATTGGCCGGAAAAATCCCTGGAACAGTTCCGAAACAGGATCCGCCGAAAACGGATCAAAACGCGTCAGATTGCTCATAGCCCTTCTCCTTCAGATAAGCAGGCCATGAAATGGCCCAATTGACCGACTGCAATCCGGCCTGCAATGTCGCCGCCGGGTTGCGCAATGCACGGGGTGAATCAGATGCCGTTGCCGTCTTGCGCATTCACGCTGGTCCGCACCGTGAAACGGTACCTTCAGCGTAGTCGCGCGCGGCTTTGCGTCGTTGATCCACGTCAAGCCCCGGTCCAGTGCACCGGCGGGCCTTCGATCGTCTTTTGCAGCAGTTCGCGATCCAGCACCGTCCGCGGTCAAGCGCGCGTCGCGCGAAACATCGTTTGTCGGGCCATCGTCGTTCAGTGTTTGCGCGCTCGAGCTGCGATCGCTTCGAGTTCTTGTTCCGCGAGATCGAACGCGCCGCGGATCGCCGCCTCGGCGTTCTCGCCGGCGCAATAAGCGATGGACCTGAATTCGTGCGCGGGAGTGGTCAGATCGAGTCGCACGTCGTAATGCGGGCTGGCGCGATCCGGGCGCAACGCCTCAATCGCCAGATGGCAGTTCGACACGAGCGCCCCGAACCGCGCAAGACGCACCCAGCTGCACACCCGCCTCCGCTTCGAGCTGCGCGGCACCCGCCAAGCCGAGATAGACAATCTGCATCCCGATGCCGATCCTCCCCCTCCCGCTCCGAGTATTGTCCGGACACCCAGCGCGGCACCGTCCGTGGACAGCGTCGTTTGCCGCAGGCTTATTGTATTCCTCCGTGAAGCGGAGTCATTGACCTGAGTCAATCGCGACGAAAGGCAGGGGATAGCGGTCATTTTCTTGGTGTGCCCAAGCATCTCGCGACGCGACGCCACTCCCGTTGCCAGCGGTGCCGCTGTGAGACGGCTCAGCGCTCAAACAAACCGCGCGCTAATCGCCGGCACGCGTTCAACGTGGCGGAACCACGTCCCGCGAACCCGGAGCGGCTTCTGGGCACGGCTCGCACGCGAGCATCTGAGCTGGCACCGGCCCTTCACGAAGGTGCTCGACGAATCGAACGCACCGCTCTTCAAATGGTTCGACGACGGTCTGCTGAACGCGTCGTACAACTGCCTGGACCGCCATCTGCACGACGGCAACGCCAACAAGATCGCGATCATTTTCGAGGCCGACGACGGCACCGTGACGACCATCACGTACCGGCAACTGCATGCGCGCGTGTGCCGCCTGGCGAATGGGTTGCGCGCGCAGCATCGCGTGCGGCAATCGCGTGATGATCTATCTGCCGATGTCGATCGAAGGTGTCGTCGCGATGCAGGCGTGCGCGCGCATTGGCGCGCCGCATTCGGTCGTGTTCGGCGGCTTCTCGGCGAAGTCGCTGCACGAACGCATGGTCGAGGTCATTGCCGTCGCCGTCATTACCGCCGACGAACAGATGCGCGGTGGATGCGATCTACGGCATGGCTTCCTAGACGTCAGCATGGAAGAAGCGCACGCCATCCTGGACCGGGTCTTCACACTCAATTTCATGTCTGGTCTTTACCTTCGGCTCGTTGCTCGTCGCAATTGAGGTCGCAGGCGCGACAATACACCCCACGCATGATTGCGACCACCCTGCTTCGAAACAACGTGATTCGCTGGATCGTCGGGCTATTCGTCTTTTCATCTTTTCATTGCTCTGGACGCATCGAACCATGACCGAAATCGGGCAGACACACCTCGTGCCGGAATTGCAGGTATTGGTTGCCACGATCGTCGGGCCCGACGCACTGATGGCCTTCATCGTGCTAATCGATTATTCCGCGCGTTTGCCGAGCCCCGTCGCTCTCGTCGGGCGCATCGCGGAACATGGTTTTGCCGTCATAGAGAGCATTTACGCGCTGCGCCTCAAGCTCAAGATACGCATACGACCGGCCACCTATTTGATACAGGTCAACGTTGTGTGGTCACGCGCTTTGTGGACTGATTCGGCGGAGTGATCCCGTGCACTGGTACGAATTCGAGCTCGCTGAATTTCGTCATTTCGCTTCGCTCATAAACGCGCGGAACTCATCCTCGACCGCGACGATCGCGTTCGCACAAGTCCAATACATCACGCTCACGTTGCCGTCGGTGCGGTACATGCCACGGCACATCGCTTTCAGTTGAATTAGCGCGTGATCTTCGTCGAGCCGTCCCTTCGGCGCCGCGAGATACACGAAGCCGAACGAATGCGGCAACGCGGTTTCGATCAGCGTATCGTCAGCGCGGACGATGCGGCTCGCGGAATGCGTGGTGACGAACGCGCGCGTACGTACCCATGCCGACTCGCAATCGACCGTCGGTTCGCAACGCACACAGGCCTGTTGACGCGCCTCGAACAGCGCGACTTCCTCGCGGCGGAAGGCCGCCTCGCGCGCGGTGCTCGCGCATCCGGCAACGAGCACCAGACATAGGATCGACACCCAGATCCAGCACGCGGCGCGCTTCATGACCGCGCCGGTGTCGGTGTGGCCGCCGAACCAATGCATTTGTCGATCTCGCTGGGTTTGCTGCTCATCGGGTTTCCAGTCTTTGTCGCGTCTGAACCCGGCCGACCGCAACTCCTGCGCCGCGAACTCGACATCGACGACCGCGTCGCGTCCCGTGACGATCGCTTCCCGGGTGTCTGCAAACATAGCGGCTCGTCGCGCATGAAGACTGATCCTGATCAAACATGCCATTGACGGCGATCAAGCGATGCCACTGCCACGCGTCTACGCTGCGATGAATATGGCCCCGGCCACATCCACACTACCCGGCGAGGACGACCTTGAGACCCGCCCTGATCGTTTCGATTCTGTTCGCGCTGCTCTGCATGTCAGGATGCGGGGGTGACATGGTGCCGGCTGCCGATCGCGAAGTCGCCGTGGCCTTTGCCGACGTGCTGGATCTCTACAACGAACGGCTCGAACTGACGGAGCAAGCGGTCTTGCTCGGCCCCAAGCATCTGTCGCCGGATGCGCCGGCGCTCGCGCAGATAGGTAGGTCGCGCACGGCGGTCGCGGATCTGCATGCGTCGCCAGCCCTGCTCGACTCGCCCGCTTCGTTCGAACGCTTCGATGTCGCGCACGCGATCTGACCGACCCGATCTCGCAACTGCTGATCGCATGCGAGGGCATCCGCCGCCTGAAAGCGAGCCCGGCGTTCCACGCGCTGCGGTCGCGGCTCGCCTCGTCCGCGGGGCGGATCGCCTTCGCGCGCGAGCGCTACAATGAAGCGGCCCAGCGCTACAACGCAGCGCGTCTCCGTTTTCCGTTCGACTTCGCGGACATGATTCATCCCACCCAGCATAGGCCCGCTTTCACGGCTCCGGACGGAACGCCTGTGCATCTTCATCCGCGCACCGATTTCGACGCGTTGCGCGGCTCGCTGCGTCGAGTCGCAACGTTTTCGACCGCGAGCCTGAACTCTCCGCTACACTAGCCACTCCATCTCGCGGCGCGCCGCCATTCTCGACCTGATCTTCTGCGCGAACGCGTCGCGCTTGACGCCGTCTTTGCGTCGATACAGCTCACTGCCGGTAAACACGCAGGTCGCAAGCGGCGCCTTGCCCGCCGCCTCAGACATCTGCTTCAGCGCCTCTTTGCCGCCGAACGCGCCCTCGCAGCAAAACAGCGCGAGCCGGAGAACCTGCGGGCCGTGCAATTCCAGCCACGCCCGAGCTGGCGCGCACGCGCCACGCGCCCAGACGGGCGCGCCAACGACGACGAGGTCATACGCTGCGACGTCGAGCAGCGCCGGGATGACCTCGGGCGTGTCGATGACACAGCGCATCGATCAACGATCCGACGAAACCGCGTGCACCGTTACGCGGTTCCGGACCGCCGCGTTCGCGAATCGGTTTGATGTCGGCGTCCAGCCTGGACGCGAGCAGCTCCGCATCACGCCGCGTTGTGCCGGTTCGCGAGTAATAGACGATGCGAAACCTGCAACGCTCGGACATATGCTTTCTCCGACATCGGACATTGGGCACCTCATCCGCCAATTGAGCGTCATGCGCTGCGAACGTGCCAGCTCGCGATGCGATGACGCTTCGATCAAGATTCGACTTGCGGGCGGTGGTGTCAGAGTAATTGAGCTCGGCCGGCAGCGATTGACCCACGTCAACTGGCGTGCGGCATCCGCGATGCTTGATCTGCGTCAACAGTCGTGCCGGGCTGGACCATAGACTAAATGTCACTACGGGCTGCGCCCGTTTCCACACGGTCTGTCAGGGAGCCTTGACGATGAGCTACAAAAGCATTCTCGTTGACCTCGATACGAGCGTTCGCGCGCATCCGCGCCTCGAGATCGCATTGCAGCTTGCCCGGTTTCACGCGCGGCTGACCGGTCTGTTTTCGACCTATGTGCCACCGCGCCACGTGTTCTTCGTCATGGCCGGCACTGCCGAGTACTACGCGGAGCACGAGCGCCAGCGCCACGAAAAGGCCGGCTCCCTCGAGCGGCTCTTTCATGCCGAACTCGCGCGTGCAAGGGTCGAAGGTCAGTGGATCACCGCAGACGGCTATGCGAACGACGTTGTGCCGCCGTACGCCCGTCTCGCCGATCTGATCGTGCTCGGACAGACTGATCCGGTCGACCCCGAGGCGGTCGTCGCCGAACAGTTCGTCGAGCACGTCGTGCTGTCGGCGGGACGGCCGGTATTGGTGGTGCCGTCGAGCGGGCGCGTCGCGCCGCCGGTCCGGCACGTGCTGATCGCGTGGGACGGCAGCCGTGAAGCCACCGGCGCGATCCACGACGCGCTGCCGTTCCCCGCGCATGCCGCGAAGGTGTCGCTGCTGACGGTCCATTCGCCCAGCGATCAACCGCCGCGCGACCGGATTCCCGGCGCGGACATCGCGCTGACCATCGCGCGTCACGGCGTGAAGATCGACGCGCGCGAGCTGACCATCGAAAACGACACGCCGGTCGGCGATGCTTTGCTGTCGCAGGCGTCGGAGCTCGGCTGCGACCTGATCGTGATGGGCGCGTTCGCGCACTCCCGCCTGCACGAAGTCGTACTGGGAGGCGCAACGCGCACGATGCTAGAGTCGATGACCGTGCCAGTGCTGTTGTCGCACTGAAGATCGCGCTTAAAGAGACCATCATGGTGTACGACACGGCGGGCTTCGATCCGTCGGTGACGACGGACCTTGGGCTACACGCGCCACTGACAGCCGAAGCGCGCGCGATCTGGGATCGCAGTCGCGAAAGGTACGACGGCGCTTTCGCGCGGCAGCCGAGCAGGCTCGCATTGAAGGGCTCTCATTGCAGCAGCAACAGACACCAGGCGAGGTACCGACCAAGGCTCCATCAGAGCTCCAACCGGAACGCAAACGGACGTGCTATTGCTGCGGGCACCCGAACCCCGCAGCAGCGTTTGAGTGTGAGAAATGCTTTGTGAGGCTCTAGTCGTCATGCCACTTCCGCAAAATATCCGGGACGGTCTGCCGGCAGTTCGGCTTGTCAGGGGCTGCCGGATGCTGCCCGACTCAGTGCGGCCGAGACCTGGGCACACACTTTGGGAGCCCGGGTCGCGCGAAGAACCAGATACCCACTGAGCTAGACTTGACCTATCGCTTGTACCGCCGGGACATGACATGTTCGATAGACAGACGCACCGAGGCTTCAGCATCACGGTGACAGCGCGCAACGACGTACGCGGCGGCTCCAATGTCACGCTGCTTGTCGAGCGCATCTTTTCCCACCGGGACGACGTGCGCACCGGCGCGCCGCTCGCAAAACCGGAGCATTACCACTCGGTGCACCCCGCAACTGCGGCCGTCGGCGAAGCCATGCGACGAGTCAGGCGGCTAATTGACGAGGCACTCGGTGAGCGCGATCCGCTGGAAGGCGAGTAATTTTCAATTCGCAACTCTCCAGCCCGGTCTGCAGCGCGCCTTGCCCGGATTTTAAATCTGACCAAGCCAAACGACTGGCTCGCCCTTTCGGCAGCCGGACATAATCGATCGCTGCGAGGCGTGAAACCACGGCGGACACCCCTAGGGTAACGATTTCCGTCCCGCTCCGTCTTCGTCGACGGAATTCGCCATGTTGAACGAAACGAGGGCCCTAAAATGGGGGCTCGACAATAAGTGAGATTTCCCCGCTTAATCCACTCGCGTTTGAAACGCGAGTTGGCCAAGACGCCTCAAAGCGGTGGCCTGCCCGTCGAATTCGCCATGCTCAACGATAAGCATTTACCGGCACTGGGGCAGGCTGAGAAGGTTGTCCGCAGTGGTCACGTCGTGCCCCGTCCTGAGGAATTTTTGGCCTTGCGGGGTTTGCCAGACGAGCACATCAGCAGTCTGGTCACCTCTGACAACATAGAAGCTCCACCTACCCGTCTCAATCCCGTTAATAGCGTCTTTCTCGCTGATTTTCCACCGGCTCCCGTCGGGGTTCTTTCCGCCGATATGCGAAATGGCCTCGTGCCTACTCTGCTTTTTTGTCTTCCTGATGCAGAGAACCTGAATACGCTGCGCCATAAAACCCCCGCTCTTTATGATGGAGTTTGATATTGCATGATCCATCATATTAAGGAATTGCACGTTTACCCGCGATTTATGCGATATGTATTGGCGCAGATCAAACGGATCGGGATTTACTAAAACACAAGTTATTTCAATTCCTTCCGAGAAATCAGATTTGAAAGCCGACTTAACCCGCGAGGCTCGCCAACCGATTTCTCCCGAACCACCGAATCGGTGGTCTCGACGATTCGGGTCATTTTCACCGGGGGTCGTGAAACGCGCCTCCCTTGCAGGGCTGATGAAAGATTATTTCGAACAGCGCCGTCGTCGACCGCGCACACTATCGGATCGGATGCTCGCGACGCCGCGGCCTATTCGATTGATGCCGCATTACAAAGGGGATGGTCAAAGTGATGCACCCTTTGATGCAGTATGACCACCCGGTCGCACTGCATGGGAGTAACGAGCGACTATGTTTCCTACGAACGTGTAGGAAACCTATCTGGAGGGATTTGCGCAGTTTCCAGATGGCTAAAGCGGACCCACATCGTAAGCGGCTCGTGCCGGCCGTTATAGACAGTGGCTGAGGGCGACATCAAAGTGATGCACATCATTTCCAATCTGATGGGCACCACTTTGACACAGTCTGCGGAGAAGAAGCCGGGTTCCCGAACGGGGCGGCCGAACTACCCCCGGGAGCTGCGTGAGCGACTGGCAGCAGCAGCTTGCGAGCCTGGCGTATCAGTCGCGAAGCTGGCTCGGGAGAATGGCATCAACGCGAACATGCTGTTCACCTGGCGGCGGCGTTATCTGGCCGACCAGCAAGCTCGATCTGCCGGGCTCATTCCGGTCGTTTTGCTCAGCGACACGCCGACGGAGGTCATTGAGTCAGCTCCGGTAGAAGCGCCCGCGCAGGGCGCGACGCCTGTATCACCGGTCGGCACGATCGAGATCCGGATCGGTCGTGCGGTGGTTAAAGTGGACGGCCTGGTTGATGCCGATATGCTGCGGATCGTGCTGGGTAGTCTGCGCTCATGATCTCCCTACCGGCAGGCACGCGCATCTGGATCGCTGCTGGCGTCACCGATATGCGATGCGGGTTCCAGGGGTTGGCAGCGAAGGTGCAAACAGCGCCTGGGGAGAATCCGCTGGGCGGCAACGTCTACATCTTCCGGGGCCGTCGGGGCGATCTGGTAAAGATTCTCTGGGCCTCGGAGGATGGAATCTGGCTGCTAGCGAACTATCTGGCTTCATACTACAACTCCTTCAGTTAGATCAGAAGGTTTTGGATCCCAATGCCGCCCGGGCTGCTGCTGCGCGGTCAGTGAGTGAGTCCCATCGGCTGCTGTGCTTCACCGGCGGGTTCGAATCTGGGACCTCGTAGAGAAAC
>NZ_JBFRCK010000078.1:0-10663 GCF_040965775.1 Paraburkholderia sp. BR10954
GCAACTATTCGATGTCGCGCAGGTTCAACTGGAACCGGAAGTACCAGCGAACCGCACAGCAAATGACAGCTGCCGGAAACCGATGGCCATGATAAAGCGATTTGTTCTTGGTCATATGGCCATCTTATTCGACTGCCCTTGACAGCGCCCTCTCCCATGCAAAAGGTGGTCTTATATAGGGCCAGAGTGCTTTTCTTCCCCACAAAACGGACCTGCTGACAGTCGCGGAGCTATTTCCTTTACTTCCTTGACAATTTCACCATATTCGGGATAGGCTTGGCTGTTCCTTCGGAGAGATCTATGTCTACGGCAACCATTCAGGCGTCAGAGTTTTCACGGCTGCTTGTGCGTGCTGCGAAGATGCTGGATCGTACTGGTGCGCGAACTCCGGAAGCGATCCGCAAGGTCGTGGCGAGCTCAATGCAGGCGGATATCGGTCAGCTTCCCGCTAAAAATCAGCAGAGATTCGCACAGTCGATCGCGCTGTTCGCACAGGGCTTCGATGATGCGCTAACGGCCGTCGCCGACGCGGCGGGCGAGCTGACGCCGGCCACGAAGTCCGGAACGGGATCCAGCCGCCGTGTGCCCGCACAACGTGCCCGCTCGGCGCTGCATCACAGGGCCGGGCGCGATGCAGCCATGTCCTCCGACGAAGCGGAAATGTTCACAGAGGCGATGGCCGCCCGCGCGAAGCTCGCAAAGGAAGGCTCATTGCTCGAGCCTGCGGAATTCATGCGACGTGCGGGGGTCACGCGGCAGGCAATCAACCAGCGGCTGAAGACGGGATCGTTGTTCACCGTAGACGGTCCGAGCGGGGTCAGCTATTACCCGGCCTTTTTTTTGGACGAGAGCCTCGACCGGCGCACGGTTGCTCGCGTGTCTCGGGCGCTGAAAGAGCTTCCGGGCGCCAGCAAATGGGCATTCTTCACGAATCCGCGGCGCTCGCTGGGAGGCCTTACCCCGCTGGAGGTGATCGGCGGAAAGCAGCCCAAACGCAAGCAGGGCGGTGGCAGCACCCCGCTCGAGAAGGTCAACCTGTCGATGGTTCTGCGGGCCGCAGCCGGCTACGCGGAGGAATAGCGTTTGGCTGCTCGTGTCCTCAAGAATCCGGCAAGGAATTTCAGCACGCTTGAATTGCCAGTCGTAGTGATAAAAGCAAAGCGACTGGTCCGTATCTCGAGCTACAGCTCGGGTGAGCCGCATTTTGGGAAGACTGCAAGTCATCGGTTTGACGATCCCAAAAAGGAATATGGGACTAGTTACTTCGGCCTGAATCTGGCTACTGCTGTAGCAGAGTCTCTGCTTCATGATCTTGAGCCAGTGGGGGCCCGCTATCGGATCGCGGCTGACGAAGTGAAGCGGCGTTTCATCCATGCGTTTGACGGCGAAGATCTGACGCTCGCGGATCTGACAGGCCAAAGCATGAACGTGCTTGGCGCGCACGCGGGGCTTTTTGGTACGGCGAACTACAGCATTCCGATGCGCTGGTCCCGGGCGATCCACGCGCATCCGGCTGACGTGGAGGGGATACTTTACGTGTCGCGCATGATGGCCCCCAACCTGGCCGTCGTGCTTTTTGATCGGGGTGGGAGCATCGGGCTGACACAGCGCAAACCGTCCAGGGCATTGGCGAGTAGCGCAGCGTTCGCAAAGGTCCGAACGACGCTGCATATTGCGTATACATAACCACCGACGTTGCTCGCGTGCTTACGGACAATGCGTCGGCAGCAGACTTCAACACTCGCGACCTCTTGGGTGCGTGTGCCGGCAGACAGATCCGTTTCAACCGACGTGCTGCAGAGTGTTTTTGCGGCCTTTGTGCGGGGTTGCGCGAGGATACAGTCTCCGCGCAGCCCTGGCTCATAGGGAGCATGAGTAGGTCAGCCGGCGACAATTACGGCGGCGCGCTGCCGCCAGTGTCAAGGCCCCCGATGCGCGCACGGTCCCCACGACCACCGATACCGGCCTGTCGATCGCTATGCTGCAAGAAGATGCTCGTAGTACGGTCGGTCCCGGTCATCGAGCATTGCGTACATCGCCGCCGGATCCGATGCATCCGGGTTAAGCCATGCGTCAATGTGTTCGGGTTTGATGGAATGATGCACCGATCGTGACCGGCCGCCGCGATTTCCGGGAGGCTCATCTGTTATGGCCGAAAATGAGAGAAGGTCTGGTTCACCGGGGGCGCTTCAACGCGACCACAAACAGGCGACGTGCATCAGTTCGCCGTTGCTCGGGCGGAACTCTAGGACCACGTTTTCGTCTCGCTCATCCGTTTCAAGGAGCGTTCCCTCGAACTTCGCCCTGCTCACATTCTCGTAAAACACCTCGACAAGCAAAATGCCGTGCGTCTGACTAAAATACGGTTTCCAGAAGCCTTCCAGATTGTCACGACGGGCGTTGTAGGTCCCGGGGTATTTGACATCGTAAGACGCAGGTTTTCCAGCCATGCCGCACTGGTAACGCATCGGCTTCACAACCCGTTGCCCGTCTTCGATCACCATGACGGGCGCGCAGTGTCCCGGAAAAATGCGCCAGTCTCGCGGCTTAAGCCCGGTTCGCTGCAGGTCTTCGAGCTTGCCTTCGGTCCATGCAATCTTATCGGTGGCGATGCGCTGACTTTCAGTCGCTGCTTTGGTGACCTTTGTCTGCAGGATTCGTTCTGCATCCGGCAGACGCTTGCGCTGCTTGAAGAACTCCTGTTCGAGTCTGGCGGTCTGCCCGGCGTTGAACCGGCCGATTGAAGCCTTGATTTCGCGCTCGGCTTCAATTTACGGGTCACCAAACGCTTCTTCCATCGCCTTGGGTATCCTGGACTTGCTCGCGCGTTCGGCGCGTTCGAAAAACAGACGCGCGAACTCGTGGATGTCCATGGTGGCACCAAAGGTGCGCACAAATTTCTTGTAGTCCGCGATTACCTGTGCCGAGTAGCACATGAATGTCTCCCATGAATCTTGCGGCTCCGGTGCAAATAGGCGGTCTGTACGAGATTGTTGTTATCTAGAGGATGCCTCATCAAGCAGACAGGACGGCCTCCCGGACTGCGGGCGCAGTGGTATCTTTGAGGCCGAGCTTCGCGAGGCGGAATTGGCCCTTGCGAATGCGATGTACCAACTCAATACCAGAGGGCGTGATCGCTGCGTTCCTGAAACGTTTGAAGCCGAGCATGACTTTCGTCCGGGACTTGATGTTGCGCTGGTCCCGCTCGACCAGATTATTGAGATATTTCGAGGATCGGACCTTCGTGTCCTCAGGCAGCAAGCCATCGGCCTTCATCTCGCGCACGGGGCGGTGCGAGGCCGCATAGCCGTCAAGCGTGATGCTCTTCGGTGGCTGGCCCTGATGTCTGATTGCCTTCCTGAAAAAGGCTTTTGCGGCCTCCACGTCGCGCTTTGCACGGAGCATGAAGTCAACCGTCTGGCCCGCCCGATTCACCGCCCGACAAAGATAGACCCACTTGCCACGCAGCTTGAGATTAGTCTCGTCAACACGCCAGGACTGGCCGGAGGGCCTGCCGAAGCGATTCCACCGTTTGACGAACTCCGGCGCGAAGCGCCGCACCCAGCGCAGGATCGTCGTGTGGGCCAGCGACAGACCCCGTTCCGCCATCATTTCGACCAGATCGCGCAAGCTAAGCTTGTAGCGCAGGCACCAGCGAACACACAGAATGATCACATCGCGGTCAAAGTGACGGCCTGCAAACAGTTCGTCTAGGCTCTTCAGCTTGCTCATCGTCGGTTCTCAATCCGTTCAGCCCGACACCTTAACCGATTTGCCCACGCGCTATTTGCTCCAGATCCGGCATATCTACGGCTGTAGTAGCAAAACCGTCTGCATAGCAGACCCGCTCCTTGCGACGGATTCCGATGGCGCTGCATGGCGTCGTCAAGCTTTGCACGACGAACGCGATCAGGCGCTACTCGTGCTGGCGAGTTAGTTACGCTCGCGCCCAGCATACCTGGCTTACCTTGGCCCAAGCCGTGGATGCGGGCGGGCGCCGTGCGGTTGGATGCAGGCGCTGGCCCGCCTGCATCCAACCGCAGACGGGGCCGAGACCAATTTGATCGCCGCGATGCGCTATGCTACGTTGCAGGGCGGAGAGCGGACTCGCGCACTGTTCTGCTTGGCTGCCGGCGCATTGAGCGACGCGCCGGCAGCCGCCCTAGACGATATCGGCGCCGCCATTGAGATGGTACACGCCTGCACTCTGGTCCATGACGACTTGCCCGCAATGGACGACGACGTGCTGCGGCGCGGCCTGCCGACCGTCCACGTTCAGTTCGGCGAAGCGACCGCGATTCTGGTCGGCGATGCGCTGCAGGCGCACGCGTTTCTGACCTTCGCACAGCTGGACGCGCCCAGCGACACCCGTATCCGCCTCGTTCGCGAACTGGCGCAGGCTATCTCCACCGAGGGGGCGGCCGGCGGACAGGCCTTGGATCTCGCGCTGGTCGGAAAGCGTGTCGCTCCGGAACGGATCATCGCAATGCACAAGATGAAAAGCGGTGCGCTCGCGCGTGCCGCTGTACGCATGGGGGCGCTGTGCGCGCTACCGGAGAATTACGCGCATGATGCGTTGTACCGGGCGCTCGATCGCTTCAGTTCTGGCTTCGATTTGGCCTTGCAGGTGGTCGACGACATTCTCGATGTCACAGAGGGCACAGCGACGCTCGAAAAGACGTCCGGCAAGGACGCCGACGCGCAGAAGCCGACCTGCGTATCGATCATGGGACTGCAGGCATCACGCCAACGCGCGCTCGATCTGTACCGGGACGCCGAACAAACCATCGTCCCGCTGGGACCGCGCGCGCAACAACTGGAGCAGATGCTGCAGCGGGCTGCCGCGTGTCTGCGTTAGGCATGCGTTGCCTATGAGCCACGCGGATTCATGCGGGTTTCAGGCAGCGATGGGGTAATCGGCGGTATGGACTTCCCGTGCCCTGCCACTGACGGCGATTCGAGACTGAAGCAGACGCGCGCAGCCAAGAGGTCGGCGTTCCTATAGCGCCGGAATCGATGTGTGGCGCTGGTTCCAGCCCTGCCTGCGCCGCAGTCGGATTCACTCATCGCTTGCAGTGCCCATCAGGATAAGTCGATGTTGCAATCACTTCCCGAGCAAATACTCAGCGAACTTCGCCATCTTCTGGGCGAGATGAGTGATGGCGGGAGTGTCGGACCTTCTATCTACGATACTGCGCTGAATCTGCATTTCCAGGCTGATTCGAGCGAACAGCGCGAGGCGTATCGCTGGCTCCTGGCTCAACAGCATGCCGATGGAGGGTGGGGAAGTCCGGACTTCCCCTTGTTTCGTCACGCGCTGACGCTGGCGGCCTCGCTGGCCTTGCATCGGGCCGATCACTTCCCAGAGGGGGCTGATGCTGTGCGCGCCGCGCATGCATTCCTGTTACGACAGCCAGACCCCTATCTGCATGCAGTGCCCGAGGAGGCACCCATCGGAGTAGAACTGATCCTGCCGCAACTGTGCGACGAGGCCGGGTCCTTGTTGGCTGAACTGGCCATGCCGCGCTGCGCCCGCTGCGGCAATCCCGTCTAGACAGGCTCGCAGCCACGCCTGCGCTGCCAACCGGCCATTCGCTGTTGCATTCCTGGGAGGCGTGGGGTGGCTCGCCGGCCGAGGTGGAGCTGGATGCCAACGGCAGCATCGGCATCAGTCCCGCGGCAACGGCCGTCTGGCGCCATCGCGCTGTCGCAGAGGCGCTCGCTGCGCAGCGCGTCGGGCTTGCCGACGCCTATCTGCTCGCCGCAGCGCGCGACGCAGACGGGCATCCACGCGGTGGTTCCCAACGTCTGGCCGATCGATGTCTTCGAGCCGTGTTGGGTATTTTACACGCTGCATCTGGCCGGCCTGTTCTCTCATCCTGCGCTCGCCGACGAAGTAAGCAAAGGGATCGCACGGCTCGAGCGTTGCATGAGCGCACGCGGCTTGGGGCCGGCATTACACTTCGCTGCCGATGCGGACGACACGGCGATGGCTTTGTGCGTGCTGAGCCTCGCAGGGCGTGAACCGTCGGCCGAGCCGTTGCGCCAGTTTGAAAGCGGTGATCTGTTCGTCACCTTTCCCGGCGAGCGCAATGCCTCCGTGTCGACCAACATTCATGCGCTGCATGCCATGCGCAAGCTGGGGAGGCCCGCGCCCGGAGCCAGTGCCTTTGTTGAGGCGAACCGCACTGCGCGTGGCATATGGGAAAGCGACAAATGGCATGTGTCGTGGCTTTATCCGACCTCATATGCGGTAGCCGCGCTGGCGCATGCCAGTCCGCAATGGCGCGACGAGCGTACGCTGCTCGACGCGCAGCATAAAGATGGCGGTTGGGGGAGTGGTCGCTCCTGCACCTTCGAGGAAACGGCGTATGCCTTGTTCGCATTGCGGGTGAGCAGCGACAGAGAGGATCAGGTTGGCCGCCAGCGCATCTCCCAGGCGGTGGCGCGCGCACTGGACTGGGTGCTCGTAGGTTATGCGCCGCGGTCGGTTCCTCAGACCCGCTCTGGATCGGCAAGGAACTGTATTGCCCGCTGCGGGTGGCGTGTGTGGCCGAGCTCGCAGGTCTTTGGCTGGCGCATGGCTGGGCTCGGCATGCCCGCACGGACGAACCGGGGGGAGGCGCGGGAATGCAGGCGGAACGCGCACTAGACCAGGTCATGGAGTACGGCGGTCGCTTGACCGGCTTTACCGAGGAGCATGCGGCGGAAGCGATCAGGGGCGGCCAGTACATCCTGCAGAGCATCCATAGCGGCCTGCTTGGGGTCAGTGTGCGGACCGGCCGCGATCCGCGCGACGAAACGCTGATCCTGGCGTTCTATCGCGAACTGGCGTTGTTATTCTGGCTCGACGATTGCCACGATCGGGCGCTGCTTAACCCAAGCCAGCTTGCTGCCGTCGAACAGGCGCTCGGCCAGGGTACACCCTGCACAGTCGCCGGTTTCGAAGGGGGGAATGTGCCGCGCGCTAGCTTGGCTGGATTGGCCTACGATCCTCGCGACTACACGCACCTGCTTGCCGATACCCGGCATTATTGCGCCGCCTTGCGTGCGGGAAAGGCTTAGACGCAGGGTACCGAGGGCTGGTCGTATGCAGAACACCTGCAGAATGGCATCGATTCGATCGCCTACAAAAACGTGTTCTGCTGCCTGTCGTTGTTGTGGGGGTTGGACATGGCGAGCTGGCGCATGCGGCCGGATTTCTGCCATGCCTTACGGCTCATCTCCACGATAGGGCGTGTGCAGAACGATCTGCATGGGTGGGCGAAGGATCTGCGGGTGGGTGAAACGGACAATGTGGCGATCAGGCTCAATCGATGCTATCCCGATTTGCCTGTGCCCCAGTTTCTCAAGGACGAGTTGGCCGGCAATACGCGCCTGCTGCATCAGGTGATGGCGGAGGGAAGCTTTCCCGCGCCATGGGGACAGTTGTTCGACGTTATGCTGACCATTCGCACCCGGTACTACCAGACCTCAGTCAGTCGCTATCGCGACGGGGCCGAGGGCGCAGGCGAGGTCGGCCGGAATTCGTGGAGGCCAACGGGTTAAGCGGCGATCTGATTCGCAACTGGTTGCGGGTTTTCGAAAGGGATCGAGTGGTTGTGTTCGCAACGAGCGGATGATGCATGAAGTGCCCGACATGGCAAGATGTGCACTGCGAGGGGCATTGTCAACTTGTCGGCAGTGGCACGGACTACGGCGAAGAGTCAATCGCTCAGGAGACAGTCGACGGATTTTGAGCGATGCCGGTGAATTCGCGCCACGCAGCCAATCGGGATGCGAGTTGTTTGCGATAGAGCGAAGCACGTAGCAGGCGTCGCTTGAGCGCGAAGTGCTGCCGGATCAGGCCGAAGCTGGAGAGAAAATCCTGCGTGCGCTTCGGGCCGCGAAATCCGCGCATGCGCCGCTCACGTTCACGCGTAGGCTGATGACTATTCTCTGCCCGGTTGTTCACCCGGGCCGCAGCCGTGACGAACGCATGTTTCTGCAGCAGGATGTCGAGTTCGGCGCCGTGCTGGTCGACTGCCCGCCAAAGCAGATAAGGCTCACCGAACGTAACGAAGACTTCGTCAAGATGCCATGTGTGGCCAGGTTTGCGGCGAGCAGCTTTTACGCGATGTGCGAAGCCCGCGCCGAATTTGTCGCACCAGCGGCGGATCGTCTCGTAACTGACAACGACACTGCGCTCGAACAGCAGTTCTTCAATATCGCGCAGGCTAAGTTGGAAACGGAAATACCACCGAACCGCGAGACTAATGATCGTCGCCGGGAACCGGTGGCGGTGATCAAGCGATTTTCTCTTCTTCATCGTGACTTCTTACGTGACCACCTCGCTAACGTGACAGTGCCTTGGCGAGTGCTCCGTGATCGGATTGAAGATCGTGGACACCGAGTGTTTGCGCAGGTGCGAGAACATGGTCGGCAAAATGTCCCAGCTCGACAGCGTCATTCGCCATCAGGAAGCCTTGGTTGCCACGATCGATCCGGGCAGCGTTGCATACCGGATGGAGGAAAGCGACCTTCATGGCCTGCGCGCGGCCCGGGGGAAAGTGGCAAGGTGCATCTATCAGGAGAGGAAATGTCGGGCGCACTCGATGAATACCGCCAGGCGCTTCAGCGGCTTGAGGACGGTCAGCCTCAAGTCGTGCCAAAGGGAACGCGGATTACCAATGACGCAGTAGCTTTGGAGGCTGGCCGCGGGAAAGGCCGCATCAAAAGATCGCGGGCGATGTTCGTCGGCTTGATCGCGGAAATTGCGTCTGCTGCCGAGCGACAATCGAAGTCAAGCCACGATTCAGGACCGGCTCTCAAGGCCGCGAAGGATCGGGCCGGGCAGTACAGAAGGCTTTGGGAAGAGGCGCTCGCGCGGGAGGCATTGCTATTGATGGCGCTTCTGGAGTCCGCCGGGAAATGGCTTGGCTAACGGGCGAGAAAGTTTTGCCTATTCGCCAGCGCCGTGAGGATTGACTACGATAATCAACGTCGATAACGAAAGGAAATCCTCATGGCCAATATAGAGCCCGACACAAAACGGTTGAGTTCAACGAGACGATAGCTTGACCCAAGCGCGCCCGGGTCCGGCGCGTTCGCGTGTTCGAGCAGCGCGAGGTCCCGTCTCGGCCGAGGCCGTGTAAAAACTTCTGGGCCGGCAGGCCGGAAGAGCACCTGTGAGACCGCGTCAGCGCAGTTCCGGTTTGCCAGCGACTGACCGGATCGCGTTATGCGAGCAATCATGGTCAGGCGTGAGAGCATGCGCCTGCCAGCTTCATCGCTTGCAATGTCTTTCAAATCCGAGAATCCCGATGACGCGCTTGAGGTTGTATGCCAGCACATGCAAGCTCATTTCAGTCGATACGTGCCCGAGCCTGCGCGTCTGGAAGCGGGTTGAGCCCATCCAGTGCTTCAGTGTGCCGAACACGTGTTCGACCGTTCGACGTCGTATTGTCATGGCGTCAAGCTGGCGATCGAGTCTGAGTTGCATTCTCTCGAGTACCGCTTCGTGTTCCCACCGGCGAATGCGTCGGTGACCATGACAAACTTCTGTCGCTCATTGCCCAGCGCATCGCTGACGGTCGGGTACTAAGCCTGATCAAGGCGATGCTTAAAGCCGGCAGTTTCGGCAAGGGTCGTCTCTTTCCGAGCGAGCGTGGAACGCCGCAAGGTGGGGTCGCTTCACCGCTGCTCAGCAATATTCTCCTGACGCCGTTTGATCGGGAGATGCGGCGCAAGGGCTACCAGCTTACCCGTTACGCGGATGACTGGGTGATCACCTGTTCATCCCAGGCAGAAGCGCGCGCAGCCCTCGCGGCGGCGACGAAGATTCTGAGCGCACTGGGTGTGCATCTCCATCCGCAGAAGACGCGGATCGTGCATGTCCGGTTTGGATTCGAGTTTCTCGGCTACAAGATCAAGCGTGGGCGGCAGTTATCGCTGCCCTCCGCCAAAATCCGCAGTGGCGCCCGGTCGGGTGCGCTGTACGCGTACCCCCGGGAGAAATCGGTCCAGCGCTTCATGGATCAGGTGCGTCGTCTTACACAGCGATGTGTGCCGCTTCGAACACGGGAGCTGATTGGAAGGATCTCGCTTGAGCTACATCCGGACAAGACGAGGCTGCTGGAGTTCGGCCGCTATGCAGCGGTCAACCGCCAGAACCGGGGTCTTGGCCGACCGGAGACCTTCACCTTTCTGGGTTTCATCTTTATCTGCGGCAGGTCTCGTCGCGGGGCTTACCAGTTACAGCGGAAGACCCGAGGGGATCGCATGCGGGCGAAACTCAGGCAGATCAAGGAGGCGCTACGGAAGCGCATGCACGAACCAACTCCAGCGCAAGGGCAATGGCTCAGGCAGGTGGTCCGCGGATACTTCGCGTATCACGCGGTGCCTACCAACTCGCGGGCACTCGTCGCATTCCGACATCACGTCACCGATCTATGGCGGCGCACGCTCCGGCGGCGCAGTCAGAAGGACGCTATGACGTGGGAGCGAATGCGACGACTCGCCAATGTCTGGCTTCCGCTCCCTCGAATCCTTCATCCATGGCCTGATCGGCGCTTCGCCGTCAAACACCCGAGGTAGGAGCCCGGTGCCCGAATTGGGCACGCCGGGATCTGTGCGGGGGGGGGGGGGGGGGGGGCCCGTAATGGGCAACCCAAACCCAAACCCC
>NZ_JBFRCK010000079.1:0-10335 GCF_040965775.1 Paraburkholderia sp. BR10954
CGTGTGCGCCGGCCGAGGTCGCGTCGAACACGAAGTCGATGTCATTGAACACGGGCAGACGCGTCAGACCTTCGACGCCTTCATGCGTGGTCGCGACGCCAAGCCGCGCGGCGCGCGCGAGGCCGTCGGAGTTCGGATCGATGCCGACCATCGCCGCCATCTGCAGATGCCGGCTGTTGCGCATGATCTTGATCATCAGATCCGTGCCGATGTTGCCCGAGCCGATGATCGCGACGTTCAGTTTTTCGGAAGCCATATAAAGTCCTGATTCAAGCGATAAACGTGGCACGCACGCTGCCGAGGCCTTCGATCTGCGCGCAGTAAGTGCCCGGCTCCTTGACGGCGACCATCGGGCCGAGCGCGCCGGTCAGCACGACGTCGCCGGCGCGCAGCGGCGTGCCGAGCTGGACCATGCGATCCGCGAGCCACACGGCGGCGTTCAGCGGATTGCCGAGACACGCCGTGCCGCTGCCGCGCGAGAGCACTTCGCCGTCGCGCGACAGCGTCATCGCGCACGCGGCGAGGTCGATCCGCGACAGCGGCACCGGCCGGCTGCCGAGCACGAACAGCGCGCTCGACGCGTTGTCCGCGACCGTATCGACGAAGCGGATGTCCCAGTTTTCGATGCGGCTGTCGACAACCTCGATCGCGGCCAATGCGTACGCACTGGCGCGCAGGATGTCGACGAACGTGTGCTTGTCGTGCGTGAGGTCGTGTTCGAGCACCAGCGCGATTTCGGCTTCGACCTTCGGCTGGATCAGTTTCGACAGCGGCATCGGTTCGCTGTCGCCGTAGGACATGCCGGCGAACAGCGCGCCGAAGTCGGGCTGATCGACGCCAAGCTGCTTCTGCACGGCAAGAGACGTCAGACCGATCTTGCGGCCGACGATGCGCTCGCCGTTCGCGACGCGCAGATCGACGTTCGCCTGCTGCACTGCGTAGGCGGTGGCGACGTCGTCGAGCGGGATGCCGCCCGCAGCGATGTCGCCGCGTACGGGCGAGATGGTCTGGCGCATCGCTTCAGCATTGCGCAGGCGCGAGGCCAGCGCGTTGACGACGTTGGCGTCATGCATGTTCATGTTTCTCCCTGGTTTGAGACGTGTCAGGCAGGTACCGCAAGACCGCTGACGTCGGCGGAGGCGACGAAGCGATCGGGGCGCAGTGCGACTGCGCGCGCACCGTACTTGCGCAACCATGGGCGCAGTACGCCGTCGAGATCGACGAATTCGTCGCAGCCCTTCGTGTGCTGATCCTGTTGGCGCAGCGCGATGTAGCGGGCGCCGAGCTGGTCCCACGCCGCTTTTTCATCGGGCGTGAGCAGCGTGGCGGGATCGACGTCGTCGCCGAGCAGCACGAAGCCATCGCCGAGCAGGTCGTCCAGCCGTGCCATCACCCCGCGGTTATCGCCCACGACGGGTTGCGGGACCATGCGGCCCACGATGCTGTCGTGAGCGAGCGGACCGCGCAGCCAGCCGGCTTCCAGCACTGGCGGCGCGATGAGCGGCTGCTCCGGCGCGTCCGGCGGAGGCGGTGCATTGAGCGCGGCCTGTTCTTCTTCGGAGAGTTCCTGTTTGATGATGCGGCCGAGTTGCACGGCAAGGCCGGTGTAGAACGCCGCATTGGGCCGACGTTCCGCTTCATAGGTGTCGAGGAACTGCTCGGGCAGCGTGCCCTTGAGCACGCCCGCGAGCTTCCAGCCCAGATCGAACGCGTCGCGCATGCCGGTTTGCATGCCCGCGCCTGCCCAGGGCGGCATCAGATGCGCCGCGTCGCCCGCGAGAAACACGCGCCCGACGCGCCACTTGTCGGCCATCCGCGTATGGTGGCGATAGAACGCATACTGGTGGATTTCGACGTCGTCCTCGGTGACACCAAGTGCTTTAAGCAGCGGCCAGACGTCCTCGTTCGTCGCGAAGTCCGCTTCCGACTCGGTAGGCTTCAGCGGCAGTTCCCAGCGGTGGTTGCCGCCAGACAGCGCGATGTCCACCACCGGCCGTTCCTTGTCGGACCAGAACGTCAGCAGGTTGCGGTCCGGCCACCAGCGCTTGACGCGGCAGTCGATCACGATCCACTGCACGTCGAGCGTATCGCCCAGCAGCTTGACGCCGAGCTTGCCGCGCGTGGCACTGCTGCCGCCATCGCAGCCGATCACGTAGCGCACGCGGGTCTGTTTCGTTTCGCCAGTCCCGAGGTCCCTTGCGGTCACCGTGACGCCGGTTTCATCCTGCTCCAGCGATACGACTTCGAAGCCGTAGTGCACGTCGATGTATTCGGCGTGCTTCGCCGCGCATTCGCGCAGTGTGGACTCCATCGTCGGTTGATAGATGTTGAAAAAGCGCGGCTTGACGCCGAGTGTCGAAGGCGGGTGCTCGATGCGCAAAATCTCGGTGCCGTCATAGCGCATCCAGCGTAGCGCGCGTTGCGGATCGATCTGCTTCAGCACCGGTTCGTCGACGCCGAGGTTCTGGAAGATGCGCATCGTCCAGTCGTTGACGGTGACTGCGCGCGCACGCTGGTAAATGTCTTTGTGTTGCTCGAACGCGATGGTGGAAATGCCGTGTTTCGCCAGGGTCAGCGCGGCGATCACGCCGGTCGGGCCATAGCCGACGATGGCGACCTCGGCGTCGTACTCATTGGTCATATCTTGTCTCCACTAGATATTCTGGATGTTCAACGTGGCAGCGGGATGCGCGTATGCGCAGCGTAAAGGCCAGCGCGATGACGGCGACCGCCGCCGTCGCCCGTTTTTTAGTTATTCAGGAAGTCGATGACGAGGCGGTTGAACTCGTCGGCGTGTTCCCACTGAGCCCAGTGGCCGCACTGCGGCAGGATATGGAGTCGCGCATCCTGCAAGGTATTGATCATGCGCAGGCCGTGATCGAGAGGCACGAAGCGGTCGTCGCGGCCCCACGTAATCAGCGTCTTGTGAGCGATTTGCGGAAAGCGTGCGGACAGGTCCCATGTGGTCACGGGGCAAAGCTTCGAACTCGCGATGAAGTTCTTCAGGTGGTTCAGGTTCGACTCGATGTTGTTCCAGCGTCCGCGACGCAACTCCTCGGTGATTGCGCCAGGCCAGTACACGAACACTTCGAGCATGGCCTCGAAGTTCTCATAGGTGGGTTCTGCATAGAGCTTGAACATGCGTTTGATGCCTTCGCCCGGCTGAGGCTGGAGGATGCTCGGACCCTGAGCGCCAGGTCCCATCAACACCATGCGATCGAGGCGTTCCGGATACTCCAGCGCGAAGCTCAATGCGGATGCTCCGCCCATCGAGTTGCCGACCAGATGCACGTTGGCGATGCCAAGCGCATCGAGCACCCCTTTGGTCGCGCGCGCGTTCAGCAGGTTGCGGGGCACGTCGCTGACGATCTCGCCTGATTTGTTGAAGCCGGGGCTGTCGATGAGCAGCACTCGAAATCCCGCGTTCACAAGCGCGTCGACATTGCGGTAGTAGTTGCTCCAGCCGCTTGCGCCGGGCCCGCCGCCGTGCAGCATGGCGACGGCCGGGCCGTGGCCGGCGTCGTTGAAATGGATGGTGAAGTTCTCGAGACCAGGTTCGTTGATCGTCACGAACTTACTGGTGCTGGCTTCGGTCAAGGTCATACTGTGGCTCCAGGAATATGGTCTTGCAGTCAAGCTATGTAATGAGTCGGGATTCAATGCGCGTTGGGGGCGGGCGCGCCGGGCGGCGGATTAAGTTTGTGTCCCCAGTCGCTGAGTTCGGAGTAGCGCTTGATTTCCCATGTGTCGTCGTTCACCACGATGCCGCCCGCGCCGAATTCGATCGCGAAACCGGACGGCGAGATCATGTAGAACGAAAACATCTGGTCGTTGGGGTGATGGCCCAGTTCCATCAGGATCGGCACGCCGGCCTGCTTGCAGCGGTCGTAGGCGAGGCCGACGTCGTTGGCGTCGGTGCACTCGACCATGATGTGGTGGATACGTTTGGGGACCGGGAACGGCACTTCCGCGACCGCCATCGAGTGGTGACGTCCGCTGCGAGCGTGGAAGAACGTGACGTCGAGGTTCACGCCCGGTGCGGCTTCGCCAGTGATGGAGTCGCTGAGCTTCAGGCCGAGCACGTCCTGGCAAAACGCCTTGGCGCGCGCACTCTGCTTGGGCACCGTGACGAAGTGGCCAGCACCCAGGCGTCCTGTGCTGAATGCTCCGCGCAGTACCGAGGAGCGGAATGCGTCGCGTGTGTGAGCGCGGTACGCGCAGCTATAGAACTCGTGGCTGATGCCGTCGGGATCGTGGCACACGAACAGGCGGGCTACGCGGCGCTGCTCGGCGATTTCACGATCCGCCTCGACGATCCCGGCTCCGCGGGCACGCGCCTGATCGACGAACGCGTCGAGCTGCGCATCCGTTTCGAATTCCCAGCCGGCGGCGAGGAAGTCGTCGAGCTCGCTCTTGACCAACAGGAAGCGCTGCTCGTAATCATCCATACGCAGGCCGAGCGATTCGCCGGCGACGCGCCTCCCCACCTGCAAACCCAGTACGTTGACGGCGAACCCCTCCCATGCCGCCAGGTCGCTTACGCCAAGGACCATATACCCCAGTGTCGACACGCTGTGCATAGCTCTCCTTATGTTCAAGTTCTGATGACGGGCCATTGGCCCGGAAATGTTGCGAAGCACTCTCCGGTGCGTGCTCGTGTCCGGATCGGGCGATGAGGAACAACGCCCGATCCGGACGCTGGTCTGGCTCATTCCCACAGTCGGAATTAGTGTACCGATCGGTCCAATCGCGAACAGCCAGGGCAAACCAGTAATGAACCGATCGGTCCAATACGGTAGAAAAGGGGGCGAAGCGGTATACTTTTAGAATGGAAAGCACACAGCAAATTGGCAATCGACGCGGCCAGAGATCGCGCCAGGAAATCCTCGACGCGGCCGCCCGCGTGATGTCGGCCTATGGCTACACCGGCACCTCGATGTCGGCGCTGGTCGAAGCAACCGGAATCCCGAAGAGCGCGATCTATCATCATTTCGGCTCCAAGGCAGGGCTGTTGGCGGAGGTGATGGCGCAAGGCGCGCGGGGCTTCTTCGCCGCGATGCGTGAAGCTCACCGGAATCCGCCCGAAGGCGGCACGTCGCGCGAGCGTCTGGGCTGGTATCTGAAGAAGACGGGGGAGGTGTTCCAGCACCGCGAGAACTTCCTGCGCCTGTTGGTCGTCATGGTGATGAGCAACGAGGCCGCGGAGCCGGAGGCGATCCAGACGGTGATCGAGGTGCGCAACGAAGGCCGCGACTATATGCGCGAGATGATCCGCAGCGCGTTCAGCGCTGAAGGCGACGCCGCGGCGTCAGCGGTCGCCGACGAACTGGCGTATTTCGGCATGCTTGGCTTCGACGGCGCTTTCGTCTCCTTTCAATCCGGCGACAACAGATCGATGGAAACGCATATGGCGCAGCTCACCGATGCGCTGATTGCGCTAGGCGAAGCGCGTGCCGCGTCGTTCCGGGAAGCGACACGGGCAGCGGGCCGCAAGCGCGACGCTAAACCGGCGAAGGACTCTGTCCGGCTGGCGGAGAAGCGGCCGAAAGGCAAAGCGGTGCAAAAGGGCGGCATCGCTGGCTAACTCAGCCTCGCGCGGCCACGTTGAACGGGCAGAGCGGGCGTTGCGCGAGTTCCCGCGCGCAGCGCCTCTGATCGATGCTTACAGGTTCGCGCCCCGCAGATCGACGACGCGTTTCGCCTTGCCGGTGGCGGTCATTGGAATATGTCCGGCAAGCGCGACCGAGACCGTCGTCGAGACGCCGACCATCGTCTTGATGCGATGCTGCAGTTCGCGCGCGAGCGCTGTCCGATCGTGGTCGCTCAACAACTCGCCGACCTCCGGCCGCGCTTCGACGCACACCGCCAGAGAATCCAGATGCCCGTCGCGTTTGACCGTCAATTGATATTGCGCGCTCAGCTTGGGAATGGCGAGAATCAGCTCTTCGATCTGGCTCGGAAACACGTTGACGCCCCGGATGATCAGCATGTCGTCAGAGCGTCCGGTGATCTTCGCCAGCCGGCGCATCGCGCGGGAAGTCGGGGGCAACAGCGAGGTCAGATCGCGCGTGCGATAGCGGATGACCGGCATGGCTTCCTTCGTCAGCGAAGTAAAGACCAGTTCGCCTTCGCTTCCATCCGGCAGCACCTCACCGGTAACGGGATCGATGATTTCCGGGTAGAAGTGGTCTTCCCAGATCACCGGACCGTCCTTGCTTTCGATGCACTCCGCCGCGACGCCGGGGCCCATCACTTCTGAGAGGCCGTAAATGTCGACCGCGTCGATTCCCGCCCGCGTTTCGATTTCGCTACGCATGGCCTGGGTCCAGGGCTCGCCGCCGAAGACACCAACCTTCAGCGACGATTCGGCCGGATTCATCCCTTGTCGCGTCATCTCGTCGATCAGGTTAAGCATGTACGACGGCGTGACCAGAATGATCGACGGTTCGAAGTCGCGGATCAGCTGAACCTGCTTTTCCGTCTGGCCGCCGGACATCGGCACCACCATGCAGCCGAGCCGCTCCGCGCCGTAGTGAATGCCCAGCCCGCCCGTGAACAGGCCATAGCCGAACGCGTTGTGCAGCGTGTCGCCGCGACGGCCGCCGGCAGCGCGGATCGAACGCGCGACGATGTCGGCCCAGGTATCGATGTCGCGTGCGGTGTAGCCCACGACCGTCGGCTTGCCCGTGGTCCCGCTCGATGCATGCACACGCACCACCTGGTCGCGCGGTACGGCGAAAAGACCGAACGGATAGTTGTCGCGCAGGTCCTTCTTCGTCATGGTCGGAAACCTGGCCAGATCGGACAGTTCCTTCAGATCGTCTGGATGCACGCTAGCGGCATCGAACGCCTTGCGGTAATGCGCCACGTTGTCGTAGGCATGGCGGACCGACCATTTGAGGCGAGTCAGTTGCAGAGCCTGCAGCTCGTCGCGGCTGGCGCGTTCGATCGGTTCGAGTTCGTCGGATTGGGGGGTGCGTCGGACCATCGGAGTCTCCGGAATACTGGAATTGGATTGATTCGAGTCAGGCTGCGCTGTCGATGGCAGCGCGGGCATGCCATGACGCACGCGACCACGAAAGTGCGGCTAGTAGCGGTGAAACGCGGTACCGGTCTTCACCGTAATGGGTGCAGAGATTGCTCAGTACCGTAGAGAACAGAGCGACGCCCGCGTTATCCGCCCACCGCAGCGGGCCCAACGGATAGTTGACGCCTTTTTCCATCGCCAGGTCGAGATCCGCGGCCGTGCACACGCCCTGATTGACTGCATCGGCCGCTTCGTTCACCAGCATCGCGACGGTCCGCATCACGATCATGCCGGCCACATCGGCCATCGGCACGACCGAGCAGCCGGCCGCCTGCATCGCGCCGACGACGGCCGCATAGGCCGAATCACTGCATTGCCGCGCACGGGCAAGCGCGACCGTGCTGCAGCCGGCGTAGTCGAGTGCGAGGTCGACGAGCACCACGTTGTCGTGATCCATGTCGTGAGCGCATTGAGTTGCCGTGCGCCCGTCGGTCAGTCGCAGCAGCGCGTCGTCGATTTGCGCGACCACACCGTCGACGCGTTCGGTTTCTGGCATCGTCGCCGTAACGAGCCCGGCATCGAGCAGCCTTTGTTGAAGCCGCGCGATCACGCCGGACTGCGGAAACAGTTTGACGACCCGCGGAGAATCCGCGGGTGGCGCAAGCCGCGGGCTCGGGCGCGCGGCGTTCGGACCATATTCGTAGAAACCACGTCCCGATTTGCGGCCCAGAAAACCCGCATTGACCAGCTCCTGCTGAATCAACGACGGCGTGAACCGGGGATCGTTGAAATACGCACGAAACACCGACTCGGTGACCGCGAAATTGACGTCGTGTCCGATCAGGTCCATCAGCTCGAACGGTCCCATCCGGAAGCCGCCTGCCTCGCGGATCACCTCGTCGATCGACGCGGCACTCGCTGCCTGTTCGTTCAGAAGCCGCAGACCTTCGGCGTAAAACGGACGTGCCACGCGGTTCACGATGAAGCCGGGCGTCGAGCGCGCGTAGACGGGCGTCTTGCCCCACGCGGCGGCCGTCTCGTACACGCAGGTCGCGACGTCCGGCGATGTGGCGAGGCCGCTGACCACTTCGACCAGCGCCATCACGGGCGCGGGATTGAAGAAGTGCATGCCCACGAGGCGCGACGGAATCTTCAGCGTCGCACCGATCGCCGTGACGGAAATCGACGAAGTGTTGGTCGCGAGAATGCAGGCGTCGTCCACGTGCTCTTCGAGCTCGGCAAAAATCTTGCGCTTCGCTTCCAGCCGTTCGGCGACGGCTTCGATGACGAGCCCCGCATCGCGCATCGCGGCCAGCTGGTCGACCGCAAACAGCCTTCCGTTCGCTTGAGCGGCAGCCGTCGCGTCGAGGCGGCCTTTGTCGACGAGCTTCGCGAGATTCGCGGCGATGCCCTTGATGGCCTTTGCGACCGTAGCGGCATCGAGATCGAACAGGGCGACCCGGTGTCCGGCGAGCGCGGCCACCTGGGCGATGCCCGCACCCATCGCGCCCGCGCCGACGATGCCGACGATCGTGGAAGTCTTCAATACGTTCGACATGCGAGTGGCTCCGCTCAAACGCGCTCGATCGCAATCGCGATGCCCTGGCCAACGCCGATGCACATCGTGCAAAGCGCGAAGCGTGCGTTGCGGCGTTCGAGTTCGTAGGTCGCCGTCGTGACCAGCCGGGCACCCGAAGCGCCGAGCGGATGGCCCAACGCGATCGCACCGCCGTTCGGATTGACGCGGGGATCGTCTTGCGCGACGCCGAGACGGCGCAGCACCGCGATACCTTGCGACGCGAACGCTTCGTTCAGTTCGATCACGTCGAACTGGTCGAGCGTCATGCCGAGGCGCGCAAGCAGCTTCTCGGTGGCCGGTGCCGGTCCGATGCCCATGATGCGCGGCTCGACGCCCGCCGTAGCCATGCCCAGGATGCGGGCACGTGGCGTCAGATGGTTGCGCTTCGCTGCCTCTTCGCCAGCGATCAGCAGCGCGCAAGCGCCGTCATTGACACCCGAAGCGTTACCCGCCGTCACCGTGCCGTTGGGGCGCACCACACCTTTGAGTTTCGCCAGCGCCTCGAGCGAGGTCTCGCGCGGATGTTCGTCGCGATCGACCACGAGGGGTTCGCCCTTCTTTTGGGGAATGCGCACCGCGGCGATTTCCTGGGCCAGCGTGCCGTCCGCCTGAGCGCGCGCGGCGCGTTGCTGGCTGCGCAGCGCAAAGCGGTCTTGCGAGTCGCGGTCCACGCCGAAGTCGTCGGCCACGTTTTCCGCCGTTTCGGGCATCGAGTCGACGCCGTACTGGCTGCGCATCAGCGAATTGACGAAGCGCCAGCCGATCGTCGTGTCATGGATTTCGGCCGAGCGCGAGAACGCCGTCGCCGACTTGCCGACCACGAAAGGTGCGCGCGTCATGCTTTCGACGCCGCCCGCAATGTAAAGGTCGCCATCGCCCGCGCGGATCGCGCGTGCGGCGCTGCCCACCGCGTCCATCCCCGAGCCGCACAGGCGGTTGATCGTGGAGCCGGGGACGTCGATCGGCAAGCCCGCGAGCAAAGCGGACATGCGGGCGACGTTGCGATTGTCCTCGCCGGCCTGGTTCGCGCATCCGTAGAGGACGTCCGCGACCTGCTGCCAGTCCACCGACGGATTGCGCTGCATCAGCGCGTGAATCGGCACGGCGCCAAGGTCGTCCGCGCGAACATCCTTCAGTACGCCTGCATAACGTCCGAACGGAGTGCGAATGGCATCACAGATAAAGGCTTCGGTCATGGTGTTTTCCGGTAGAGAAATTGAACGATTCAGGCTTTGCATCCGCAACAGGGTTGCGCGGTGCGATCAGACATGAGCGGCTTCGCGCGGCGGCACGTGACGCCGTACCTACCGTCGGTGCTCGTTGAACAGTGAATGAGACATGAGATGGAACTTTGATCGAAGACGGGGGTGATGCGCTTGCGCTTATCGTTCGTCGTAACTGACGACAACCTTCTCGCTCACCGGATGACACTGACACGTCAGCACGAACCCGTCGCGGACCTCGTGTTCTTCGAGCGTGTAGTTCTTTTCCATCTTCACTTCGCCCTCGAGCACCTTCGCGCGGCACGTGCAGCACACGCCGCCCTTGCACGCATACGGCAGCGCGAGACCGGCGCGCAGCCCGACGTCGAGCACGCTCACGCCCTGATACGGCAGGCGCAGCCTGCGCCGCTTGCCGTCGAGCACGATCTCGAGGTCGGCAGCCGGGGTGTCCGCGGTGATCTCGACGGGCGGCACCCCCGCCTGCGGCAGCGGCGTGCCGAAGCGCT
>NZ_JBFRCK010000080.1:0-10331 GCF_040965775.1 Paraburkholderia sp. BR10954
ACAGGGGTTCCTGCATCTCATCCATTCCGCGCATCGCATCCGCTGCCAAAGATCATGAACACGATATCCATAACGCCCGTCCCTCAAACCCCGTTTACACGGGACCCAAATTCAACAGCCTGCTAGAGTTCATCTGGCTCGTTTGACAGTCTGGATATACGGAAACAGTCGATTACCAGCGTCGCCACCACTTGAAAGAAAGCCTGATAAACCGGGCGCGACCATATAAGGTGTAAAGTAAGCGTGAAATCAGGCGCACCTAGCCTCCGGAGTCCGGGAAGATGCAAGCTGCGCCCGCAGACTTGAATTGAGGACGCAGATAATGGCCGACACTGACTTTGACTTTTCCCCCTGCGGGTGATCCCGACATGTGCTGATGGCAAGCATGGATCCAACCCGGAGGGCAAGCGCAAGGTGATCGAGGCCTGGCGCATCGCTGGCTGGCTTGTCGCTGAAGGCCGGGGTGAATGCGAACCAGTTGCACAAGGGGGTGCGCCTGGAAGAGCACCGTGAATGTACTGCTGTCGCAAATGCCGGTCTTGGGCAAGCACCATCGGCATTCGCGACAGTCGTCACAATCGACGACGCGGCCCCGGCGTTGGTCCCAAGGGGAGCTGTGCCACCCGCATCGGAATCGACGCCACAGCGTGAACCTTCTCGTCCTTCGCCGCGCTCGGCATCGCTGGCGAGCCTGTCGGCGACGCTGCCCAATGGGGATGTCGTTGAGCTCGAGTGTACCGGGCGCGACGCTTCACTCGTGACGGCGATGATCGTAGCATTGCGAGCGCGCTGATGTTCCGCTTCGATACGGAGCTGCGGGTCTATCTGCACCGCGAGCCGATCGACTTCAGGGCTGGGATCAACAGCCTCGTCAACCTGGTCGAGCAGTCGATGCAGCTCGATCCGCTCGCACGCGCCGTGTACGCGTTCAACAACCGGCGGGCTAACCGCATCAAACTGTTGCTGTGGGAGCGTAACGGCTTCTGGCTGATGCTGCGCCGCCTGGAAGCAGACCGGTTCGTGTGGCCGCGCCGGCAGTAGGCCGTCATCGAACTGACGACCGAACAACTGCATTGGCTGTTTGATGGGCATCGACATTGAAGCGGTTCGTCGACATCCCTCCCGCCGCTATCGGCCCGAGACGATCGACACAAACCTTGATTGATATCAAGGCGGTACGTAAACCTGTTTGGGCGGTTGCATCGCTATCGTGAGAGGCATGGACACACATGACTTCTCTGGACTTCCGCCGGCCGCCCAAGCCTATATCCGTGAACTTGAGCAGGGTACTGCTGACCTGGCCCAGCGCATACAGACCCTCGAAGAGCGGTTGCGGCTTGCACAAAGCCAGCGCTTTGCGCCCCGCAGTGTGAAGCTCAAGGATCGCGTGTTCAACGAAGCCGAACAGATGGCCCAGGCCTACGACAACGCTGATGACGCGTTCGCGTTGCCTGACACCGGACTGCCGCAAGTCAACGAGCCGGAACGCGGCAAGCGCGGGCGCAAACCGCTGCCGGCTAACCTGCGCCCCAGCGCATCGAATACGACGTGCCTGAGGACCAGAAGATTTGCGCCTGCTGCGGTCACGGGATGCACCGCATGGGCGAGGATAACAGCGTGCAGTTGCACATCGGGGTCAAGGCGCCGGTGCTGCAACACGTGCGGTTCAAGTACGCATGCCGGCATTGCGAGCGCCACGCAGACCGCACGCCGGTCCTGGCGTCGATGCCTGCAGGCGCTGCCGGGCAGCAATGCCAGCGCGTCGGTGATCGCCACCGTCACGGCCGGCAAGTTTGTCGACGGTACGCCGCTGTACCGGATGGCAGACGTATTTGCACGCGCAGACATTCCGGTAGGCCGCGGCACACTGGCCAACTGGATCATCCGGCCCGCCGAGCTGGCATTACAGCCGCCTGTACGCAGCGCTGCGTAAGACGCTGCTCTCGCAGCCGCTGATTCACGGCGACGAAACCACGGTGCAGGTACTCAAGGAGCCCGGCAAGAGCGCGCAGAGCAAGAGCTATGTGTGGGCTCCCCGCAGTGCCGAGGACTGCGGGGAGCCGGTGGCTCCAGCCGGAGCGCGGTTAGGAACATCCGGAGAGGTTCCTCGCCGGCTATAGGGGCTTGCTCATGAGCGACGGCTACGCTGCGTGGCGCACGCTCGAAGGCCCAACTCACTTCGGCTGCCTGGCCCATGCGAGACGGACCTTCGTCGACGCGCTCAAGGGGCAGAAGAACCCCGGTGGCCGCGTAGCGCAGGCACTCAAGTACTTCGAGGCACTGTACTAGGTCGAGCGGCTTGCCAAAGGGAATCTGCCTGAAGGCGAGACGCGTATCGGCTACATGTACCGCCTGTGCCAGCAGCACAGTGTTCCATTGCTCGAAGCATTCAGGAAATGGCTCGATGAGCAGGCCCCTGAGGTGTTGCCCGAGAGCCTGCTGGGCAAGGCAATTGGCTATACACGCAACCAGTGGGAATATCTGAGCCGCTATGTGGCCGATGGGCTTGCCCCGGTAGACAATAACGTCATGGAACGCGATATCCGCCCCTTCTGCACTGGCAGAGCTTCGGGGCTGTTCAGCGACACCGTTGCCGGAGCAAAGGCGAGCGCCATGGTGTACAGTACAGCTTGATGCGGACCTGTCGGGCCTGCGGCGTCGAGCCCTATGCGTACCTCGTACACGTGCTGACCGAGTTGCCGCAACGCGCGCCGGATGCCGACATCAGCGATCTGCTGCCGTTCAACTATGCGAAGCGCAGCGCCGAGTCTAAAGCGAGCTGACACACAAGACGCGCGTAGGCCGCCACGTCGGCGCACACTCCCCGAACACAATTGGAAACATCGCCGGTCAACATCGACCGTCGCGATGGGGCTACTCACGCGCGCAGAATGCAAACGATTCCGCATTCGGCGTGCTAAATCTAGCGCTTACGGTGTAGAGGTGTTGATCACGGCGACGCGTCGGAGGAGCCGGTGATTAGGACCCGCTCGATGATGCCGGGCAATGCGCACGACGGTCATCCCATGGAAGAAGCGCTGGACTACGCGGCGATTCTCAGTGACGTCCAACCTGAAATCGTGATCGTCGACCGTGGTTGCCGGGGGCGCCGAGCCGGACAGCGTTAGGGTCTACCACCCCCGTCTGCGGCGTGGCATCACGCGAACGTTGCGCGTCATGATCCGGCGGCGTAGCGCGATTGAGCCGACTATCGGTCATATGAAGGCGGATGGCAAGCTCGAAACAACTGGCTGAAGGTAGCGCTGGGCGATCGATCAATGCCGTGCTGTGCGGCGTCGGCCAAAAATCTGCGCATGATTCTCAGAAAGCTACAGTGTTTTGACGTCCTCCCCCGGGTCGCTTTGCTCACCCGCTTCGCGGCTCACGCATCGACATCCTGAGCGGGGTCGACCGCGAGAGCGAATTATTAAGACTGGACTCAGTAGATCGCACTTCCAAACGATTAAATATTAAACAATCGTTATGGCATTAAAAAAACTTTTTATATCAGTGTGGCTGGCAATTAGTGATATGGTGGCATCCATTTTGCACGGTATCAGAATCCGAGGTGCTGACCCTTATGCGCGGCAACGAATTTGCGCAGTTATAGCCATCCCCGTCTGGCGCTCGATAGCCTTCGTTGGCGACGTGGATGATGGCTAGTTGACGAGTGGTTTGCTTACAAAGGAAGGCATGAATTTCTTTTGCGAAAACGTTCTCCTCGCTGTGTTGCTGCTATGCGTTCTTTGTGCAGGATCGGCTCATGCCGATTTATCAAAAACTGTCTGGGACTCCGCCGGACCCGATGCGGTAGTGACCAGCAAAATATTCTATATAGGAGCTGTCACGCTTCAAAAGGCCAATGACTTGGTTTCTGCGTTGGACCAACGCCAATCACGGGCAATGCGGGCCACTGAAAATCAGTGGCACAAGATTGCCGCGCTGATGCTGATGAAGTTACCTGGCAAGAAGGCAAGTATCACGGGGGGCGTGATGCCCGCCGGCGGGACGTCATGGAACCGCGGGGCAGTTCTGGACGGCAATGGGCGGACTTGCATGGCTTCGACCACGGCTGAGCCGTGCGAGGGCGTGCGCGTCGCGTTCTATCGGGCAACGCCTACGGAGGCAGCATGACCTGCATTGTGGCGCTGACAGATGGCAAGAAGGTTTACATGGGTGCGGATTCGGCAGGATCGGGGGGGAGGGGCCATCACCGTGCGCGCCGACCCCAAGATTTATCGTGTGGGACCGTTCCTGATCGGCTTCACCACAATCCTTCTGGATGGGGCAGCTTCTGGGCCATGTCTGACCGTCGCGCCGCACCCGGAAGGCACCGACGTGTTCGCCTTCATGTGCACGACGTTCATTGATGCGGTACGCGCTTGCTTTACCCGCGGCGGATTCGCGCGCAAGGACGGCGAACGCGAATCGGCAGGCACTTTTCTGGTTGGGTACATGGGGCGTATCTTCCAGATTGGCGTCGATTATCAGGTTGCTGAACGCGCCGTGAACTTCGATGCCTGTGGTAGCGGCGAACAGGTGGCGCTGGGCTCGCTGCATACCACCGTCGGTGTGCCGAGGCGGCCGGACGTCAGAATCGAACGCGCCTTGGTCGCGGAGGCCGAATTTTCAACGGGAGTCCGTGGCCCGTTCCGGATAGAAGTGTTGGACGGCCAGACCGCTCAACGATCGGTCGAAGAAGAGGTAAGCGACGTTTGATCTACCAGCCGCCCACTTACGACGAATGGGTGATGGTTGAGCCGCTCTTCGGTTCGCAGACACTTGGCCTTGGTCGTCCGCGCGTCGCCAGTCTGCGGGCTGAAAGCCATCGTGCATGTGCTCACCACGAAATGCCGCTTGGTGCATCTGCAGCAGAACCTCGGCTTCCCGTCACACACTACCGCCCGGCACAACTCCAAGCGCTGGCAGCAGAAGGGCACGATGGATGTCGTGCTTGCGGCTCCGGGGCCGCTCGGTCGCGTACTGAGGCCGAGTCATGCCCAGAAGGCGGTCGGCGTAGACGTCGCGCGCGGCGGGAATGAGGATCTTAGTCACGGTGCGGTACGAAAACCCCTTCGCCGAACAGCAGGCAGGTTCTCCGGAGGATCAAGATGGTGCAACTGAAAGTGGCTAAAGGCGAGAAAGTCTTCGATTATTTGGGAGCGCGTAGCATTCGGTCACTGATGTTCTATGTGAACGGAAAGGAATACGACAGATTGGTCGTGACGTCTATTTAAGGTTGAAGGAAACGGTCAAGAAATGGCTGCCTCAATACGATGTCGTTCGGCCTGAAATCATCGAGGTTCAGTCAGGAGCGAAGAAGTGGTGCGCATTCAACGACGATGCAGCGCTCAAGGCGTCGTCAGTGGCGAAGTTACAGAACGAAATGACGCAGAACCAGAGGGAGCAGGCCAACACGAATCCTTGCTGGTGATCAGAAATTCGAGGTAGTCTACAGCATCAACGGCCGATTCTTCCGGCGCTTCATCGGACTGGCGCGTCCGTATTGGACGCGCACGTGGCGTTCGTGGCTCGTGTCGGTGTGCATGTTGCGTTTTCGATCGTGGACACTACACTCGGTGCCAAGCTGTCGTTTCTCACACAGAGATGAGGGTTGCACTGGTATTGCGCCACGCGGTGTATTACTGCCACCTGTTCGCCCATTTTACGTTGGTGAGTCTTGTGATCAATGGTGGCGTGGTTATCTGTTCTTCAGCTATAGTCAGTCGGTTGACCTTGCACCGGCACGCGTGACTGACACGCGACCTGGTGCGGGGTTATCTGCGTGGCCGTGCGCATTTTCGCGTCGAGCAGGGCCTCTGTGAGTGCTCGAATGTGGCGCGCACTTCGCCATATGAAAGTCTGCTATCCTCACAAAACGCGACCGACCATCGGACGCTTGATGCCAGTGTTTGTCGAAGCGATCCCGCGGATCCGCGGCGAACGGAGGCGGCTGCTGTCCAAGCCGCGCATTGCCCGCCAATCGCGATATTGCCTTTCTTACTCACTGCCCGGTCTCCATTTTCGCAACACCAATTGACCTTGTCGCGTGACCGCGGTGACGCATCGTGGAAACTGGTCAATTGCTGCACTGCAGGAACTTTTGAATGTTGCTGAGCATATCCGCAGCACGTTTGATTGAAGACAACGAGCGGGTCGGGAGTCGGCGAGATACTTGCAGGCATGAAGTGCGTTTGGCACGCCTGCTTGCGAGTAGGTACACCTCACCCATGCAGGGCGGCAGTCGCTCAACTGCACGCCGCAACGATCTATCCAATTGGACATGCACAGATGGGCCAAGTTACTCGTTATATGCTGCTGACCGGCGCCAGCCGCGGTATCGGTCATGCCACAGTTAAGCTTTTTCAGCAGAACAACTGGGAGGTGTTCACTGTCTCCCGGCGGCCGTTCTCGGACAGTTGCAAGTGGCCTACTGCGCGCGAAGCGCACATACAGGCAGACCTCGCGGACCTAGATAGTATCGACCGAATCGCTTTGGAAGTCAGGCGACGGCTACCTAATGGACAGTTACACGCGCTCGTCAACAATGCTGGCGTCTCTCCTAAAGGCGAGGATAGATCGCGCCTCGGAGTTCTCAAGAGCGATCTTCGGACTTGGATGACTGTTCTTAACGTGAATTTGGTATCAAACGCACTACTGGCGCGATCGTTGTTCCCAGAGCTGGTCCGAGGAAACGGGGCCATTGCCAACGTAACATCAATCGCCGGGGTGAAGGTTCATCCTTTCGCAGGTACTGCCTACGCAGCCTCAAAGGCTGCGCTCGCAGCTCTAACACGAGAAATGGCGCACGAGTTTGGCCCGAAGGGTGTACGCGTCAACGCTATTGCTCCGGGCGAAATTGATACCTCAATCCTGTCGCCCGGCACAGAGGAGATCGTGAATCACGGAATTCCTATGCGTCGTCTCGGGGATCCGGCCGAGGTCGCACGAGTAATCTACTTTCTCTGCACTGAGGCCTCTTCGTACATCAACGGAGCAGAGTTGCACGTCAATGGAGGACAGCATGTCTGAGGTCATGCAACAGCACGTGAAGACCGACGCCCAGGACCCGTCGTCGGAAAGGCTCCATAGCAAGGGAAGAGAAGAGAGGGCCTCGTCGTGTGCCGACCAGTCGGTCTGATGGAGACGGTCCATGTTGCAGCAGGTCCTGAAGATGGTCCCTTGCGCTCCGACGCTGCTAAGTGATCCTCTTCTACTGCGCGGCGGTTTCGATTGGCATTCAAATGATGTGAGAGCGGTGACATATGACATACCGAATGTTCCATCGTGAGAGACTATTAAGAAGTTTCGGTATCTGATACGCGTCCGACTTTCCATACTAAAGTAACATCTCCATGCCGACTAGATTGCGCGGCGTGGCATCTCGACTTGTCCACATTAGCATGAACTTTCCGCCGTGTAACGGAGGATCGTCCATCACCTCAGAACCTCTGCAAACTTCCGTTTAGTGGGTTGGGTCGGGCGCACATCCAACGAATAAGCGCTCTCCTTGTTCTACTGTCAGAATTCCCGTCTCTGCCGGCTCTTTAGCACTCGGTTTTCTGCCGCGCCGAGGTCAATTGTGCGGCACTGAGCGAATGCTTACAACAAAACGGCGACTTTCATACATGGGATTCTTTGGGAATTCGAATATGTCAGCGGTAAGCGATCCTGTAGTGATGTGTGAGTTGTCCATCCGTTCGAATTAGTGCTCTTTCAAGACGTTTTGGTCGCTTGGCTGTGCGGGCCGGTTTGGCTGCTAACAGAGAAATGGCTAGGCATAACCTATGCTTTGAATTCCCAAAGTCATCAGTTTGAAGCGACACTGCGCTCGCGTTCGAGGGCACGTCCGCCGCCATACGCCAGCGTGCTCCGCGAGGACCTGACACTGCGCGGGTAGCGGGCCCGCGTCACTGTAGTGTTTATGCAAAGGTAATGCATTGAATCGAGTCTAAGAGTCACCTCGCGCCCCTTCGATGCGGATGACGGGCAGCCGAGTTAAGTAAAGAGGGCGTTATATAAATGGTGATTGACAGGACAACGGATGATGCATAGTGAGTTGATAAAGTTGGGGATCTGTATAGCTTCAGTTGGAATGTGTTCATTCGCTAACGCACAAAGTCGTGTGGCCATTTACGGGGTCCTCGACGAAGGAATCATGTATCAAGGCAACGCTGGCGGCGGACAGAGACTGTCGCTTGATTCGCTTGCCGGCCTCATGGGAAGTCGATGGGGGGTGACCGGAGTCGAGGACCTCGGCGGAACTTTACACGCGATTTTCACCCTTGAATCGGGTGTGAACTTAAACAACGGTCTGGCTGCTCAAGGCGGGCTGCTGTTTGGTCGTCAGGCATTCGTCGGCCTGACAAGGGACAACTGGGGCGGCCTGACATTTGGACGTCAGTACGACATGATCTTCTACTTCCCCGAGCCACTCACTGCCGCAGCGCTCGTGGGAGGTGCGCCGGCCGGGCACCCAGGCGATGTGGACAATGCGTGCAACACGGTTCGAGTGAATAAGTCGGTACGATACATGAGTCCTGAAATCCGCAGTGCGACTTTCGGGGTGGAGTATAGCTTAGGTGGCGCTCCCGGAAATTTCACAACTGCCAGCGGCTATTCGGTAGGTGCCGGCTACGCAAACGCGCCATTAAAAGTGGGGGTGGCATTCGAGTATTTTAAACACCCCACTGCAGCGCCAGGCACAGGTTTCTTTACTGCCTATGGGAACGGGTTTTCACCTCTGCAGGGTGCCCTCAACAGAGGATATGCTTCTGCCGAAACATACCAGTCCGCAGTCGTAGGGGCCAATTACACGATCGGCCCAGTCATCCTGGCGGCTTCGTTCTCCAATATTCAATACGCAAATCTCGGCGCGTCGCTTCAAGACGGAACGGCGATATTCAACAACTACGACGTTGGAATACTGTATCGTTTCAGCCCGGCTTGGACTGTCGCTGCATCATATGCCTACTTGCACTCGGATGGCGTTCAAAACGCCGCGGGACACAAAATCGGAAACCAGCATTTCAACCAGGTAGCGATTGCAACCGACTATTTCCTGTCCAAACGCACCGATGTGTATTTCGGAATTAGTTGGCAGCAAGCATCGGGAACATCGTCTCTCGGTACCCCCGCTGTTGCCAACATCACGAATATGAACGATTCATCCAATAATTTCCAGGTCCTTGCTCGCGCGGCCATCCGTCACAAATTCTGATTTGTAGTAAAAGCGTGCGAATCAAGACATGCGAACAGAGCGACACCGCGGAAATGGAGATCTCGTTATCCTGGAGTAAGGCGCTCCGGTGCAAATATCGAGGAAGCAAATTCGGTTAGGGAACCGGTCTGAACGAATTGAGAATCGACAATTTTGGCCCTGTGCGACGCGGGTGCCCGCACGGACATCGAGCACTCTGCCGGCGCCCCCCGGCAGTGACTTGTGCGTCGTCTTCGTCTTTGCCATCGTGCGTGCCGTACGTTGCGATTCGCCCGAATCTACTCGACCTCGCTAACGCGACAGAACCGTCTCGATCGCTTCCCATTCGAGGCGGCCGTCGCCGAGCGAATATCTGCCCAACTCGCGCGTGTGACGATCATCTTCGTGCCGGCGTCGCGGGGCGCTGAACTTTCGACGCGCGACCGTCAGCAGCACGGTGGCGTCGTCATGCGCGAGCAGATGTTGCAGGTCAGTGAGCCGAGCGTGCATCCGGCGATTCTCCTTGCGGGGCCGCGTCAGGTGTCGGCGCGGCGGGTGGCGTGGGGATGTCGGCGCTGTCGGGGTGCGAGGCGGCTTCGGTCGGATGTGCGTGCTGCGACGCGTCCGACGCACTCAACGCATCCAGCGCGTCGAGTATCGCCTCGGGCGTCGCCGGCGCGCGCAATGGCGGAGCATGTTGCGCATCGGGCGCCGCGGCCGCGATCGCGGCGCGGATCGCCAGAAACACCGAGAACGACAGCAGGATCGGCGGCTCGCCGACGGCCTTCGAGCGGAACACGGTCAGCTCCGCATTGCTGTTGTCGTAGAGTCGCACGTGGAACTCGGCGGGCGTGTCGCTGACCGCGGGAATCTTGTACGTCGACGGCGCGTGCGTCATCAGGCGGCCGTCGCGGTCCCACCACAGCTCTTCGGTGGTCAGCCAGCCCATGCCCTGAATGAAGCCGCCTTCGATCTGGCCGAGATCGATCGCCGGATTGATCGATCGGCCCGCGTCGTGCAACAGGTCCGCGCGCACGAGCTTCCACTCGCCGGTCAGCGTATCGACGACGACCTCCGACACCGCCGCGCCATACGCGAAGTAATAGAACGGATGACCGGTCAGCGTCTTCGC
>NZ_JBFRCK010000081.1:0-10128 GCF_040965775.1 Paraburkholderia sp. BR10954
CGGCCGCCTCGATGTTCTGCGGATATTGCGTGTTGTCGCTGGCGGGGTTGTAGCCGGCCTTTTGCAATTGAACCAGCTCCGCGCGAACTTCAGCGCGAGTGAGCGCGTGTTGCGGTTGCGATTGCGCAAACGAAACAACGGGAACAGCAACGAGTGCGGTGACGAGCAGCGATTGAACGAGTTTCATGAGTCTTCTCCGGGTATCAGAACATTCAGCGATCAACGAATCAGGAGTGCGCGTAGATCGAGCCAAGGCCGACAACGTTCGAGCCGTCGTTGGCTCCATGCGCAGCCGCATGCTTCATCGGCAGATGCGAGCTGGAAGCCGAGCTTCCATTCTCGACACCGCCGTACGCGGTAGCGTCCTTGCTGGCGCTGACCCGCGCTTCTGCTGCCTCGATGTTCTGCGGGTATTGCGCGTTGTCACTAGCCGGGCTATAGCCGGCCTTCTGCAACTGGACCACCTGCGCGCGAACTTCAGCGCGAGTGAGCGCGTGTTGCGGTTGCGATTGCGCGAACGAAACGACAGGAGCGGCGACGAGTGCGGCGACGAGCAGCGATTGAACGAGTTTCATGAGTCTTCTCCGGGTATCAAACCATCAGGGATAAGGATTGAGCGGAACACAAAGCCATCAATGCAGATACACTGTCATGCCCCGCCTGATTCACACGCAACGTTGTGAATCAACCTTGCGTGAAGACATTAGAACGCTCCAACGTATCTGCAATGTTTTCGTCACCCCCCATTTCTGCAAGCGTGTTTGTCTGCGTACGCCGTTGATACGTTGCGATACAAAACCCCGCTTCCGAACATGCGGCGCAGTGCCAGCGTCGCATGCGTCTTGCGAGTTGCGCGCGTGCTGCAAATGGCCTGCCCATGAAAAAACCCCGGCAGCCGTGCGTTCGGCTGCCGGGGTTCTGTTTAGAAGAGAAAAGCCGGCGAGCGCCGGCTCGATCAAAGGCGCGTGACGTCGAGAATCGCATCCGCAAAATCTTTCGGCGCTTCCTGCGGCAGGTTGTGGCCGATGCCGCCGCTGATGTTGCGGTGCTGATACTTGCCGGTAAACTTCTTCGCGTATGCAGCGGGCTCCGGATGCGCGGCGCCGTTCGCATCGCCTTCGAGCGTGATGGTCGGCACCGCGATCGTCGGTCCGGTCGCGAGGCGCTTTTCGAGTTCGTCGTATTGCGGCTCGCCCTGCGCGAGTCCCAGACGCCAGCGGTAGTTGTGAATCACCACGGCAACATGGTCCGGGTTATTGAACGATTCGGCGGAGCGCTCGAACGTGGCATCGTCGAAATTCCATTTCGGTGAGGCCGTATGCCAGATCAGCTTGTTGAAGTCATGACGGTTCGCTTCATAACCCGCGCGGCCACGCTCGGTGGCGAAATAGAACTGGTACCACCACGCGAGCTCGGCCTTCGGCGGCAACGGCGCGCGGTTAGCCTCCTGGCTGCCGATCAGATATCCACTCACCGACACCATCGCCTTCACGCGTTGCGGCCACAGCGCGGCGACGATGTTCACCGTGCGCGCGCCCCAGTCGAAGCCGCCGAGCACGGCCTTGTCGATTTTCAGCGCGTCCATCAGGTTGATGATGTCCACCGCGACCACTGCCTGTTGGCCGTTGCGCGGCGTATCGGCCGACAGAAAACGCGTGCCGCCGTAGCCGCGCAGGTAAGGCACGATCACTCGATAACCGGCCGCCGTCAGCAACGGCGTTACTTCGGCGAAGCTGTAGATGTCGTAAGGCCAGCCGTGCAGCAGAATGACCACCGGTCCGTTCTGCGGACCTGCTTCCGCATAGCTGATGCTCAAGGTGCCTGCATTTATCGAGCGAATGTTCTCGAACGACGCCACGCGCGCACCTGCTTTCGCATTGCCGGCCGTGTCGGCCGATTGCGCATGCGCGAGTCCGCTCAGTCCCAATTCGAGCAGGCTGACACCCGCAACCGCCGTTCCGAGAAAGCGGCGGCGACGGCTATTGATCTGATCCGACATGGTTGTTCTCCTTTGAGCCAAGATTTGATACGGAATTTGGAATAAACGAATCGAATACTGCTTGAGACGAATGGTGACAGCGCAGGCTGTCATCAGGAAGAGCAACTAAGTTCACGCATCGTTGCTTCGTAGGCAACGCAACGCTTGGCCCTAGGCGACTAACCAAATACGTGAGGCCAACCAACAGCGCCTTCGCTATTTCCATGGGGTGCTCACGCCGGGACCGCCCGGCAGCCACCGCAGCGCGTCGACTCGTCAGCCGGTTTGTGTCGCAATGTATCTGCGCCGTGCGCGGACACACAACATTGCAACCGCGCCTGATCGCCGACATAAACCAGATACGCGCGGGCGTTCCAATACGGTCATCCCAGCCAACGGAACGCCCATCATGCACAGTACCCTCGAAACTCCGCTCGCCCTGCTCGCCGGGTTGCTGACGATTGCCTCTCCCTGCGTGCTGCCGGTGATGCCGATCCTGCTCGGCACTTCCGTCGAACAACCGAGCCGTACGCGGCCACTCTTCATCGTTGCCGGCTTCATTCTGACCTTTGCATCTTTCGCGCTGCTATTGGGCGCTGTGTCGAGCACCGTGCACGTCGCGCAACAGGTACTGCGCAATACCGGCATCGCGTTGCTCGCACTGTCCGGACTTCTGCGTATCTGGCCGCGCCCCTACGACTGGCTCGTCGCACAACTGCAAGGACCGCTCGACCGGATCGGCGCGGCCATCGCTCCGGGCACGCAGCCGGGCAGCGGCAACGCGGGTGGCTTCGTGCTCGGCATGTCGCTCGGCGCGGTATGGACACCCTGCGCCGGACCCGTGCTCGCGTCGATTCTCGTGCTCGTCGTGAAGGCTCAGGACCTCGGTTGGTCGGCACTGCTGCTCACGCTGTATGCGATCGGCGCAGCGATTCCAATGCTCGCGATCATCTATGGCGGACATTACGTGACGCGTCATGTGCGTGTCGTCTCGCGTCACGCAGAGCGTCTGCAACAGGTATTCGGCGTACTGGTGATGCTGACCGCACTCGCCATCTATTTGCAGTACGACGTGCTGCTGTACGCGCGGCTCGCCGGCCTTTTCCCCTCACTCAAAGGACTTTGACATGACTACCCGATTGAAAAGCTTCGCACTGTCCGCCGCGTTTGCCGCCTGCGCGTTGATCGCGGCGAGTACGGCCGCGATCGCAGCGCCGCAGGAAAGCGGGCCGCCCGCACCCGAGCTCACAGGCATCACGCAATGGCTCAATAGCGAGCCGCTCGAATTGCAGCAGTTGCGCGGCAAAGTAGTACTCGTCGACTTCTGGACCTATAGCTGCATCAATTGCGCCAACACGCTGCCTTACGTGAAAAGCTGGAACCAGAAGTACAAGGATCAGGGGCTCACGGTGATCGGCGTGCATACGCCCGAATATCCGTTCGAACGCGACACCGGCAATGTGAAGACCGCGCTCAAGCGGCTCGGCATCACCTATCCGGTTGCGCAGGACAACCAGTACGCGACCTGGAATGCGTATAACAACCAGTACTGGCCCGCGTTCTATCTGATCGACAAGCAAGGTCATATCGTCTACTCGCACTTTGGAGAAGGCGACTATGCGCAGACCGAAGCGAAGATTCAGGCGCTGCTCGCGCAGAAGAACTGACGAAGCGCTCCGTCGCGATGACGCTGGTCGCGACGATCAGACTACATCGAGCTTTGATCGCACAAGCCCGCCTGAACCGAATCGTCGGGCCAGGCGGGCTTCTCTTCGCCCACCAAACCCTGCTCCAGATTCGCTGCCGGCGACGCTTTCAAGGTGTAAAACGGACCTTTCGCGCCCGGGTTGGACGAGCTTATTCGTCAAGACTTTTCCAATGGTACTATCGGCTGTCATTGCCGTTATTGTCCTTCTTGCCTTCGATCTCCGCATGACCTCTTCTCAGGAGAACCAACCCATGTCAGTACCGTCGCGGCTGTACAAAGTGGTTATTGGTAGCTTGCTCGTGCTGGAAACAATGGGCGCTCACGCGGCCATCAACCTTGGATTCCTGAGCGATACGCCGATCAGTCTGATGCGGCAAGCGGACATCGCGTCGATCCAGTCCGCAGTGAATCAGGCGCTCGATACCAAGCAGGATGGCGAAACACTCGACTGGACGAACGAGGCAACGCGCAACAGGCCTCGTGTCCACGCGACGATCACGCCTTCACACACGGTCAAGGAAGAAGCGCGAACATGCCGGGTCGCGGCAATCGACCTCAGTGCAAGAGGACAAACGATGCATCTCACTCCACGATTCTGCCGGTCCGGTTCGGACAATTGGGAATTTCAGCGCCGCCACTGAATACTCGAAGATTCGGCGTTCATCGATCCGGCGGGCTGGCCCTCGCTACGCCCGCTCGTCGCATCGCTATCTTAGTTCGACCGATCATTTCCGCACTCCGCTCCCGCATTTGCCATCCTCGTTCGCAGCAGATACTCTGTGCTGGCTTGACTCTCACGTCGCCAATTGTGAACTGTAGTCAGACGGCGGCTTTCGATGCACCGTGGTCCACGTCATGGGGTGAGCTATGCCTTCAGGAAAGTATCTTGGCAATAAAATAGTCAGTCCATCTTCCTCATGTCTTTGTGACAAGTCACAAGTGCAATATGCAAACCGCCGTATTAGCGCCGATCTGTCGCGCCGCGGTTTTGTCACTGGTCTCGCCGCCTCGATGTTGAGTCTGGTACTGCCCGGGCTCAGCAATGCCCAAACCACCGTGCCGCCAGCACCGCCTGCGAAGCCGGTGCTATTCACGAACTTCCGTTTGTTCGATGGCAAATCGTCGACGTTGCGTGACGGCCTCTATATGGTTGTCGAGGGTGACAGCATCAGCCAGTTGGGTCGAGGTCAACCGGCTTCGATCGACGGCAAAACGCTGGTCGATTGCGGTGGCAAGGTGATGATGCCCGGCATGATCGACATGCACTGGCATGCGCTGCTCGCGGCGGTGCCGGTTCAGGTCATCCTTCAATCGGACATTTCACTCGTCCATATCGCGGCAAGCGCTGAAGCGGAACGCACGCTACTGCGCGGCTTCACGACGATCCGCGACGCGGGCGGCCCGTCATTCGCGCTGAAGCAGGCAATCGATAGCGGCATGATTTCCGGACCGCGCATCTATCCGTCTGGCGCGATGATCACGACCACTGGCGGTCACGGCGATTTCCGCGCACTGACCGAGCTGCCGCGCACCAGCAGCCAGGTCACCCAATTGGAGCGGGACGGTGGCTTCGCAATCGCCGACACCGAGGACGAAGTCCGCTTGCGCGTGCGCGAGCAGTTCATCCAGGGCGCGACGCAGATCAAGCTGGTCGGCTCCGGTGGCGTATCGACGCCGCGCAGTCCGCTCGACATGCTCACCTTTACCGAAAAGCAGTTGCGCGCGGCCGTCGAAACAGCGGCCGACTGGGGCACCTATGTCCTCACGCATGCGTACATGCCAGAAGCGGTTCAGCGCTCCGTTGCGGCGGGCGTGCAGTGCGTCGAGCACGGTCATCTGATGGACGACAAGACTGCGGCGTTGATGGCGAAGAACGGCACGTGGTTGAGCACGCAGCCGTTCGTCAACGAAGACGACGTGGGCCCGCTCGCCCCACAGAGCCGCGAGAAATTTCTCGAAGTGATTGCGGGCACCGATCGCGCTTTCAAACTCGCGCGCAAGCATGGCATCAAGGTCGCATTCGGCACGGACCTGATCTTTTCGCAGACCGTGGCCGCAGGGCAAGGCAGGATGCTCACGCATATGAAGCGGTGGTACAACGGAGCCGAGGCATTGACGATGGCAACGGGCACCAATGGACAACTACTCGCGCTGTCCGGGCACCGCAATCCGTATCCGCGCAAGCTCGGCGTACTTGAAGAAGGTGCATACGCCGATCTGCTTCTCGTCGATGGCAATCCGCTCGAGAATCTCGACCTGATGGCTAACCCGGAGCAGAACCTGCGGGTCGTGATGAAGGATGGAAAGTTCTACAAGAACACGCTGAAAGCGTGATCGGTAATACAAGCGGGCGCGCAACTTCGCGCGCCCGCGATCGCTACGACGTCACACTATTTAGCCGTGCCCCTGCAGACGGATGTCGCGCGACGACGCGCCGACGTACACCGTGCTGCCCGGCACATAGCGCCAACGGTTGTTCGTGGTATCCCACACGCTCTGCATGCGCTGCGTCACGACCACGTGCACGCGACGCGATTCGCCCGGGTTCAGACCAACCTTGTCCCAGCCGACGAGACGCCGCGGCGGCTCACCCTGATACGGTACGCCGAGATACACCTGCGGCACTTCGGCACCGGCGACGCGCCCATCGTTACGCACGTTGAACGACACATCGATCAGACCGTCGGGCAGATGCTGAACCGATAGACCCGAGTACGCGAAGTGCGTGTACGACAGGCCGTAGCCGAACTCGAACATCGGCGTGATGTTCTGCGAGTCGTACCAGCGATAGCCCATATCGAGCTTCTCGGAGTACACCGGGTTCGCCGCAAACGCGCCATTCGTGCCCCACGTCGGCGTGTCCTGGTCGCGTACCGGGAACGTGACGGGCAGCTTGCCGGAAGGATTGACCTTGCCGAACAGCACGTTCGCAATCGCGTTGCCGCCGCCTTCGCCCGGATACCATGCTTCGACGATCGCCGACACGCTGTCCTTCCACGGCATCAGCACCGGGTTGCCGCTTTCGACGACGACGATCGTATGCGGATTGGCCGCCGCAACCGCTTCGACGAGTGCATCCTGGTTGGTCGGATTCGCGAGGCCCAGGCTCGGCAGATCGCCGATGTCCTCACCGGCCGGCTGCGCGACTACGACGATCGCAACGTCGGAGTTGGCGGCCAGCGTCGCCGCCTGGGTGATTTGCTGCTGCGTGTAGGCGGCAAACGGCGACTGTTGATCGCTGTTGCCGGCGAAGGTCACCGTCGCCTGCGGCGCGAGTGCCTGAATCGCCGACACGATCGGCGTGGGCAGCTTCAGCCACGGATTGGTCCACCAGCTGCAGCCCGTCTGCGTGCCGAACGTCAAGCCGCCGCAACCGGCGAACGCGCCTGTCACCGGATCACGCGTGTTGCCCGAACCTCCGCCAGTCAGCACCGCCGCGTCGGCATGGCCGCCGATCACCGCGATACGCGACAGCGAGCCGGCGGCAAGCGGCAACTGATTGTTGGCGTTCTTCAGCAGTACCATCGACTGTTCTTCGACCGACTGCGTGAAGGCTCTCGCGGCCGAGAAGTCGATGGTCGCGCCACCCTTCGGCGGATCGTCCATCACGCCCGTGCGGATCATCACGTACAGCTTGCGCTCGACCATGTCGTCGAGGCGCGCGGTCGACACCGAGCCGTTCGCGATTGCCTGCTTGACCAGCGTGGGCGTCAGATAGACGGTCGAACCGACGTCTTCTTCTTCGTCGAGACCGGCATTGATCGCGGAGGCAGTGCTATGCGTCGCGCCCCAGTCCGACTGCACCTGACCTTCGAAGTGCCAGTCGTTCTTCAGTACGTCGTTGAGAATGTGCGAGTTCTCGCAGGCATAGGTGCCGTTGACCTCGTTGTAGCTGCACATCACGCTGCCCGGCTGCGCGCGGCGCGCGGCGATTTCGAACGGCAGCAGATAGAGCTCGCGCATCGTGCGCTCGTCGATCTGGCTGTTGCCGCCGCCGCGGTTGTGTTCCTGCTCGTTGCCCATGTAGTGCTTGATCGTCGCGATGACCTTCTGGCTTTGCGTGCCGTCGGTGCGTTCGGCGAGCATCTCACCGGCGAGCACCGGATCTTCGCCGAGATACTCGAAGAGCCGGCCACCGCGCGGCTCACGCGCGAGGTTGGTGCCACCGCCGAGGCCCATGCCGAAGCCCTGCTGACGCAACTGGATCGCGATCTGCTTGCCGAAGTTCCACGACAGCGCGCGGTCCCAACTCGCCGCCACCGCGAGCGTCGCCGGAAAGGTCGTCGATGGCTGGTTGGTGCTGCCCGAACCGGTGGCTGAGTCGACCATGTTCAGGTCGGGAATGCCGAGACGCGGCACGCCCTGAATGTAGCCAGCGCCGCCGCCCGGCACGGCGGACATCGCGTACTCCGAATGAATGAACTGCAGTTTTTCGTCGATCGTCATCTTGTTGACGAGCGTTTCCGCGCGCCGATGCGCGGCCGCCGACGCGAACGCGTTCAGCACCGTCGACATGGGTGCGAAGTCGAGACCAGGAGTGGGCATTTCCGCGTGCGCAGCAGCGCTCACGGCCGCCGCTATCGCGACGGCCGGCCATAGTTTCTTCTGCATAGGTGTCTCTCCGAAATTGTGCTCTTCTTGGGACAACGGAGCGCGTCGGGTGGGTGGAAAGCGGACGCGAAAACAGGCATGCAGCGATGACTGCAAACGTTTGCCTGTTGGAAGAAGAATCGGCGCAGCTGGATGGGCTGTAGCGACTCTCCGTGGTGAGTAATGTAAGAATGTAGTCTGACTACAGCATCGGTAGTTTTACTAATACGCGTAATTTTATGCGTAATGGGGGTAAGGTCTTTTCTTACATAATCCAATTGAAAGTTATTGAATCAAATCGAATAAAGAAGCGGAAATTGTTATTCGAGGCTTGATTGGCAATTCGTGAATGCGGAAAAACGTACGCGAACACCGAGGCATTTCCCTGTTCGCCAGACCCAAGTGTGAGCAACCGCGCTCGTAGCTCAATCGCGCGCGCTGACACCGAGCTAATCTCAAAAATCGGATTCTCCCGATATGGGCGCCTTACCACTCTGCATAGACTAAAGGCTCTTCCTACCGGGTTGTATAGCGCGAAAGAGAACCCTTTATCGATTTATGGGGTTTTCGCGGCGTTTCAAGCGATGTCATTCATCCCTGCAGCCCTTTTCCGACTGCGAGGTTTTGAAAATGATGCGCTCGCGCTATTTACGTCACGTCTGTTCCTGTGCTCAGGCCATTTCCACCAAGGTGGGTCACTCGGCGTATTGTCGATTTAAGTCCCCAGCGGCTGCCGGATTGCTGTGCGGCATGATTGCGATGCTGAGTACGTCCGATGGGATGACGGAAGCGAAGATCGCCAGCCGCGTGAACGCATCAAGCGCAAGCCAACCCTCTTTGGCCTTGACGGTGACTGCGCCGGCCGCCAATGAATTTGTTAGCAAAACCAGTCGCAGTCAGTTAGCCGACGCTGCCCCGTTTGTCATGCCGCAGGTCGACAGCGGTTTCTACGCGGGACGGATCGAAGGCACGTTGCGCGACACCTTGGCACGCGCCAGCGTGCCAGTGGAGATACAACAGCAGATCGCGCATCTTTTCGCTCCTCGTCTCGACGTCACCGCGCCTGCGCACAAGGACGACACTTATCATGTCCTCTATGGACACGACGATACGAACGTACAGCGCAAGCGTCTAACTGCCGTCGAGCTCCGCTCGGGCGGTGAGGTCCACCAGGCCGTGTGGTTCATCGCGCCGGGACGCACCGATGGACACTACTATTCATTCGACGGGCGCAGGCTTGCCACCAAGCCATTTTCCATGCCTGTCGATCACGTTCGGCTCAGTTCGCCATTCGGTTACCGGACCCATCCGGTCAAGGGCAAACACATGATGCACACAGGTGTGGACTTTGCGGCACCGAAGGGAACACCTGTCGGCGCGGCCGCCTCAGGAACCGTGCAATTCATTGGCTTCAAAGCCGGTTACGGCAACATCATCGTACTCAGTCATCCGCGAGGCTTTACGACGCACTACGCGCACCTGTCCGCGTTCGCCCGCGATTTGCGTGTGGGTAAGCCGGTGACCGAAGGACAACCACTCGGCGCGGTAGGCAGTACTGGCACGGCCACCGGGCCCCATCTGCATTTTGAGGTGCGTGAGTATGGTCGACCGATCGATCCGCTCGTGTTGACAAGCCAAACCCGCTTCGCGCCGCTCACGACCAGTCAGCAGATCGCGTTCGACAGCATGACGGGCGCCCTGCGTGAACAACTGGCGGCATTGCCTCTAGCAGGCTGTTGAATTTGGGTCCCGTGTAGACGGGGTTTGAGGGACGGGCGTTATGGATATCGTGTTCATGATCTTTGGCAGCGGATGCGATGCGCGGAATGGATGAGATGCAGGAACCCCTGTT
>NZ_JBFRCK010000082.1:0-10060 GCF_040965775.1 Paraburkholderia sp. BR10954
GTCCGGCCTTCACCAGCTCGACCAGTTGCGCCCGAAATTCCGCCGGGTACGGGGTACGATGCTTGGCCATAATCGGCACCTCCTTCTCCAAAGGATAGATGTCCGTTTTTGCGGGTCAATCTCAGTATCAGGCGCAGATGGTTGCGCACAAGCGCGATTCGATGCAGGCGGGACTGGACTGGGCGACGCCCGAGCTCGAGGATGAGACGTTTCTGCACATGGACTCGCTTCTGGATCGCTTCGTCGAGGATCTGGCAAGCGTACATGACCATACCGCACGCGATATGCGAGCAATTCTGAAGGAGGCTGCATGAAGGAGTCACAGGTAAGCGTGCTGGTCGGCGACGGCGTCGTGACGCTCAAGCGCGAAGGAACGAGGCGAGCAGTTGTAGCCGGTGTGCTTGGTCGCATCGAGCGCGACGGCGTGGAGCTGCTGTGTCTAGATCGTCTGGTACACGAAGCCCATGAATGGACGTTCGTCGGTTGGAACGTCTCAGGCGCCGTGACCACGTTGCTCTCACGTGCGATCCCAACCGCCGTCGTGACGGCTGTTTGAGTTTCCCGGAGATTTCCGGGAACCAAGTCATTTAATCAGCCCGGCAGATCATCGCCGGGGCTTTATTTTTGGGCGAGCGTTTCCCGAGGACAGCAACCGACCCGTTTCAGTCATACGTTCAAGCCTGTCCAAAGGCAGCTTTCTGATCGACAGCGGTCATTACAGGCTTACAGCCGGCCCGCTGATCGTTCCGACGCACTTATGTGAGGCGATAGACCTTGCTCACCGTCCCCCGGAACAAGGCCTCGCGCTCGTCAGCGCTAGCTTGTGCAGTCAGCTTCTTGAAGGCGTTCCAACCATTACTGAATGGATAGGAGCCCTTGTCCACCGGGAAATTGCTCTCGAACATGCAGCGGTCCGCACCGAACGCTTCGATACACGTATGCATCCATGGCTTCCACGCTTGCGCCAATTCATCCGATGACGGCGGTCGCTCGCCCTTTTCAAACTCGAAGCCATTGATACGCATGCCGAGTCCGCCCACCTTCACATAGACATTCGGCAACTGAGCGAGTGCGCGCATTGAGCTCGACCAGGCGTCGAACGCTTCAGCGCGGTGGCTTGCGTAACTGGCGATGCGGACTACCCCGCCGCAATGGTTGATGATGAAAGGCGTATCAGGATGGACCTTTGCCAGATCGAACAACTCCGGCAATTGCGGGAAGAACAGCCATGCGTCGTACGACAGCCCCAGCGATCGGAGCTCCGCGACTCCGTCCCGGTAGTCGCGATCGAGCAGCAGTCCTCGCGGCGCTGCCGAAATCGGATTCACCAGCGTCTGGTCAGCATCCCAGCTAACCAGATGCCGAACGCCACGGAAACGACCATCGCCAGCATCCAGTTCCGCTTCGAGAACATCGCGCACCGCCGGCCCCCGGCGAAGATCCGCATAGCCGACCATACCTTTCGCAACCTGCGGCTCGCCACTCTGCAAAGGAGCCGTGACACCCGCGACATACTCGATCTCTCCGACCGGCCGCATCGGCTCCGGACCCGACGGGCGATACCGGGTCAACGCCTGCATGAACACCGACGCGGTGATGTTGTGACCGGATCGCGCGTCCTCGAGATACTCGTCGACAAGATAGGTCCATCCCGGACGTTCATAAAAGTGGTGATGGGCGTCGATGATCGGCATGTCGGGCTCAAGCGCAGCCTCGGTGCCAGAGGCGAGCCAGTCCGACCGAACGGGAAGGTAGTTGCTAGTCGTACTCACGGCATGTTTTCCTGTTTGCAAACGCCTGACGTAGAGCGATAGCAGGCAGCATCATTGGTACTGCCATTGCGCTCAGCAAGCGGCGACGTCGGGTGATGGTGGTATTGCTATCAGCGCTCTGCGCGATCGAATGCATAAAGTGACAAAGTCAGCAATGTCGTGATGCCTAGCACAATCGACAGACCAATCATGCCGGCCGCGAACGTACCGAAACTGTCCTTCAGATAACCCACGAGGTAGGGTCCCGCAAAGCCGCCGAGTGCACCGATCGAGTTGATAAAGGCCAGGCCACCGGCAGCCGCCTGTCCGGAAAGGAACCGGGCAGGAAGCGTATAAAAGATCGTCCGGCCCGCAATCGTGCCGATCAACGCCAGCGTGATGCCAGTCATCGCCGGAACCAGCTGATGGAAATACGTCGAGACACCCAGCGCAATCGCACCAATCAAAAGGCCTGCGGCGAGATTTGCGATCGGGCCGCCGCGACGATCGACCCGCTTTGCCCACCAGAGCAACGCGACGGTGGCAAAGAAGTAAGGCACGGCCGACATCCAGCCGGTCTGCATTACGCTCATCCCGTGAGCCCGCAGCATCTGAGGAAGCCAGATGCCGATGCCGTAAGAGCCCATCGTAAAGCCGAAGGAAATCATCGCCAGAATGTAGGTGCGCGCGTCCTTCAACGCTGCGACGAAATTTTTCTTCTTCTGACCGGACGAGCCTTCCCGATCAAACGCACCTTGCAGAGCTTGCCGTTCCTCGTGAGACAACCACTTCGCATCGGCGGGCTTATCCGCCAACATTTTCAGTACGAGAAAGCCGAGCACGCATGCGGGCAGTCCTTGAACGATGAACATCCACCTCCAGCCCGCCAGTCCCAGGACACCGTCCATATGGAGCAGCGCCGCCGAGAGCGGACCACCGACGAGCGACGACAGCGGCGTGGAGACGGTGAACCACGCGAGCACCCGAGTGCGATAGCTGGCCGGGAACCAGACGGCGAGGAAAAAGATCACACCGGGAAAGAAGCCCGCCTCACCGATGCCGAGCAGCAGCCGGACCGCGTAGAAGCTTTTGGGGCCCACGGCCAGCGCCGTCGCCGCTGCGAAGAAGCCCCACGTGATCATGATGCGGGCGAGCCAGCGCCGCGCGCCGAAGCGGTATAGCGCGAGGTTACTCGGGACCTCGAACACGCAGTACCCGGCGAACATGATGCCCGCCCCCCAGCCGAACTGTGTGGCGGTCAACCCAATGTCGCGATTCATCGTCAGTGCCGCGAAACCGACGCTCGTGCGATCCAGATAGTTGAAGAAGTACGCAAGGGCGAGTAGCGGAATGAAGCGCCACGCGGCTTTCCTGACTGCGGACTGCTCGAGGGTGGAACCCACCGCGCTGCCTGTCGTGATGTCCGATGAAATGGATGTCATGTCTCGTCTCCAGACGAATCACGGCGCGCAAAAGGCCCTGCCGGCCTCTGCGGCTAGTGATTCTTTATTTGCTTCGCTGCTTCAGGCGCTGGCGAGTTCGTTCGCCGACGGGTTCGATGCATCGCCAGGCTGGGCGTCCTGACACTTGACTACCCCAGCCTCGGTCAACCGTCTGAGGTCTTCCGGTGTGTATCCGAGACCCGACAGAAGCGCTTGAGTGTCCTGACCCAGCGAAGGGGGCGCCGCGCGCAGGTGCAGGCGCTCACCATCCAAGGTCAAGGGCAGCAGCGCGGTCCTCGTCGCTATGGGCTGTCCCGCGCCGCTTGCATCGGGCGGCAACGTCACTTCGGCGAGTCCGCCGGTGGCGAGCAGGTGCGGATCGTCGAACAGATCCTGCGGCTTGGTAATCGGCGCATAGGGCAGTCCGCAGCGCTCGAAAATCGTGCTGATCTCGGCCGCGGTGAACGCTTCCATGTGCTTTCGAAGCAGCGGCAGCAACCATTCGCGGGCCTGCACGCGCTGATTGTTGGAAGCGATACGCTCGTCCGCCTTGAGCTCCGCCAGCCCGAAAGCGTCGCAGAACAGCGCCCATTGCGTATCGGAGACAACGGCCAGGAAGATCTGCTCGCCGTTTTTGACCGAGAACACGTCGTAGACGGCCCACGCTGAAATGCGGCTTGGCATCGGCGCCGCCGCTTTGCCGGTCACGGCGTACTGCATCATGTGTTGAGCCACCAGGAACACATTGTTCTCGAACAGCGCGCTCTGCACTTCCTGACCCCGGCCCGTGCGTTCGCGTTGAGCCAGCGCCGCCATCGCGCCTATCGCGCCGAACATTCCACCCATGATGTCGTTGACACTCGTTCCGGCGCGCAGCGGCCTGCCTTCCGGTCCCGTCATGTAAGCGAGGCCGCCCATCATCTGCACGACCTCATCGAGCGCGGTGCGATGATCGTATGGGCCGGGCAGAAAGCCTTTATGCGACACGTAGACGAGACGCGGATTGAGCCTGGACAGCGCGGCATAACCGAGGCCGAGCTTGTCCATCGTGCCGCTCTTGAAGTTCTCGCTGAAGACGTCCGCTCCAGCGAGGAGCTTGTGAACGATTTCCACGCCACGCGGATCTTTTACGTCCACGGCGATGCTCTTCTTGTTCCGGTTGAACGTGCTGAAGAAGCCCGCACCGGAGCCGCGCAAAGCGCGCGTGCTGTCGCCGGAAATAGGCTCGACCTTGATCACTTCCGCGCCCAGGTCCGCCAGCACCATGCCGCATGTCGGCCCCATCACCATGTGCGTCATCTCGACGACGCGTACGCCGCTATATGGCAGATTCTGGTTTGCTTGTACTTCGCTCATTGCGCTACTCCAGTGAGGCAGCCTTCGGGTTGCGGCGCGCTGGGTGCGCGGCCGTCTGCATACGCGAATCCCTTTGGAAGACCCGCGTCCTGTACGTGTCCATATAACGCTTCGCCAGGCAGCGCCTCCGCGAGAATGGCGCGCGCGGCAATGAGCCTGTCGATGTCCACACCGGTGTCATAGCCCATGGCTTCGAGCAGGAAGGCCAGGTCTTCTGTCACGATGTTGCCGGTCGCGCCCGGTGCATACGGGCAGCCGCCGAGACCCGCCTGGCTGGAATCGATCGTCGTCACGCCGACTTCGAGCGCTGCAACGACGTTGGCCAGCCCCTGTCCGCGCGTGTTATGGAAGTGGGCCCCGCCGGCCTTCGCGCCGAGTTCCGTTTGCAGACGGCGGAACAGCCGGCGAACCTGGGTCGGATTCGCGTAGCCGCTGGTATCGGAGAGGCCGATTTCGTCGACGCCGCATTCGGCCATTGCCACGCACATGCGCATGGTCTGATCGTCGGTCACAGTGCCCGCGATCGTGCAGCCGAAGGCGACCGAAACACCGGCCTCGATCTGCACGCCGGGAAACCGTTCGTCGCGAAGCGCGACGATATTGCGCACTTCTTCGATCATCTGCGCATTGGTCTTGCGGATATTGGCCAGCGAATGTTCGTTGGTCACCGAAACGGGCAGCGTCACCTTGTGCACGCCTGCTTCGAAAGCGCTCTGGCTGCCACGAAGATTCGGCGCTAGAACCGCGACGTGCAAACCGGGAAGGGAGAGCGCATGCGCGACAACTTCGCGGATGTCAGCCATCTGAGGCAGCAGTTTCGCCGGCACGAATGAGCCCACTTCAATTTCCTTCAGGCCTGCAGCGGCGAGCGCCGAGACCCATCGCAGCTTCGCTGCCGTGGGCATGACAGTTTTGATGCTCTGCAATCCGTCACGCGGACCGACCTCGCTGATCAACACCTTGGGATTGGGCGTATTCACGACTGACTCCTTTGTTCTATTGCACAGACCTACGTTCTATTCGATAGAACTATAGGTGCGCTTTGCGGCTTGGTGAAGACGGGTAAACCCCCGAAATCGCCAAAAACAGAACTTGAGTTCTGTCACGCGAAACATTAGAGTGACGGCATAACCAGAGAGGAGAAGAGATGACTATCAGTGGGCCCGGGAATGCAGAGCGGTCGCTCGACGCATCGGACACAAGCAGTGGAGTCGCCGTTCTGGATCGGGCTTTCGCGATTCTCAACGCTTTCGGCCCGACCGACGACCGGTTGACGCTTACCGAACTATCGCGCCGCACCGGCTTGTATAAAAGCACGGTCTTGCGGTTGCTCGGTGCTTTGGAGCACGGCGGATTTATACGGAAGCTGAATGACGGTCAGTACGCTGTCGGACATCAACCGCTTCGCCTCGCAACGCTTTACCAGCGGTCTTTTCAAGTCGGCCCCGTTGTGGAACCCATCCTTCAGCAGTTGAGTCGCGACCTGGGCGAGACGGCCTCTTTTTACGTACGGCAAGGTGACAAGCGCCTGGTCCTGTATCGCGTGGAGCCCTCGAGAAGCGTGAGAGTAGCGATCCGGATCGGCGAGGAATTCGAGATCGACAAAGGCGCCTCCGGCAAAGTGCTGCTCGCATTCAGTGAATCGTCAGATCCACGCTGGAATGAGGTGCGGGAACAATTCTGCGCGGTCTCATACGGTGAACGAGATCCCGAAACAACGTCAGCATCAGTGCCGGTGTTCGATTCAACGGGTCAGCTGTTGGGCGCTCTGACCCTATCCGGGCCGAAAGGCAGATTCGACGCCCCAGCCACCATCAACGTTGTTCTTAAAGCACTGCTTCTCAGCGCGAAGCGAGCAACGGTCGACTTGGGGGGCATTGGTGCGAGATACGATGCAAGCATCGCCAGATTCGTCGAAGAAGACGCTGCCAAATCGGAAAAAGCGGATGTCGATACGGAAATGCCTGACCCAGGCACGCGGCCTTTGAGCACGCGCCCTTTGCATTAGGCATGTGAACCCCGGCATGCCATCTGAATGCCGCGCAAAGCGCGAATCGCCTTGCTGCGGCAACGATCACATCCTCGCTTACAGCGACCAAAGCGCGCAGCGCCCAGCTTTCCCGGTTGGCTGAAAGGCGTCGTTATTCATTGTTGAGCCGATCCCACTTCGTACGTGCTGAAAGATGCGCTTGCCCGGCATGCAAGGCACGGGTCGGTGCTGGTTATCCCTAGTCGCTCCTTCACTACCTGCACGGCTACCATAGTAATACTGCTACACAGAACTGCGTTCTATCTAACAGAACTTCAGTAAAACAGCGAGGAGATATGCAGATGGCCAGTCTTCCCGTTAATGGGACAAAGCTCTCGTCCGGTTCACCTATCGTTGGGGAGGCAGAGCGAATCAACGCGCGTATCGACCGCTTGCCCGCGACGCGCTCGATATGGATGCTGGTCTTCGTTCTGGCTGTCGGCGGCTGGTTTGAGTTCTACGATCTATTCTTGACCGCGTATGTCGGACCGGGCCTCGTCAAGAGCGGCCTGTATTCGACGACGACGGCGTCGTTCTTCGGCTTCTCGGGGCTTGGCGCGTTCGTCGCGGCATCGTTCGCGGGTCTTTTCATCGGCACGTTCTGTTTGTCACGCCTTGCCGACCGCTTCGGACGCAAGACGACCTTCACCGTCTCGCTGCTTTGGTATTCGGTAGCGACCTTTGTGATGGCTTGGCAAGACAGCGCGTCCGCAATCAATCTGTGGCGTCTGATCGCGGGCATCGGCGTGGGCGTTGAGTTGGTGACGATTGATACATACGTCAGCGAACTCGTGCCGATGCATCTGCGCGGCCGCGCTTTCGCGTTCGTGCATCTTGTGCAGTACGCCGCCGTGCCTGCCGTCGCACTGTTCGCATGGTGGCTCGTGCCGCGCACACCGTGGGGCATCGACGGATGGCGCTGGGTGGTAGTCATCGGCTCGCTGGGCGCGATTGTCGTGTGGGCGATCCGCCGCCGCGTGCCGGAGAGCCCGCGCTGGCTCGCGCAGCAAGGCCGTCTCGAAGAAGCGGAAAGCGTGACGCACGCGCTCGAGGCAAAGGTGATGGAGCAATACGGGAAAGCGCTGCCCACGCCAGTGGAACGCGTCGAGCGCGCGGTCACCGTCGGCAAGGCGCGTTTCGGGGAGATCTGGCAGCCCCCGTATCGCCGCCGCGCCATCACAATGCTTGTCTTCAACCTTTTCCAGGCGATCGGCTTCTACGGCTTCGCGTCGTGGGTACCCACGCTGCTCGTCTCCAAAGGGGTGACCGTCACGCATAGCCTGATGTATTCGTTCGTCATCGCGGCGTCGAATCCGTTCGGGCCTTTGATCGCCATGACATTCGCCGATCGTATTGAACGAAAGACGCTGATCGTGCTTTCCGCGCTCGGCATAGCCGTCTTCGGCAGCCTGTTCGCAACACAATCGTCGCCCGCGATTCTGATGATGCTAGGGGTGCTCATCACCCTGTGCGGCACACTGCTCTCGGTCGGCTATCACGCTTACCAGACCGAGCTTTTCCCAACACGCATCCGTGCCACGGCGGTCGGCTTCGTCTATTCGATGTCGCGCCTCTCCGCAATGTTTTCTGGGTTCATGATCGCCTTCGCGTTGCGGCACTTTGGTGTTGAGGGCGTATTCGGGTTGATAGGCGGTGCGATGGTGGTGGTCATGGGCGCGATCGGCTTCTTCGGTCCGCGCACGAATAATCGCACGCTCGACGACATCTCTCATTGAGCGCAAGAAATCGCGGTCTCGCCGTTAGAGATCCGCGCGGCAACGCGGTCCTGCCCGACGTCGCGAAGCACGAGGACTGACGCTTGAAGCGACTCTCGCGACGATGGGCTGGTTCGTGCCAACTATATGAATGCGGGAGTGGAGTTTTACTGCGCAGCGAACTGGCGCAACTTGTACAGGGACCGGGCTGGGATGATGTCCGATGCGACTAAAAATCTCGAGACTCGCTTCTTTCAAAGCGAGGCGATGCTGGTTGAGCACAAGCTGATGGCCTCGCGTACGGTTGCAGTGCGCGGCGCCGACCCGATCATTATCGAAGCTATTCCATTGAATACAGTTGCCGACTGTCATGCACGAGCAGTGTCTCATGCTAGCCAGCAAGCCGACGTTCGCAAATCAAACTTGAATGACTGAAACTGGCCGTTGGACTAAACCGCTCGCGCGGTAGGGGCTACGGTCAGACGCCGGTGGTCATGGAGAGGCCGGCATCGCGGTTCCGTATGTTGGCGAATGAGGCAATCCGCCTCGTTCTCCAGCAGGAGCCCCATCATGACCTCCTCGCAGTCAAACGTCAGTCCGCTGCGCCAGCGCATGATCGACGACATCCGCATGCGCCAGCTTGCCCCCAAGACGCAGGACATCTATCTGCACATCGTGCGTGAGTTCGCCCGGTTTCTCGGGCGCTCACCTGACACGGCCACCGTCGAGGACCTGCGGCGCTACCAGCTCCATCTGGTCGACCACGGCACATCGGCCGTGTCGCTGAACCACGCGATCACCGGCCTGAAGTTCTTCTTCACCGTCACGCTCGACCGGCCCGAGCTGATGGTCAGGATGCAACCGGTACGCGTGCCCCGCGTATTGCCCGTCGTGCTCAGCCCCGATGAAGTGCGGCGGCTCATCGAGGCCGCCGGCAACCTGAAGCACCAGACCGCGCTGTCGGTCGCGTATGGCGCGGGGCTACGCGCCAGCGAAGTGGTCGCGCTGAAGGTCTCTGACGTCGACAGCGAACGCATGACATTGCGTATCGAGCAGGGCAAGGGCCGCCGTGACCGCTACGCCATGCTCTCGCCGGTGCTGCTCGAGCGTCTGCGTGTGTGGTGGCGTGTGGCCCGTGCGCAGGGCAGGATGCCCGAGGGTGGGTGGCTGTTTCCTGGGCTCGATCCACTCGATCAGCTGAGCACGCGGCAACTGAACCGCGCCATTCATGCCGCCGCCGAGGCCGCGCACATCGACAAGCGTGTGTCCATGCACACGCTGCGCCACAGTTTCGCGACGCACCTGCTCGAACAGAAGGTGGACATCCGCGTGATCCAGGTGCTGCTCGGCCATGCGAAGCTCGAGAACACCGCGCTCTACGTCCAGGTGGCCACCGACCTGCTGCACGAGGTCACCAGTCCACTGGACCGTCTGCCCTCGGAGTAGGCCCGCGTTGTAGCGCCTCATGCTGGAGGTTGCGGACATCTTCCGCAGCCACGGGCCAGCGTGGCGGGCCACGGCACGCCTGAGCCCGGGGCAGCTGAAGGTCATGTCGGCCATCGAACGGTGCCGCACGGCGGCACTGGGCGGACATGTGCTGCGTTGTCCAGGTTGCGCAAGCTCAGAGGTGTCCTTCAACTCGTGCCTTATGGGGAGTCTTTCCGTATGTGGAGTAGACACGTCGATCGAGCGCGAGCCGGGGAGCCCGCGCCCCTGCTACTCTCCATTAAAGCCTCGCCTTGAGCATGGCGATGACCTTGTCGGATG
>NZ_JBFRCK010000083.1:0-9899 GCF_040965775.1 Paraburkholderia sp. BR10954
AATTCCTCGCTCGCCCAGTCTGCCGTGTCGTCTCCGATCGCCAATCCGCAGCCGCTACATCAATTGAATGCGCGAAAGTTAACACCGTCCGAACCAGTTTACAAGCGGACTTGTGGGTAAAGCTCAGCCTTCGGGGAGGGGGGGATGGCGTTTTCGAAGGGGGGGTTCATATTGCGTGGACGCCCCCCCTTATCGGTGATTCGATCTCACCTGCGATTTATGGGCAAGCGAGTCGTCATTGAAGGTGTCGAAACCGCAGAACTGTTTGGGTGGGTCAAGACAATCGATCAGATCGATTGTGAGGGGTTACTTTATTTCCGCCTCGATCGCCAACGAGCAGATAGACACGCTCGTTGCGCGGCACGGGCTGCTGCATCGGTCGGACAAGCCGGCGCCCCCGGACGGCGCGCCGCAAAGCGGCGTCGCGACAGCCGGCTCAGTCTGGATAAACCTCACACCCCGCCGCCGCCCACGGTCCGCTGACTCTTCCACTGCCCCTGCTGCACCTCGAACAGCGTATAAGGCGGCTTGATCAGATCCCCATGCGGATCGAACGCGATTTTCCCCGTCACGCCCGTTACGTTCACTTTCGGGAAAGCCGCGACGATCTTCGCGCGATCGAGCGAGTCCGCGCTCTGAATTGCCTGAATCATCGCGAGCGCGGCGTCGTAGGCGAACGGCGCATACAGCTCGACATCCTGATTGAAGCGCGCCTTGTAGCGCTTGCCGAACTCCTGCGCGGACGGCAGCTTGTCGAGCGCAGGACCGGGCTCGAGATCGCGCGTCCCCTCGCCCGCGTTGCCCGCAATCTGCAGGAACGCGTTGCTCTTCAGGGCCCCCGCGCCAAACAGTTGCGCGGGCATGCCGAGCGAGCGCATCTGCTTGACCAGCATCGCGCCCTGCTCGTCGAGTCCGCCGAAAAAGATCAGGTCGACGTTTTTCTGCTTCAACGAAGTCAGGATCGCGCGCAGATCGACCGCCTTGTCGTTCGTGAATTCGCGATCGACGACATTGCCGTTCGCCTGCTTTGCGCCCTTCTCGAACGCATCGGCGAGGCCCTGGCCGAACGCGGTGCGATCGTCGATGATGCCGATGCGCTTCGCCTTCAACTGCTGCACCGCGAACTCGCCCGCAATCACACCGCCGACGCCGTCGTGCCCCATCGTGCGGAACACGTTCGCGAAACCCTGCGCGGTGAGCGCCGGATTCGTCGAGCCCGGCGTGATCATCGCGACGTTCGCCGTGTGATAGACGGCCGAGGCCGGAATGCTGCAGCCCGAGTTGTAATGGCCAATCACGCCGACCACACCGTCGTCGACGAGCTTCTGCGCGACCTGGATCGCGATGCGCGGATCGGCCTGATCGTCCTGCACGTCGAGCACATATTTGACGGGTTTGCCGCCGATCATCGGATGCTTCGCGTTCGCTTCATCCACCGCGAGCTGCGCGCCGTTCTGCAGATCCTTGCCGACCCGCGCGACCGGTCCGGTCAGCGGTCCGACGAAACCGATCTTGACGATTTGCGGCTCGGCGCCGTACGACGGCGCATGCGAGCACAACATCCCAAGGGCGAGTGCGACAACCAGGTTTCTGCGTTTCATGATGTCCGTCCTCTTCCGTGCAGCAGTTGCGGTGGTTAAAAACGACGCGGGCTGTAAGGCGCGAGATCGACCGGCGGCACGCGCCCCGCCACCAGATCGGCGACGACGCTGCCCGTCACGCCGCCCAGCGTGACGCCCAGATGCTGATGACCGAATGCGTAGACGACGCGCGGCGACGCGCTCGACGCTCCGACGACCGGCAGGCCGTCGGGCAGGCTCGGCCGGAAACCGAGCCAGTCGCTATCCGGTTGAGGCAATTGCGGCAGCGCGAGCCGCGCGGAGCGCGTGATCAGATCGAGCAACGCGGCATTGCGCTGCGGTCCATAGCCGCCCAGTTCGACGGTGCCCGCGGCGCGGATGCCGCCGTCCATCGGCACCATGTAGAAGCCGCGCTCGGCCCAGCCGCACGGCCGTGAAATCAGCGACGACGTGCCGGGGAAGCGCACGTGATAGCCGCGCTCGGTATCGAGAGGTACGCGGTCGCCGCATTGGCGCGCGAAGCGGCCGGAAAATGCGCCGGCACAGACGACTGCCTGCGCGGCGTCATAGGAGCAACCCGCTTCGTCGACGATGCGCACGCTGTTGGCGCCGGGCACAAGCGTGCGAACCGCGACGCGCTCATGCCTGAGACCGCGAGCGAGCAGCGCCGCGTGCAACGCCTGCAGAAATCCGCGCGGGTCGCCGAGGAACCAGCTGCCGTTGAACAACGTGCCGTGCGCAAAGATCGGCGCGAGATTCGGTTCGAGTGCGGCGATGCCGGCGCGGTCGAAGTTTTCGAAATGCACGCCGAGCGAGCGGCGCAACGCGAGCGACGGCTGGGCCGCGTCGAACGACGCCCCATTCGAGTACAGGTATAGGCATTCGCGCGGCCGCACGAAGCGCGACAGGTTATCGCTTTCGAGCATCTCGCGGTAACCGTCGAACGCGCGCGACAGCAGGCTTGCGAGCGCTCGAGCGCTGTGCTCGTAGCGCCGCGGCATCGACGCGCATAGAAAACGCACAAGCCAAGGCGCGAGTTGCGGCAGATAGCGCCAGCGAATCCGCAGCGGACTGGTCGGCGAAAACAGGAAGCGCGGCAGATTGCGGAACACCGCCGGGTTGTTCACCGGAATGCAGCCATAGTTGGCGAACGTGCCCGCATTGCCGTATGACGTGGCCTCGCCCGGACCGAGCGCGTCGAGCAGCGTGACGTGGTGACCGTCGCGCATCAGCCAGTAGGCGCTCGACAGGCCGATGAAGCCCGCGCCCAGCACGGCGACTTCGCTCATCGCGTGCGCCGCCCGGCCGCACTGGCCGCCCGACCCGAATTTCCGCCCGATGCATCGACCGGCAGGAGCGTGCTCTGCTGCTCTGTCACGACCGTCCCTCCTGTACCACAGTTGCGCGTCGTCTTTCGACACGACGCCACACAAATCATGCTTTAATACTCACACAAAGTTTTTTTGTGTGCAATTAATTTGGCTTTGTGTGGACTTAGGTACTTTCCCCGAGCGAACCGGGCTGGCATCGTGCAGTGCGATGTACTTCCAGTTGCCGATCCGACGACGAACGGGTTTAGTATTGGCAGGGTCCTGCACGCTCGAACGGGTTTTTGCATGGAGATTCACGCTTGATGAAAAGCGCAATTGACCACACAAACGGTGAGGACGTGCTCCAGACAAAGGGCCGTCAACCGACTTATCTCGAAGTGTCGCGCAGCCTCGAGGAACAAGTCCGCAGCGGCCTCTACCCGCCGGGCAGCCGTCTGCCGCCGCAGCGCGAGCTCGCGTTGGAGCTGGGCCTGAATGTCTCCACCGTGTCGCGCGCGTACAAGGAGTTGCAGGCGCGGGGGCTGATCGTCGCGAGCAAGCGGCGCGGCTCGATCGTCACCGGCGGCGCCATGCCTGCCGTGCATGCCCGCAGCGACAGCACATCGGCAAGCGGCCACGCCGACGCGAACGCCGTGCTGGACCTGACCGTGAACCGGCCCGCCACCGGTGAATTCCTCACACAACTCGCGCGGACGATGGCGCACATCGCGCACGATCCGCGCTATCCGCAGACCCAGGAATATCAGCCGCCGCAGGGCCCCGAATGGGCGCGGGCCGCGGGCGCGCAATGGCTCGCCGCGCCCGGCTTCACGCCCAGCGCCGACAGCGTGGTCGTGACGAGCGGCGCGCAGCATGGCCTGTATGCGGTGCTGAGCAGCCTGATGGGGCATGAAGGCGTGATCCTGTCGGATCAACTGACCTACTATGGCCTGAAAGCCCTCGCGCCAGTGTTTCAGTTCGAACTGGTCGGCATTCCGAGCGACGACGAAGGGCTGCTGCCCGACCGTCTCGAAGACGCGTGCCGGCATCGGCGCGTAAAGGCGATCTTCACGGTGCCGAATCTGCAGAACCCGACCGTGGTGACGATGAGCCTCGCGCGTCGCGCGGCGCTCGCCGAGATCGCGCGCCGGCATCACATCGTGATCATCGAAGACGACGTGTACGGTCCGCTGCTGCAAGCGCGCTTGCCGACGATTGCGAGCCTGTGCCCGGAGCTGACCTTCCACATCACGTCGACCTCGAAGATCCTCGCACCGGGCCTGCGCATCGGCTATCTGCACACGCCGCCGCATGGCGCGGCGCTGGCCGCGGAGGCGGTGCGCACGACCGCGTGGATGCCCGCGCCGCTGTCGACGCTGATCGCCACGCGCTGGATCGAGGACGGCACTGCGCAGACGATCCTCGACGCGCAACGCGCCGAGTTGCGCGCGCGCCAGGAGATCGCGCGCGAACTACTGCCCGCCGAGCATCTGAAGAGCGATCCCGCATGCATGTTCGTGTGGTTGCGCGTGCCGCCGCCGTGGCGCTCGGACGATTTCGCGGCCAACGCGCTCGCGCGCGGCGTCAACACGATGCCGGCCTCCGCGTTCGCGGTGGATCGCTCGACGGTCGAACACGGCGTGCGCATCAATCTCGCTTGCGCCGAGTCGCGCGAGCAGCTGACGCGCGGCCTGCAAATTCTCGCGCACACGCTGCGCGACCGGCCGCGCGCGCTGTTCGGCACGATCTAGACAGCGGTGGAAGCGTCGGGCGCAGCCGCTAGAATACGGCACGACCCTGCCCCTGCGAGCCGCCATCATCCGATGACTCCGTCCGACGATTCAAGCCCCTCCTCGCGCACGCCCGCCGCCGATGCGCTGTTCGCTTTCCTGAAGACGCTGCCGCTCGGCGACCGCTTGATCGAGGGTGGCTTCATGGCCCTGCAGGCGGTGGCGGGCGCGAGTCTCGCGTTCGGTATCGGCCGCGCGCTGCACACCGAGCAGGCGTTCTGGGCCGCGATCACCGCGATCGCGGTGAGCCAGCACAGCTATATCGACACTCGCAAGCTGTCGCGCGACCAGTTCATCGGCGCGATGGTCGGCGGCATTTGCGGGCTGATCGGCACGCTCGCGGGCGGCGGCCATTTTGCCGCGTACGCGGCGACCGTCGCGGCCGCGATCCTGATCTGCTGGGTCGTCAACGTCGGCAGCGCGGCGCGCCTTGGCGGCATCACGGCGACGATCATGCTGCTGGCGCCAGGCATCGGCCCCGCGTGGGACAAGGCTTTTCTGCGGCTTGCCGAAGTGACGCTCGGGACGGTCTGCGCGCTCGTGGTCGCGCGGCTGATGGCGTCGCTCGAAAGACGTGCGTTCAGCAAGGGCGAAACGCCCAAATAGAATCACGCGCGCGCGTCGATTCTTTAGTCAGTCATCCGGAGCATCGTCCATTTGCGTGCGACGCCGGTAACGTCCGGGCGTCACACCGACGCTTTGCGCAAACGCCTTGCCGAACGCCGCCTCCGACTGATAGCCGACCGCCTCGCCGATGTCCGCCGCGCTGCGTTGCGTGCGCAACAGCAGGTCGCTGGCGATCGCCATGCGGATCTGCGTCAGAAAATCCATCACGGTCATGCCCGCGCGCTCGTTGAAACGGCGCGCGTAGGTCGCGCGCGACATCGCAGCGCGCTCGCCGAGTTCGGAGATCGTCCACGCGCGTTCGGGTGCGTCGAGCATCGCTTGCACCGATGCGCCGAGTCGTGCGTCCGTCAGCAACGCGAGCATGCCGGCGCTGTTCGCATTGCGCTCGCCGTGCACGCGCAGTGCCATTGCGAACAGCGCGTGGCTCAAGGCCGTCACGATGGTGAGCGCGCCAGGCTGACGCCGCGCCGCTTCACCGCGCATCAAAGTGATCAGCGTTTGCAACGCATCGAGCGTCTGCGCGTCCCCGAGCGACACGTGCAGCGGATCGGGCAGCGCATCGAGCAGCAACGCCGACGAACCGAGCGCATAGACGAAGCGGCCGCACAGCAGATCGACGCCTTCATGAGTCGCGGTGTGGTTGGGCGTCTGCGCGGATGTGGCGGCTTCCTCACCGTCGTTGCGCCGCACCGGCAGCATGCCGTCGTGCCCGAGCGTCAGCGGCAGGCCGCCCGCCGAGCGCTTCAAGTCGCGCACGCGATGCGCGTCGCCACGCGGAAACAGCATGAAATCGCCGGCCTTCAATTCGAGCTGCTCGCCGGCGGCGGTCTCGATCACGCAACTGCCGTCGAGCACCAGATGAAACGGCGCGACGCCCCTCTCCAGCGGCGCGTGATCGATATCGAATGCGCCTGATAGCAGGCAGCGAAGATCGAGACTCGCTTGCGGCCGGGCAAGGTCGATCAGGCGACTGAGCGTGTCCATGAGACGAGCGCGCTAAAAGTTGAGTCGAATGAGTATTCAGGATATCGCGGCGCGGCGCAATACTGTTTCCACGACGCCGGCGACCGCTGGCGCGCAACGGACCAAGGAGCACTGCCATGTTGAACTGGATCGATTACCGCAAGGAACTGTTCGGCCGTATCGGCGAAATGTCGAAGCTCGCGCCGGACAGCGTGAAGGCGTATCAGGCGATGTCGAATGCCGGTCAGAAGACCGATCTGCTCGGCGCGAAAACGCGCGAGCTGATTGCGCTCGCGGTCGCGGTGAGCCTGCGCTGTGACGGCTGTATCACGGTCCATACGGCCGAGGCGCTGAAGCACGGCGCGACCCGCGAGGAAATCGCCGAAGCGCTCGGCGTCGCGATGGCGGTCAACGCGGGCGCGACGCTGGTGTACTCGGCGCGCACGCTGGACGCGGTCGCCGCGCATGCGCAGGGGTAAGCGAGTCGATGATGAGCCGGGGCGCTCGCCAAGTCGGCGTGCGTCGTAACGCGCCGCATCGACCGATCATGTTCGGCGATGCGGCGCGCGGCCTTTGTTGAAGCGATTGATGAAGCGAGTATCAGCCTGCCGAGCGACCTTTCCTCAAAACTGGATCGTCGTGCGCAAGCCGAGAACCGCTTCGTTCCTGATGCGCTGGGACGAATCGTCCGGGTCCGGAATCCCGCCGCCCGGCCGCCAGAAGTACTGGAAGTCCGCTTGCAGCATCCACCACGGCGCGACCTGGTATTGATAAGTGGCTTCGAGCACCGTCTCCGCGCTGCGTGACGGATAGCCCGGCGTGTACAGCGCCTGCGCGCTCGCCAGATTCTGCGCGTGAGAACCGATCTTTGCATAGCCGAGCGCAAGCCCGACCACATCGTTGTCGCGCCCCTTGAACGGCGCCTTGAGCGTGACGCCCGCGTTGACGCCGAGATCGACCAGATTGCGATCGCCCGGCGCACCCATGATGCGGGCGAACACGCCGACCGACTGCGGACTGTCGGGGCCCGCGCGCCACACCATCTGGTCGGCAACCGCGTAGAAGCTGTAGTTGCCGCGATGATTCGTCGGCATGCCGTTGCTCGCCGGATTCGCCAGCGACAGGCCGCCGGTGTCGAAACCCTGATCCGCGAAGTGGTTGCTGTTGTACCAGAAGCCGAGCTTGTAGGTGCCTGGCAGGCCAGCCGGCCTCGGATCGGAAGGATTCGCCGACGGCTGGTTGATCGCGTACTGCAGTTCGCCGATCACCAGCGCGCCGTTGCCGAGATTGAAGTTCGTGCCGCTCGCGTTGAGCTTTTGCGGATCGCCGACGCCTGGCGCCGGGTTGCCGTCGAATACGCCGCCCAGCACGGTGACGCCGTTCGCGAACGATGCGCGCGCCCTCACGCCGAGCGACGACAGCGGATAGGCCGGTCCGCCCGCGGGCAGATCGACGGCGGGCAGCACCGGCCAGCCAAACGTTGCGTTCATGAAGGTGGCCGCGTACTGGCTGACCATGAACTCCTGATCGAGACTCTGCTGGCCGATCTTCACATCGACGTTGCCGAGCGACTGCTGATACCACAGTTCCCACAGACGGGTCGCGGCGTCGGCTTCGATGCCGCTCGCAGTTTGCAGTGTTTGCAGATTTCTGGCGGTCAGGCTCGTGCCGTGAATCTGCAGACCGGAGACGTTGAAGGTGCCGCCCGGCAATCCGAAGGCCTTTTCCGTATCGACGACGAGTCCGAACCCGGTCAAGCCTTGGTAGGCACCGCCGCGATTCGTGCCGCCCGACAGGTTGCCCATGTATTCGCTGGTCTCCTGCAGATTGAACGTCACACCGTAGTTGCCGAGCCAGGGACGCAGGCCGCCCATTTCGCCGAACAGGTTCGAGCGCTCCCACAATCCGGTCGGCGCTGCGACGGTCTGATCGGCGGGCGCCGCCTTGTCCGTGGCGCCGGGAACCGGTGCGGCCGGTGCAGTCGATGGCGCCGCTTGCGCCGGGGTGGCGTCGCCGGGTGTCTGCGCGAACGCGCAAGGGCCGAGGCCGAGGGAAAGGACCGCAGTCACGGCGATCGAACCGCCGGAGCCCAGTAGTCTGCGCTTGTCGATATTTTTCATCGGTTGTTGGGGATTGGATTTACAGGCGGATCGCTCCGTCGTTATTCGCACATGCACATGGACGTGTGCGAAAGGTCCGGCAAACAACGAGCGCAAATGCGAAAGCGCAATCGCCTCTGCAAGCGGGCTCGCAGACGACGGTCAAAAAAGAGCAGGCGTGCTACAGAAAACCGACGGCAAGGCCGGTTGGAATTGAAGCGCGCTAACCCGACTTCAGCGAGTCAGCGGCGAAGGAGTGAACCTGCGGCGACTATCTCGCGGTGGTGCTGCCGGTGCTGGCCGGCATCGGACTTCCACTTTCTGGACACGGGTCCATGAACGACTCCTTCGATACGTTGGGGCGGATTGTATTGACATGCTCCGCAAAAGCGCAAGTAAAAATCGCACAAAGACGACCGCGGGTTCTGTCGAAGAATGTTGGCTCTGCTTACAGAATCTGGTTGACTCCTGGTTTTTACCGCGTCTAGAATTCGCCCGTCTTCTCAAATGAGGCTGATGCCTTGGACACCTGCAGTAGTCAATCTTCGAACAGTTTCACTGCCTGACCGACAGAACGTCCGCGCCCCTTCCCCCGCGCCGCCGTTCTGCCAGCAGGCAGAACGGTGCGCGCCGCAGCAAAGCTCCTTCGTGCACTTCGATTACTAGCGCCATGTGGACGCGGCCTTCGCTCGTCCACGCTGGCACGCCCTCGCAAGCCTTCGGGTTTGCGGCCGGCGCTCGCCCATACCCGCGCCTGCTCGCGGGTTCGGACGAATCCGGTAGAGCCACGCTGCGCGTCCGCGCGCAGTTCAACCCGACGAGGAGCCGACATGCCCGACAGTGACAGTTGTTGTTTATGCCCCTTCCCTTCAGCCTTACAGAAGGAAAGCAGCTAGCACCCTGACGCCGCGCCAAGCGTGCGACGTTGGACCGTCTGCCCGCTTTCCGCTTGCCGCGTCAACACACGACGCGCGGAGAAACGTCATGAATTTCGCTCTGCTTTTGCCGCATCTGCCTTATCGCAACGAGTCGCGCGCTCACTACGAGTCGCTTCTATCGCTCGATCCGGTCCGCTCGAATCGGCTCCCCACGCTGTGGCGCCGCATCGGCTCGCTTTTCTCCTGAGTTCTGCCAAGCTCCTGTCACGAATCGACGCCATCATCGAAAGATTGTGGTGTTGCCTCGTCGTGTCCGTTGCTTGCTGAATAAGCCCTTTCATCAACTTGCAATTCGTTATGTTCCAACTCAACGATCCGTCGCGAATCGATGCGCAGGCCACCGCCCTGTACGGCGGCACGACTTCGCTGCTCACCAATACTCACGGCCCCGGAGGGGATTGATGGAGTTCGGTTTCAATCTGAACCGCACCGCCAACGCATCCGCGCGGCGGCTGCTTCCAAACGGCTGGGACTTCGTCGCGTTCCCGCTGATCATCTGCCTGATCGCGATGGCGTCGATCGGCTTTCACGAGACGCTCGCGCCGATGTCGACGCTAAAGACCCAGGCGATCTCGCTCGATCCGGCCAACCT
>NZ_JBFRCK010000084.1:0-9618 GCF_040965775.1 Paraburkholderia sp. BR10954
TGCGTGCGCATGCCCCGCGCGGATCGCGCGGCAAACCGGTAATTCAGCGGGAAATTGCACGCGCAAGTCTCCTGAACGTAGCTTCGGTCGTCATGACGGGGCGCTTTTCAACAGCCTGCTAGGCGGTTGGAGCCATGTTCACGATTGTCGTCGGTCCCATTGGTGTTCGCGACATAAACATCTGCATTGAACGCGACACCCTGCATTCCTTTGCCGTCTCGTGCGGCACCAATGGCTCCGCTTACCTCGGTTCCATGCGAGTCATTCACATCATCGACATGCGATCCGGGAACATTGAATACGTCACCCTTCTTGACCGGGATCGTCGAATCGTCGGCATAAAACTGGAACCCGTCTTCATAGTATGTACCGATAGTAGACACAGGATGGATCCGAGGTCCTGACAGTTCGGGATGTGTCGTATCGACGCCTGAATCCAGCACCCCGACTTTTATGCCTCTTCCGGTAAACCCCATCGCATACGCGTATTGCGCCTTCATCGTGCCAGCCGACCAGCTCGCCTTGAATTCTTTATCGTTGCCCCAAGATTTGGCGGCTTGCTCCAGGCTGTCCGTTTTGCTACCGTCGGCATTCGTATAGAGTCGTTCCTGACCGAATGCTGGCTTTAGAAACAGAGATCCCACAAGAAATACATGAAGCAATGCGATCGACCTTGCCTTATACATCGCTTTAGCCTGTGTGTCGGTATGATCGACGCTTAGAGCCGCCATCGTACCGGCGGAAGGAAGTCGTTCGGGCTGCAAGCAACGATTGCGCGATACGTATCGACAGGGATCAAGCGTGCGGCTGACCATATGCACAAGGTCGATCTGTAACGCGAGCGTGAAACGGCGGAGGTGTCGGCGATGATGAGCATGGCTCAACGAGCGGTTATTGGCAAAAATTGTGCGGTGTCCGGTAGGAGACTCGAGCTGGTGGGACGCATGCGAGATGGTTCGCATTCCGAACCAAGGCACTCGCCAGTGTTTCATGCCGCCCACCCCGCTAATAAACGACCCCACGCCAAGAACGCGGGGTATTCCCAGTGGTGCTTCCACGGAGTCTTCGGACCCCATTGAGCTTCGAGCTCGTACATCGTTGGGCTTGTCCCAGCCGGCTCGACCGGAGCCACCTTACTCCCTCAGCGCCACGCAGTCACCCATACCACTCGTCGGTCTGCGTCGCTCAGCCGCTAGTTTTCAGAGCGCTGATCTTTTGCCACTTGCGGCATATCAGTCGTAAGAGTTTGTTGGCAGGGTGGTCGCCCGGCTTTCGAAGCATGACGACCTCCGTTTGCCGAGACCGATGGGCTTTTCACGTTTCGCGTAAAGCCTTGCGCGCCGTTCAACGGTTGGCCAGTGCAAACAGTGTCGTGATCTGCGCGGTGCTCTTCATCAACCCTCGATACGGGGCCTTCGTCTATCCAAACTGCTGCTGGTTCCTTCTTCATCTGGTGCGTCTCCGGGCCCCGTGTATCAGAGCCGTTCTTTGTCGAACTGGGTGCCGAAATCAAGATCGTATCGACCGCCGACCCTGCCTTCAGCATCAAGCCTTGCTCGCTCAGGATCTCATTGACCAGCGTGCGTATCACGCGGCCAAGCCGTGTGTTGCGAGGAGGTGACGGAACCGGAGAATCGCACTCTCGCCAGCCAAACGCGTCATACCCTTGTCTAATCCCGAAAACCCCCTGTGCGCACACAAGCAAAGATCGAGACTGCAGGCCCTATGGGATTGCTGCCATCATGGCACCGATCGCCCATCACATAGATATAAAATGTTTTTTGATGTCCGCGTGATTCTCTAATACCGCCCAGGCAGTATGACTTTCAACTGGTTGCGCGTTTTCGTTTTTGAAAACACGCAACCAGTTGCTGGTAAGAAGCGCTCATGAGGAAGGGGCCGGTTGCGAGTTGTAGCCGAGATCGGCAAGCCGCTTGAGCAGGCGTTGGATGGTTTTGCCAGTGTCGAGCCGGCTGAAGTAGTCGGTACCGAGGCGAGGTCTGCATAGACGACGCCGTTGGAAAGCATGAAAGGCCACCCGATTCGCGGATATCTTGCGCGGCGGCGGGAACTCATTCTCGCGCACCAGCTTTTGAATCGTCGCTTCCGATAGCGATACGAATGTCGCCGCCGCATGCAGGTCGAGATAGACCGGCTTCGCGCTAATGGTTGTCGTCTTCGTTGTCATGTTTCAGACCCTTCCCTTTTGATATCGGGGCCGCCGGGCTCCGAGAAACAGACCACTGCCGCCCCTCAGATTGACGGGCTATACGGCGCCTCGCCATTGATGACGCGCTTCGCCTGCTCTTTAACTCGCAGACAGACTCAAAGCAGAGGAAGGCGCCGTCTGCGGTCAGCATGCGATCCCATACGCCCTCGCTGTCCTGATAGATGATGACGTACTCATCAACGCGAAAGCCATCGGCGACCAGATCGGCGATGACGCGCTCGGCGTCATTGGTTACGGAGCGCGCGCCATCGTTGTGATCGATGATGCAGATAAAGGGCGGTTCGACGCTATACGAGTATTGCGCGCGCGAATGTAGGTACATCAGGTTTCCTCCGGGTCAATCGATAGCGCGAGACGCAACTGCCAGCGCTCGCGCGCCTTCATCGCCGCTGCGGGCGGCGAACATTCCTCGTCCTGCATGTACGTCGATATCGCGCTCGCCAGATACTCGTGCCCGGCCAGCCGTTGCCGAAGCGAAACGAAAAGTGAAGGATCCTATGCAACGTGCTGCGGATGTCACGCAAGCCAAAAGAAGCTCACGAGAACTGGTATCTGGTCGACGCTAATATTTTCAAGACGTCGCTGCAGTACTGGCGAGGGCATGTCAACCGGCTCGGAGACTATCTGCCGGATCTGCAATGCCCCGTTCCACTGCTCGATCCGACCATCGATTTCGCAGTCAAATCAGCAGCTTAGGCCGAGATGTGGCGGATTTTTAGCGAATCCCGGCCGGACCTCAAATGCCCGCTGCGCAGCCACGACATGAAATCGGCGTAAATTTGCTTCGACGCGGACGCGGCCTCGTCCGCCGCAGGAAGGCCGTGCGATTGCCGGACCGACCGGAACGCGTTGAACCAGCCGTAAAGGCTGTCGGCGAACAGCGCGGACAGGTGTGTGGCCAGCCCAGCGCTCACGTCGTCTCGAACCGGCGCGGCCCAAAGCGAGCTATCCAGATCGCGGGCGATACGATCCCATATGGCACGGCCCAGCGGACGAAAGAGATCAGCAAACGGGACATTGCTGTCGTCGCGGCCGCCCGATGCCGCGTCGCCCGCACAAACGAGTGCAATCCACGCGGGCAAGCGATCCGCCCAGTCAGGCAGCGCGGCGCGACCGGCCTGCCTCGCAGGGCCGAGGCGCAGCACCGCCTGGTGCTCGCACAGCCCGAGCCGTTCGAGATAGGTGTCGAAATGGTGCGCGTGATCCTTCGCGGCCAACCGGCGCCAGGACGCGAAAGCGGCAGCCTCCTTGTCGCCCCCGACGCCACCGGCGTCGGGGGGGCAGGTCAGGCGCTCGCCTAGCCACCTGCTGCGAGCGACCCAATCGCGCAACGTCGATTCCGCGAGTGGAGGAAGAAGCGTGACGACTTGCGCGTCCATCGCGAACCTCTCCGTCAGCCCCGACACCCGCCGCAGGTGTGCACGCTCTTTTCGGTGCTAGTCCCCATCGTACGGTCGGATCGCATTTTCGACCGCGTGCCGGAGGCAGCGGCGCCGATTGCGTGCAAGTCGCAGGTCTCCAGATCCTCGTCCAACGCCAGCGACGGGTCATTCACGGCCGGTGCGGTGTCCGTCGCTTCGACGAGCATCGCTACCAGCATTTCCGGATCGATCGCGTGCACTTCCGTCTCGGCGCCGTTCGGCCGTGCACCTCGCAATGATGAATTGCGGCTTGACGTATGGTCATTCATATCAACTCCTTCAAACAATATCCAACAGGTTTTTATGACGTTCACGCCCATATCGGCGATACGGACACTTATTTCCCTGCGGTTTCGATTTCTTGAACAATGAAATCGACCAATATCGTTAAGTTATTCCTGTTTCCAGAAAACCTCTCATGAAAGGACAAGCCGATCCGTACTGCACGAAAATTTGTATTCAATGCCTTGTCGTTCGAAGCAAGATCGCCATGTCCATCGACATAGTCGGCCAGTCTGTTCAAAGCGCCCAGAGGAATTCCCGTTCTGGTTACGGTCGAGATAACGCACTGAGTGGGTCGGAAAAACCTGCCCGCGCTGCTTCGCACGCTTCGCCGCTGAACAGCAAGCGATAGTCATCAATGGAGTTGATCGCCACCGTCGTTGAGATAGTTTCACCGGGTCTTGAGTCGGGCAACATCATCCCCCGGCAATTTATGCTCGATCTCGAGAGTTCATTTCGGATCCAATTGTGGGCATATAAATAAAATTGTCCATCGCAGAACACGTCGAAAGCGTCCCGAGCAAACCAACTAGGCAATCGGCCTGGCGAATGTTGTTAAAGGAACACGCATATGGAGTCATGGTGTCATGCCTTGCACCTATCCCGTCTCAATGGATCACCACTTGTACGAACGGGTTACTGCGGAAGCGCGGCGGCACGGGTATCCGTAAGACGGGCATGTCCTTTTTTTACTGAGCAGGTCACAAGTTTATCAAAAGCGAGTTTCATGCCAACTCACTCGTTTCCGCCCACATTCGCGACCGTCGGTCAGCCAACGCAATTTTTACGTGGAGGCCTACATTTCAAACCCGACAAACCCGCCGTTTATTGTCTTAGTTGCGACGAGGCCAATTTCGGCGCTGTCACGTTAAATTGTTCGCGGCGCAATAGCGGAGAGGACTCAGATCTGTTCAGAAAACGGAACCCGGCACCTCAATGAAAAGATGCCAAGCGGCGAAGCGTGCGGCGAGCTGATTGCGATAGAGTGAGGTGAGCAGTTCTTCGACGCCGGCTTCGCCCGATCGCTTGCGCCGCCGCGTGAGTACTTCGGTCCCGCTTGTGAACATATAATGCCGAGAACCTAACACCTAGGACAATCACCCTCAAAGACTAATGTGTTGTGTCGGCCATTTCTCCTGTTCTCGGGTCAGCTGGCACGTAAGCTGCTCTGGCTAGGCGAACGTACAAACGTTCGACCAACCGGAAACGCAGTACCTTACTCATTTACTTCGTAGAACTTTCACACCTTGATTGAGCAAATCGTTCAGATTTGCCGCCAACGGCAGGATAAGTTATCCATCAACTCTTGAAATAAGTGAATGCACTCATGTCTTCATACACCATATCCGTGCTCAATGACAGCGGCGCTCCCGCGAATGTCGCTATCTACCAGACGTATCCTAATTTAAAAGCAGGATTGCCACTAGTGTGGCTTCTGCAATCGGTCAACAATGGCAATACCAATAGCTACAATTGGACAGTCGATTGGGCGCTCAACTGGGGCACCTCCGAGCAACCGCTTGTACCGGGCGTCCAGTGGAGTTCTGGCGGCCCGATCCAAAGGATGGATCCAACCACTGCTGGCGGCAACAACGAGATGGGCGTGACTTATGCTAATGAGCAGTTTAAGACTCATCCTGTGGCATTCAACGACCCGCAGGTGCCCAACGGTAGCATGCTGGTCACGACAGACGCGTCGTTTACAGTTTCACAGTCACAAGCAATGAGCCTTGCCGTGTACATGAATTCTCTGCCAACGTTTGCAATGCAAGGCAAACCAAATGGCAAATTTTTGTTTGACACCCACCCGATTTACTGGATCTGCACAACTGAGGCCAAGCAAGGCGTTGCTGTCTCTGGCAGCTTTGTCAGCAGTCCGAAACAATTCGAATTTGCGGGAGGCGTGACTTCGTTGAAATTCAAGCTGACTGATACGTTACAATTCGTCCCGGTCCCGGTATAGCCGGAGCCTGGCAGCCTGCTTTTCGGTGGCTCGGTAAAACCAGTCTGTTTTCAAACAGACTGGTTTTTATTAAGCTCGGCGACAATAAATTGCCAATACGCGCCATCACCGCCAATGCCAAATCAATAAGCGCATATAATATTCATCTATATCAATTACCTTGACGCATTCATTTTCTCCCGAGAAGAAGAAGGATCGACATTTTATCATGACCTATTCCGTGACCGTCACCAATAGCAGTGGCGCACCGCAGAACGTTGCGATATTTCTGGCGGACACTTTCGGCAAATGTTGCTTTTCACTGGTCTGGCTACGAAGCAGGATCAATGACAAAGGCAACCACCAATTCAAGTGGGACGATACTGCTTACGGACTTGGTTGGGGAAATGCCACAAAATCAATTGATGTAGGTGCGCAATTCCAGTCCGGGCAAATGACGTCAGCCTTCCCATTCACCGCAAAGGGCGAAAACTCGCTTCCAATTGGATATCAAAACGGCAGCTTCTATTCTGGACGGCCATATTTTGATAACCACCTTATGGGTAAACTTCGAATTAATACAGATAGAAGTTTCACGGTAAGCGATGCGTTGACCATGGGTGTTGCGCTATACATTGACTCTAATCCCGCGCTAGTTGCGCAAGGCGCCCCGAATACACAGTACATTTTCAATATTTTTCAGTTTTCCTACTATTTAATAGTCACCGACTGCGCACTGGGAACCGTCCTGCCACAGTCAGATGGGCAAGGCAGAATGAGCGCGCCGACGTTGGAATTAGACAGCATGACCCCCGCGACGAGGGTCGATTTCGGTCCCGGGGCGACAAGCCTGAAATATGATCTGAACGGGACTCTCGATTTTCAAAAAACATAATGTGCTCATAGCCCATCTTGGCGGCGACGCAAGCCGGTCGCGTAGAACGTATTACAGTAAATGTCTCACCTTTGCGCCAGTAATTCTGTCAAACTGCGATGCAGTTGCCTGCGTGGGCGCAGCGAGCCTTGTTGGACAACGCTTTGCCCAGATGGCGCGGATCATCTGGGCAGTCCTTGCACACAGGCGGGTTTTGTCGCGGTAAGGCCGACCGGACGACAGAGTCCGGTATGGTGAGGAACGCTTATGCGGCAGTGAATAGAACTGCTGTGCGGGAGTTTGATCGGTCCCGCCGTCATCCATCTGCCCCTTGACGATCATGTGCATTGTTTCAATACCACCCAACAGGATGCGGGCGCCGGCCGCCCCGGCCCAATCTCGCTGGCCGCGCTCTGCTCAAGCTGGCCGGGCCCCTGTTGAAGCAGGCACAAGATGTCAGCAGCAAGCTTAGGGACACGTCGCGAGGCGAAACCCTGCCGGTTCGACTTGGATGCGTTGACTCGTTCGCTGCCACCGTCGGTCCGGAGTTGATTCGCGCCATGTCCGGATCAACCCGTCAAATTGAAATGTGGTCTGGGCTTACACCAGCCCTTTCAGCGCAAATTCATCAGCGCGAGGTGGACGTCGTGGTTTGCACTCAGACCACAATTACCGACACACGACTGGTCGAAGTTCCGCTTTTATCAGAGGCTTTTCTCGCAGTCGCTTCTCGCCGCTGGTTCGAGAGGCATAAGGGAGCAAATCCCGAATGGGGAAGCCTGGCTGCCGAACTGCCGCTGATTCGATACACGGCGCGTTCAGTAATTGGGCAGCAGGTTGAGCGGTTAGCTCGACATCTGAACATCGGCAGCGCTCGTCATTACGAATTCGATGCGACGGACCCGCTGCTGAGCCTTGTCAGCGCAAACCTCGGTTTTGCCATTTCCACACCGCTCTGCCTTTGGCAAGCGCGCCACTATCTTGACACTTTAGTCGTATTTCCTCTTTCCAGGAGCCATCTGAGTCGGCGGGATTTTTTCATTTTGCACAGGCGTGCCGAGTGGGACGAACTCGTGGACCAGATCTCGGCCCTTACCGGAAACGTCCTCGACGAGCTGATCCGTCCTGCGCTCAAAAAACTGTTACCGCAGATGCCTGCGACCGCGCTACAACAGTCAAACATAACGAGGACTCATCGTGACAAAAGTATATGATTTGACGCGAGGGAACGCCCTGCTACTTATTTCGATTCCCCATCTCGGGACAAACATCCCAGACGACCTACGAGAGAAATACACCGACGCCGCGCTAAGGCTTGCCGACACTGGCTGGCATCTCGACAAACTCTACGAGTTCGCGCATAAGCTCGGGGCGACGGTCACGAGTGCGCACTTGTCCCGCTATGTCATCGATTTGAACAGACCATCTTCCGACGAGAGTCTTTATCCCGGGCAACAGACCACCGGCTTATGTCCGGAGCAGACGTTCCGTGGCGAGACTGTCTATCGCGATAGGCAGACTCCGACGGCAGATGAAAAGAATTTGCGAGTAAAGTCATACTGGCAACCGTACCATGATCGCCTTGTAGAAGAACTGCGTCGACTTCGCGAGGAACATCCGCATGTACTTCTGTGGGAAGCGCATTCGATTGCGAGCGTTCTACCGCGGCTGTTCCAGGGCAAACTCCCAGGTCTGAACATCGGAACGCAGGACGGCCGCACTGCGGCCGATTCGGTACTTCAAGCTGCAATCAATGCAGCAGCGGAAAGCGGGTATTCCTGGATTAGCAACGGCCGATTCAAGGGCGGGTTTATCACCCGTCATTACGGAGTGCCGTCATCCGGTATCCATGCCATCCAGCTTGAGATGTGTCAGAGTACTTACATGGACGAAAATCTTCCGTTTCACCTAATCCCGGATCGTGCGCGGCTGGTTATACCAACATTGGAAACAATGGTCGGTAGGTCAATGGATGCAGTCAGTGCATTGTGAGATCGTCCCGTTGCGATATTCAAAAAGTGTCCGGCCCCTGCAATGTCAAATCGATGCGGGCAAGCAGCGAAGGCCCAAGTACCGGAACTCGCCGTCGTAAAGGACCTGTTCGCAAAGACGTCGGCTCAGGTGAACAATCGCGCTGAAAATAGTCACCCGCTCACGCGCCACGATGCAGGTTTTCCGCGAGCCACGTCGCAGGCAGGCAGCGTGCCATGGAATCCCGGCCAGGCCTCTATTTACGCACGCTGCTGCTTCATGGCGCCCGTTCAGTGATCTCGGCCTCGAAGCATCTGCCGGAGCGTCTGCGTACCCTCCTGGCGCGACGACCAACCAACGTCGTTGCCGTTGCGCTCGCCAACAAGCTGGCGCGAACGATCTGGGCGCTGCTGGCGTACGGCCGAACGTATCAGGTGGCACCGGCGCAGTAATCACGCATTGAAGCCCTTTAACCCATCCACTGTTGCATAGGTGAATTGAACGATGGCAAGACAGGTTGGACCACGCAAAGGCAAGCCTGAGACATTTCTCGGATCTCGAGTTCACCATTTAGATTAGGACCTTTGCGGCGAAATCCATCGGGGCCGGCGGGGAAAATCCCGCGATAGAGTCCGGATATAAGTCCGCAACCACCCTCCTCGCCACGCACAATCGGCTTGCAAATGGGAGGCGACCATATAAGAAATGTCGTGTTTCCGCTAAGAGCCGCTAACACAAGTCATCAACGAAGCGCGAGCAGATAACGGCAGTAGCCAAGGAAAGCAAAGCACTATGAATGTCGAGACGCCGTTCGAAACGAATGCGCAGTTCGCCGAAACCGGCAAACCATGCATGCGTGCGCTCGACCACTCAGCGATGCCGCCCGAGCCGCTCCTTG
>NZ_JBFRCK010000085.1:0-9612 GCF_040965775.1 Paraburkholderia sp. BR10954
GTTATGAAATGACAAGATTTCGCCCTGAGAGATCCTAGTGCAGATGTAGCTTGAAAGATCACAACTCCACTGAACGGAATCAATGGAGAACAGCAACTGGTTGCCGTCTTGTCCGATTTCGAAGCGGCCAAAGGGCAGCGAATTGCCTCGGAAATTGGAGGAGGCCGCCTTATTTAAGGCTTCGGCAAGGCGGCTATGATCGAAAGCCGGTTGCTTCTTCCCAGTTTTGATATTGAATTTAATGAACTGGCGCTCACCATGTGTCGTCCGTCGGTAGGCAAAGGTCTCGGGCGAAAGCCAGAAAGGCGGGGTATCGACGAAATTGACAATTTTTTCCGAGTATTGATAACGAACTGTGAGAGCCCGCTGAAAGTCTGAGGGGGTAAGAGCAAAGGGGGGCATGGTTCCGTTCCCCTGGTTGTCAGCAGCCGATAGCAACGTGCAGTAGGAAACTAGAAGCAGAAAGATGGTGACAATTTTGTTGCATGAATGTTTGGCCTTGTATAGGTTACGTCGTCCGCTTACCTTGCCGCAATTTTTATGCCATCAGCGAATGCGAACGGGTATGATCAGTGTCCGCTGAGCGCCAGCGAGGTGACCGGTGAGGTTCTGTCGCGATAACGGGAAGTAGAGTGGCCGGTCTTGGAAACTGCAAGTCGGCAGATGAATAAGCCAGCGAAGACGCCGCGACAGGTGGCCTCGTTCGTTCAGACAGGATCCGCGAGTTTTTAAGTGGAATCGCTGAGGCAATCAGGCTGCCGATTTTATCGCTGGCAGCGTGGCGAAGTATGCTTCATCCGGTGTCTGGTCGGCCAGCCTGGCATCAGGCCGGTTCTGGTTATACCAGTTCAGGTAATCCCCGATTGAGCTGCGGGCGTGGCTGACCGAGTCATAGGCTTTCAGATAGACCTCTTCATATTTGACGCTGCGCCACACCCGTTCGACGAACACGTTGTCACGCCAGGCGCCCTTTCCATCCATGGACAGAAGAACGTTCCGGCTGAGCACCGCGTCGGTGAATTCGGTTGCGGTGAACTGGGCTGCCTTGATCCGTGTTGACGATCTCAGGCATCCCGTACTTCGCAAACGCTTCCTCCAGCGCCTCGACAGCGTGGCAGCTCTCCAGCGTGATCGCCACCCGGTATGCCAGCACCCGACGACTCGCCCAGTCCACGACGGCCGTCAGATAGAGGAAGCCGCGCGCCATCGGGATATAGCTCGTATCGAGTGCCCAGACCTGATTGGCCCGGTCGATCTTCCGGTTGCGTAGCAGGTATGGCCAGATCCTGTGGGCTGCATGCTTGCGGCTCGTGTTCGGCTTGCGATACAACGCCTCGATGCCCATGCGCTTCATCAAGGTGCCGACGTGCCTGCGCCCGACCTTGCTGCCTTCGCGACGCAGCAGCCGTGCCAGCATTCGTGCTCCTGCAAATGGATGCTCGAGGTGAAGTTCGTCAATCCGGCGCATCAACTTCAGATCCGCTTCGCTGACCCCACGCGATTGGTAATAGGCGCTCGCCCGGCTGATGCCTACAGCCGGGACTGCTGTGTCACCGGCAGAGCGTGATCACGATCAATCATCGCCTTACGCCCAGCAATCCCGCCTTGCTGAGCGCGCATTCTAAAAAATCATTCTCCAGCGTCAACTGCCCGAGCTTCGCGTGCAGTACCTTCACGTCGACTGGCGGTGCCGCTGGCGCCGAGTTGCCCGCTTCGAACACATCGGCAACCCGCTCCTGCAGTTGCTTCTTCCAGTCCGTGATCTGATTCGGATGGACATCAAACTGCTGGGCCAGCTCTGCCAGCGTCTTGTCGCCCTCGAGCGCCGCGAGTGCCACCTTTGCCTTGAACGCTGCTGAGTGTGTCCGTCGGTTTCGTTTCGTCATCTTCTGGTTCCTTGTTGCCGCCCATTATGACCGACTCACGCCCCAGCTTTTCCACTCAACGAACTGTCCGAATTCTCGGCGCCACCTCTGTTTGTCCGCAACCCAACCTTTCCTACAACCGTCGGCCCGTTTGGAGGAAATGCGTCACTGCACACGGAGATGGCCAGCCCCCGTTGACTAAGTCGTGCTCGTATGCAGCGCCAGCGACCTTGAGCCGTACGTCTACCTCGTGCACAGGCTCACTGAATGGCCACCGCGCAACCTGCTGCGATTTGTCCGAACGCGTACCGCTCCGCATCTCAAAACTCGCACGATCGCGGGCACAGAATTCGACTGCGGCCCAACGGGGTAGTTGTCATTCGCATGAAGCTTCCCTGCCAGTACCGCCCCACGCCGTGCAGGCCCGCGAGCTCAAGCAGGCTGACCATCGTCTTGCATGCGTCGCGTTGTGACATGCGGGCATCGAGTTGCTCCCAGGTTCTGCGGTAAGCCTAACGCGGGAACAGTGCGTCACGAAACGCGAGCCCCTTGAATGCCTGGGATTTGCGCTTCAGCGCGTCAATGAAGTGGCGGTAATGGAGCGCGTGGCGGTTGTCGTGCGCACGTGAGCCCCGAGCGGTGCTGTGGACCAGCACGCCGGACAGGTAACAGTCGAGCCGACCGCCGTAGATGCGCACGCTTATACCTGCCTTCGCGGCCGTCCTGCGGATGGTGCTTGCGCTTGTTTATGTAGAGGCGAACCTGTTGGTCGGTGATGCGGGTTCCAGACATGTGCTGACCGCTTCTTCTTTAAGAATCGATCAGCCATCCTATTGCCCCGCCGACGCGGCGCCGCCGGTGGGCCGTCTTTTCCGGCGGCTACGCCGCCTCCGACTCCTCACCACCGGCCGAAACAAACGTCAACGACCGGCCAAAGTGGCGCCCCCCAGTGGTGCTGGCTCGACTTTTGCTTTTTGCTTCTCGTGAGTCATTAGGAGTGGCTTGAATGAGGATTGAACACGAAATCAGATCTCACGGAGTGCACTGATATCAAGCAGGCCCGTCTCTCTCATGCACGAAAGTTTCTGCAAGACACGCTGCAGGACGCGCGCGTTCAGGAGGCAATACAATGACGCCGGGATTGAGTCCGACATTCACTCTGGATCACTGGCGATTCATCGCAACATCCGTCTCGAACTGAATCTGCGGATTTTCCGAACATGTCTAACGACAAAAATCACCAGTCACTGCTGGACCATCGGCAGCAGCGCATTCCAAGGCGGTCTTACTCCCTATGCCACGAAACTAGGCGTCTAATCTGGTGCTGCGGGCACGCATCGCACTTGAGCGTCTTCGACCCGGGCGACGGTAGCCAATTGCAGGTTTTGACTCTGCAGTCGTCATTGGCAAACGACCGATTCTACCTGACCGGGAAGGACTGAGAGGTAAGCAGCGCTGTTTTCTGGCAATCCTCCCAGCAAATCATGTAAGGGCAAACCTGCCGTTTCGTTGCTCTCACATTGAATGTGACCAGAATCATACACATTTTGGATGGCAAATACTATGGCTTTATCTCGCGTCGCAACCGCATTGCTGCTGGCTGCACCGATGACCGCGCAAACTGCACACGCGCTCGTGTCCGAAAATTCGGTGCCTCAGGATCAGGCGCTCAAAACCCTGCAGTCCGCGCTGCGCATGCAGGGGTTCGCGCCCGTGCAGGATCATGGCGTGCTGAAAGTGGTGCTCGAGGCCGACACCAAGCTGCAAGGCGTGCCGACCTACGTCGGCAACGCGCCGACGGCGCGCGGCGACCTGGTCATCACGCAGGTCTTCGCGCTGAGGAATGAGTCGGCCAACAATCTGCTGCCCGTACTGCGTTCGCTGGTCTCGCCGAACAACACGGTCGCGGCCTACCCCGCCAAAAATACGATCGTCGTCACCGACTACGCCGACAACGTGCGGCGCATCGCCCGGATCATCGCCGATTTCGATAGCGCGGCCGGCCAGGCGTTTGCAGTCGTGCCGCTGAAGAACGCGAACGCGATCGACATCGCGCAGCAGATGAACAAGATGCTCGATCCGGGCTCGATCGGCAGCACGGACGCGACGCGCAAGGTGTCGATCTCGTCCGATCCGCGCACCAACTCGCTGCTGATGCGCGCGTCGAACACCACACGCCTCGCGGCCGCCAAGGAGCTCGCCAAGCAGCTCGACATGCCGACCACGATGCCGGGCAACATCCACGTCGTGCCGCTACGCAATGCCGACGCGACGAAGCTCGCGCGCACGCTACGCAGCATGCTCGGCAAGGACGGCGACGAGGGTTCGTCAGGCGGTTCGAACGATGCGAACTCGTTCAATCAGAACAGCACTGGCGGCGGCATGATCACCGCCGATCCCACGACCAACTCGGTGATCATTACCGCGCCCGAAGCGACGTACCGGAACTTGCGCGCGGTGATCGACCAGCTCGATGCGCGTCGCGCGCGGGTCTATATCGACGCACTGATCGTCGAGCTCAACTCGAATACGAGCGGCAATCTCGGCATTCAGTGGCAGGTCGCGAACGATAACCTGTTTGACGGTACTAACCTCGCGGCTGGCACGGGCAACAGCATCATCAACCTGACGCCGGCCGCGGCCGCTGGCGTCGGAAAGGGTCTGGCCACGGCTCCCGCCTCCAGCGCAGCGCCTGTCCAGCAGGGTCCGAACATCGGCTGGATTCACAACACGTTCGGCGTGCAGGGTCTCGGCGGTCTGCTGCAGGCGCTGTCGCAGACCGCCGATGCGAACGTGCTGTCCACGCCGAACCTGATCACGCTCGATAACGAAGAAGCGAAGATCATCGTCGGTGACAACGTGCCGATCCAGACCGGTTCCGACTCGAACCTGACGAGCGGCACGACGAGCGCGGCGTTCAACACGGTCGACCGCGCCGACATCGGTCTGACGCTGCACGTGAACCCGCAGATCACCGACGGCGGCATCCTGAAGCTGCAGCTCTATACAGAAGACTCGGCGATCGTAACCGGCACGAACAACGCGTCGACGAACCCGGCGAGCCCGGAATTCACGAAGAGTTCGATCCAGTCGACCGTGCTGTGCGATAACGGCGAGATCATCGTGCTCGGCGGCCTGATGCAGGACGACTATCGGGTGCGCAACAGCAAGGTGCCGCTGCTCGGCGACATTCCGTGGCTGGGCCAGCTGTTCCGCTCCGAGCAGAAGACGCGCGCCAAGACTAACCTGATGGTGTTCCTGCGCCCGGTGATCCTGAGCGACCGCGACACCACGCAGGCCGTCACGGCGAACCGCTATGACTACATTCAGGGTGTGCAGGGCGCGTACCGTTCGGACAACAACATCATGAGGGATCGCGACGATCCGGTCGTGCCGCCGATGCCGCTCGGCCCGAGCCAGGGCGGGGTGCCGGCGATGAACCTGTTCGACCTGAACCAGATGCGCCGCCAGCAGATGATGCCTCAACAGGTACCGCCGCAGGCCGTGCCGCAAGCTGGCGCGCAGACCACGACCCAACCCGCGCCGCAGACGATGCCGCGCAACCGGCCGTCGTCGAGCCGGCAAGCGGCCCGGTGTCGAGCACGGTGTCGCCGGGAGCGCGTCCGTGACGCAGATGCCCGTGCAAACCGCGCCCTCGCAACGTCCGCTGAACGGTGATGCCGCGGCCGGCGAGCGCGCGGCGCCCTCGCCGCTTGCCGCCCGGCTCGTGCCATACGGTTTTGCGCGCAGCGGCCAGATCCTGGTCGCGCATCAGCATGCCGATAGCCTCGAAGTCTGGATCAGCGAACGCACGAGCGAAGCCGCGCTTGCCGAAATCGCGCGCAACTACGGCGTAGTGTCGGTCGTGCGCGTGCCCGCCGACGATCTCGCGCAGGCGATCAACCAGGCCTATGCGCGCCAGGACGGCAGCGCCGCGCAGGTGGTCGGCGAAGTGGAAGGCGAAGTCGATCTGTCGCGGCTGATGCAGGACATCCCCGAGGTCGAGGATCTGCTCGAATCGGAAGACGACGCGCCGATCATCCGCATGATCAACGCGCTGCTCACACAGGCGGCGCGCGAGCAGGCATCGGATATCCATATCGAGCCGTTCGAGAATGCGTCGGTAGTGCGTTTTCGCGTCGACGGCACGCTGCGCGACGTGGTGCGGCCCAAGAAAGCGCTGCACGGCGCGCTGATCTCGCGGATCAAGATCATGGCGCAGCTCGACATCGCGGAAAAACGTTTGCCGCAGGACGGCCGCATTACGCTGCGCGTTGGCGGTCGTCCGGTCGATGTGCGGGTATCGACGCTGCCGACGGGCCACGGCGAGCGCGCGGTGCTGCGTCTGCTCGAGAAAGACGCGGCGCGGCTCAATCTCGAAGCGCTCGGCATGGCATCCGACACGCTCGGCCAGTTCGACAAGCTGATCGGCAAGCCGCACGGCATCGTGCTCGTGACGGGCCCGACCGGCTCAGGCAAGACGACGACGCTGTATGCGTCGATGTCGCGACTGGAGACGGCAACCACCAACATCATGACGGTGGAAGACCCGATCGAATACGACCTGTCCGGCATCGGCCAGACGCAGGTCAACGAGCGGATCGGCATGACCTTCGCGCGCGCATTGCGCTCGATTCTGCGTCAGGACCCGGACGTCATCATGATCGGCGAAATCCGCGACCTCGAAACCGCGCAGATCGCGGTGCAGGCATCGCTGACCGGCCACCTGGTGCTCGCCACGCTGCACACGAACGACGCGGCATCGGCCGTCACTCGTCTGACCGACATGGGCGTCGAGCCGTATCTGCTCGCATCGTCGCTGCTCGGCGTGCTCGCGCAGCGGCTGGTGCGGCGGCTGTGCCCGGTGTGCCGCGAAGAGCGCACCGAGGAAGACGGTAGCAAGCGCTGGCATCCGGTCGGCTGCGACCGTTGTGGCCAATCGGGCTACGCGGGACGCCGCGGCGTCTACGAGCTGTTGCTGATCGACGAATCGATCCGCTCGCTGATCCACCGCAACGCGGCCGATGCCGAAATTCTCGAAGCGGGCCGCGCCCAAGGCATGCGCACGCTGCGCGAGGATGCGGAGCGCTGGCTCGCATCGGGACTGACGTCGCGCGAAGAGGTGATTCGCGTGACGGGCGGAGCATAAGCGCATGCCGGCATTCCGTAGAGAATGACGTGAGATTCTCCTTTTCTCATGCGCGCCGTGCGGCTTCTGCGTTGCCTGCGGAAAGCGGCTCTCGCCAGAAAGCGCAGCTACGGCAGCGCGGCGCCGCCATCATCAGCGCCTTGCTCGTGGTGACGCTGTCGGCAATTCTCGTCTCCAGCATTTTGTGGCGCCATCAGGTGCAGATCCGGCGCATCGAGAATCAGCGGATGCTGTCGCAGGCGCAATGGGTCGCGCGCGGCGCGCTCGACTGGACCCGGCTGATCCTGCGCTCCGAAGGCGATACGTCGGCGGGCATCACGTATCTGGACGGCTTGTGGGGCGTGCCGGCCGCGAAAACGCGGCTGTCGGATTTTCTCGGCCAGATCGGCGAGGTGCGCGCTGAGCAAGGCGCGGCCACGTACCTGTCGGGCTCGATCGAGGACGCGCAGTCCAGATTCAATCTGCGCAATCTGGTCGCGAGTCCGGCGCCTGGCGTGACGCAGATCAGCGCCGAGCAGATGGCCGCGTATCAGCGCCTGCTGGTGTCGCTCGGCCTGAGCGGGCAGCTGGCCAAAGTGACCGCGCTGCACGTGCGCGCGGGGCTGTCGCAATCGGCGACGCGCTTTCAGACCGGCACGTCGATCAGCAGCTCGCCGCAGGTCGGCGGCGGCGGTATGACGGGCGGCAACTTCACGAACCAGCCTGGCATCGAGGACGGCGACGACAACATGGCGGTCGCGCCGCTGCTAATGACGGGCGTCGATTCGCTGCTCGACATTCCGGGCTACACACCGGAAATCGTCGCAAAGCTGCGGCCGTTCGTCACCGTGCTGCCGACGGTCACCGCGATCAACATGAACACCGCGTCGGCCGAAGTGATCGCGGCGGTGGTGCCGGGCATGACCGTGTCGCAGGCGCAGGCGTTGGTCGCGCGGCGTCAGACCGTGTTTTTCCGCAACGCCGGCGACGTGCAGCTCGCGCTGACCGCCGCCGGCGTGCAATCGGCGTCGATCGATCCGAATCAGTTCGACGTCAATTCGAGCTACTTTTTAGGCAGTATGCCTTTATATGGACGCCTCCCATTTTGCGAAGGCTTTCGCACGCTGTGACGGATGAGGCGGCTGCGCCTTTATATCCGGCCCTTGATGCAGCTTCGATGCTGCAGGCCCCGATGAAATCCGCTGACCCACACCTCGTTTCCGTGTCGAGCTCGAGGCTCTCCGTCATACTCAGGTTTGGTGGGTCCCGGTCCAACCTATCTCGTCATCACATGCGATTGCCAGCGCAACCTTTTGACCTACCGGCCTTGTGAATCGTTTCCTCTGATTTGTGCTCCCTTACGCGGGTTTGGAACTGACGTGTTCCCTCTGATATTGCCTGTTGTGGGCGAGAAGCGCCCAGATGGTCCTGGCCAGTTTGTTGGCGAGAGCCACGATTACCACGTTGAACGGGCGGCGTTTGGCGAGCTGCTCTATCCATGCGCCAGCCTTTTCTGGATGTCGCAGAACACTGCGCGCGCCGTGGATGAGTAGCGTGCGTAATAGGTATCACCTCGCCGGCTGATCCCGAGCAACTGCACCTTTCCGCCGGAACCGGTCTGTTTCGGTACCAAGCCGATCCAGGCTGCAAATTCTCGGCCGGAGTGAAAGGCTGTCGCATCGCCCATCGTGGCGACCGCCGCGGTAGCGGTCAACAAGCCAACGCCAGGCACGGCGGCGATCGTCTTGCAGGCCTGATCCTCTCTCATCCAGATGCGCAGGCGTTGCTCGATCTCAGCAATCTGCCTGTCGAGCACCGTCAGGCTGTTCCACTGCGCACGCAATGTATCGATCAGCATGGCAGGCAGACGCTCCGATAGTTTCGCAAGAACGCCGGCTATCGCCTTGTCAAGCACTTCCCGACTGCGGCCCATGACTTCACCGTACTCGGCAAGCCGACCACGCAGGCTGTTAATCTGCATCGTGCGGAACTTGACCAACTGCTGCCGCATGCGGTGGAGTGCGAGGACTGCCTGTTGTGCCATCCGATTTGATGGCCACTGCCTTGCTGGGAATCTGCGTGGCCATCCAGATCGCGCGCGCATCGGCCGGATCACTCTTGTTGCCGATGTTGAAGGCCTTGACGAACTTCGGGGGCATCAACTTCACCTGATGCCCCAACTTCATCAGTTGCCGCGCCCAATGGGGCGCACCGCCACATGCTTCCATTCCGATCAGGCAAGTGGGGCGGTTTGCGAAGTATTCGAGAAACCGGTCCCGCCTGATTGCTTTGTTGATGACTTCACCACTCTTCGGGTCTACCCAGTGGACCTGAATGACGCTTTTGGCAATGTCGACACCTACGGGGATGGGGTTCATGGCTGTTCACCTCCGGTTCGCTCTGAAGACCTTAATAATCCTCGGTTTCGAACACGTTGAAGCTCCTCGTGTACGAGCGGGGTCACCGCTCGCGTGCGGGAGGCGTCCATTCCATTTCCGTGAGGTGGTGGCTGGCCCGCCGTGAGAAACCAGACGCGGGTTAGCATTGCTGCCAGAGCCGCATGGTGTGCACGAGGGCGACACCCGGCGATTTCCAGCACGGAGGCCAGCATGGGACACG
>NZ_JBFRCK010000086.1:0-9553 GCF_040965775.1 Paraburkholderia sp. BR10954
AGGGGTTCCTGCATCTCATCCATTCCGCGCATCGCATCCGCTGCCAAAGATCATGAACACGATATCCATAACGCCCGTCCCTCAAACCCCGTTTACACGGGACCCAAATTCAACAGCCTGCTAGAGTCGTCAAGAAGCATTGCCGTGTCGGTGTGACTGCTGGCGGTCTGTGTGGGCTCGAGAGCAAACAAGACCGATTGAAGGGCAGTTGTACTACGCAAGCGGCCATCGCAAGCGCTTGGTGACGACCGACCGTTGAGGGTCGGGTGCCGCCTTTCGCCAGCTACATGGTTGAGCAGCCTTCGCAGGATCTGACGATGTCGGTCCGATGACGTCGCGACTTATACAAATTAGTTCGTCTCGCACGCCGCGGCCAACCTGCCATCACCAGCGATCCCTGTCCGGCATTCCGTCGATCGCCAGTGCAATCCTGTCTTCGAACATCAGGTCGGAGTGCTCGCGCGGGGTAGGTATCGTCGGAAACTGGATGTAGCGATTGCCGTCGACGTCCAACCACTTTACGAGTTGGACCAGCTTGCGGTATCGCGCGGCGTCGCGAAGCACCGGCTCGATTGGCCAGCTGTCGATCGTCGAAACCGAAGCGTCGACCAGCCTCTGGGCGAGCACGGCGAACAGCGGTCCTCGCGTCTCCCAGTCCTCGTCATTGCGGGCCAGCATGTCAATAACCATTTGGGTGTCGCAGGCGCCAAGCTCTTTCTCGACGAGATCGCGCAGGTCACCCTCGGTGATTTTGGGTCTGCTCAAACGCCTGTTCCATATCACCGCTGCATCTTTCAAAGCGTCGGCTTCATTGTTGGCGTATGGGAACCACGGCGTCGACATCCCGCAGTCGGCGCAATAGATGCAGGCAAGCCTCTCGGTTTGAGGGGCGAAGGGCGGGCGGGGCATAGTATCCCCGATCTTGGGCGGTCCCGCGTGGCGTCCAAACTGGCCATAGTCAAAGCCAGACTGACCGATTTCGGCGGCGACGCGTTGAGACAGGCCGACCGTTCCGCGTCCGCCGCAGTGATCGCATGGATAGAGCTGTTCGTACATTGTCCGGGTCTTCGCCGTGCATTTATTGGGAGATATTGGCAGGCATTATCGTTGGACATTGGACGCGCGAAAAGCCGATTTACAACCGGAAAAGCGCCGCTTTATGTATGAAGAATAGTTTCAGGAAAATCGTCATGAACGCGGCCGTCCAGTTCGCGACCGGCGGCTTTCTTGCCGACGCGGTCCATCGGCTGTGTGGAGGGGTTTGAGCCGGGTGCCCATTCGCCCCATTGCTTGAAGAAGAACGGAACCTCCGCGGCAGCGCACTGATCTCGCAGCGAGCGCGCCCAATCGGGATGCATTGGCCGGGCGCCGTGTCCGCTTTCGCCACCGGCAATCAACCAGTCCAGCGCCTCGAGGGCGTTGGTGTGGTCGCGCCTGTCACTGCCCGCAAACATGCCTTCGAAGCTCACCGGGCCCAGCAGCGGCTCCATGGAAAGGAAGCGCACCCGCGCTGGCACCGCAAGCAGCTTCGGGATGTCGCGATCGGCCTCGGCCTGATTGACGACCGTCGCGCCGAGCCAGACGTTGTCGCGACCCGCGAGCCAATCGCGCGATCGCGCGTGAGCGACCATGTCGGACACATTGCCGATGCGCTTCGTGAGCAACAGCCAGTTCAGGTTCGGCGTGCGCTCGATCAGCTCAAACAGATCGCGGCGCCATAGCGGATCGACCTCGTTGTCGAACACGTCGGCGAGCGATGCGCAGAACACGCGCTGGCGGCGACCGTGCTTCGCGAAGAACTCATCATGCTGCGCATTCCACTGCAGCGGCTTGCGCCAGTTCGCGGCGGAGGTGCGGCGACGTGGCGCGCCCGGGCCCCAGTTGATCGGCGTGCCGCCGGCGAAGCGCGCGTTGCGCGTTTCCGCATAACAGTGATCGCAACCCGGGCCGACCTTCTGGCAGCCTTCCCACGGATTGAAGGTGTGGTCGGTCCATTCGATCTTGCTGTTCTCGCTCATCCCGACTCCCGCTCAGACAGTTTCGACATCGTGAGACTGTACCGCCAGCGTGCCGCACTGGCGGGCGCGCTTTTCGATCGCGTCCAGCCACGGAAGGAACGCCGCGTCGGCGAGATCGGACGGCGCGCAGGTCGGGACGATCAGATGTTCGATGTGATCGCCCGCCGGGTTGATCGCGTCGAGCGTCTTCGCGTCTGGCACGACCCAGAAACACCAGCGCTGCACGAAGTACCACCAGGTTTTCGCGCGCTCGAGTTCGGCCCATGCCGCGCTGAAATCGAGGACCGACTCGACTGCACTGAAGAACACGCAGCGCACGCCACGGGGCGTGGCCGCGGCGACGACTATCTGGCGGCCCGAAGAAAGTGATTCAGGATCGTGGCCGGCGCAGCCCAAAGCCGGGTAGCGACCCAGCCAGTCGAGCGAGCGCGAGATTGCGCGTTCAAGAAAAAAGGTTTTGCCCAGCATCGCGGACTCCTGTAGTTGGATAGCCCGATGAGAACCGGGCGCATTTTGATCTTGCCTGTCCGGACCGGAAGTCAAGTTTCGCCGTTGCTCCGCCATCCGCTACCGCGTGCACAGTCGTTGACCGTCGACCCACGCCTTGCGCAGTGCCGCCCTGACGCTGTCTGCCTCGTTGGGAAAATTGCGCTGTACCCATTCACTGCTCAGAACGCGCTCTTGGTCTGTCCAGTCGTTCTCACCCTCTCGCGTCTCCTCGAATGACGCGAGCGCGTTGTCGACCCGCTGCAGGATCGCGTTCAGGCGCTCCTGCAACACTGAAAGCCACTGGCGCACAGAATCGGGGCGACCGGTGAGCACGAACGGCGACGCCGCATAGCGCGTCAGATTGAGGATGTCCTGAACTACCTGGGATATCTGTTGCACGGGTACTCCTGTTCAGTGGGTCGGAGCGGCTGGAAGTCCAGCGCTTTCAATAGGAGGAACGGAATTCGACGCCCTGGTCCCAGCGGCTTTGCCAATGCTCGAGGTAGCCCCGGGCGACGCCCGGGCAGTCCCAGAGCACGAGCGCGTTTTCGCTATTGCGAGACGCCGCAGCCTGGCTGTAGTTAAAAGAGCCGGTCTCGACAGTTGAACCATCAACGACCAAGACCTTGTCATGGTGGATCGGGTAGACGCCAACGGTGCGCACCGGAATGCGTGCGTTCACGAGCAGGTTCAGGGCCGCGTGCGCCTTACCGGAACGGTCCTCGTTGACATTGCTCTTCTCGTCGACGACGACGGCGACTTCGACGCCACGGCGCTTCGCCTGGAGCAGGTGACGCACGACATCGGGCGAGGTGAACGAATACGCCGAAACCCGGATCGAGCGCTGGGCGCTGTCGATCGCGCGGTCGACCAGTGCGGCCGCGCTGCCTTCGGGCGAGAAGCCGACTTCGGGCTGGCACGCGCCACTGCCTGCTGAAGCGTGGGCCGCGGTTGCCATTACTGCGGCCACTGCCGCGCTCATGATTGCCTTCGTGAACTGCATGGTCGGATTCCTGTGTGTGTTGTTGGATATTCACGCGCCGGGGCCGGTTTGCCGCGGCGGCCATTTATTTCCAGGTTACCGGGCCTCCGGTGAAGTCAAGTCGCGCGCGCGTCGCGAAGGGGCGGAAGCTGCACCTGCGTGAGCGGCTCCCGATCGACATCCCATTCGACGGCCGGTATGCCACGCGCGAGCCGAAGCGCCCGCATTTCCTCCTTGCGTGCCTCGTAGGCTGGAACACCGTTCATTCCATAGACCTCGATGTGCGTCCGCACGCCGGCGTCCCGTAAGACGAAGTCGGGCAACATGTCGTCCTCTGCTGACATACGAACGGGCTTTACGAAGTCTCGCCGCTCAGTGACAAGCCGGTTGGCCATCGCGACTTCGTGAATCGAATCGCAGGGCAGGTACGCGTGAGAGCAGAGCATTGCAGCCAGATCAATAACTTTCAGGTGGCCCTTTGAAGTGCGCTCAACGAGAAGGAGGGCAACGACGCGTGCGCTGCGCTCGCCGAGGGCGCGCCACGCATGCCCATAAGTCCGCGCGGCGTGCTCGATCAGGCTGGTGCTGGCGTAGTACCTGCGCGCGCTCTGACGCAGACTTACCGCGTGACCATATTGGGTCGGAGCCACCTCGCTTACCTCCCCAATGATGAGCCCGCGCCGCGTCGTTCCTTTTTCTGTCGTGAGCCGCGCGATAAAAGCATCGAATTCTGCATTGATTGCGACGCGATCGGCTTCATCGAAGCGACGCATGATGTGCAGGACGTTCTGGGCATCGGCACCGTTGATCAGGGCCGTCCCTGCCTCAGCCAGCACCTGCCCATTGCATTGCCCCCAGTGGCGCGATGATGCTGTGCCTGTCCATTGATTGAGAGCTGCTTCGACCCACAAGGTCTGGAGGAAGGCGAGCAGGCTGGCCGAGCGCCGGCTCGGGCGGGATCGGGTTTCCGTTGCCGAGCCGCGAGAGCCGATGGTGGTTTCTCGCGTGGTTAGCGCGGCGTCCAATTTTACGTTCAGGCCTGTGGGTGTCGACAGGATGGCTGCTTTGGAGTCGCCGCCGCGGACGGAAGGTGCAACGTTCGGATCTTTGAAGAACGAGCAGGCGCGATCGTGACGATGTCCATCGTCTGGCCAGCCGGCCAGATGGAGCAGCGACCCGTAGCGGCGGATCACAAGCTGGAGCGAAGCAGCACCCCCGCACTCGCATGTGGCATACCCGGGCGTTATCTTTGCGCGTTCAAGCCGCCTCATGTACCGCGCGGGATTTTCCTGAACGTCGCTTAAGGGGAATGTGCCGCCGTCGAAGCTTACGTTGAACATGTTGCACGCACCATTAAATTTGGCCGTAGAGGCGTTCGAAGGACCTCGGCGGCATCGGGCATCAAAACTGGCTCATTGACTCCGCGCGGACAAGGCGCGTAAGCCATTTTGGGCCGCGCGGCGAGCACGGTGACATGCGAAAGCTGCACGCTTGCGGGAGCTTTAATGGTGCGCTTTGATGCGACGAAAGCTATACGGTTTTCGGAAGGTTTCCCGGTTAAGTGGCTGAGCCGGCTCACGCTTCCTGCTGGTGCCGCTCTTTGATGCAAACCTGATAATCGCCTTGCGGCGAGCGGCCGGCAAGGAACAATCCACAGGGTTATCCAGAAAATCTGTGGATAAGCATGCGCCGACGTGAGAGCGCGGAAAAGGCTGAAAGCCATACAGAATTCGCGCCCATTTCGGGAGTGCCGCCGGAACGCGAGCGGTAGCATCTAGGCATCCATCGCGTCACTGACGCATCGACTAAACGCCCGCGGCGGTATTCGACCCATTACCGCGCAGCGGCCCTGCGCCTTCTGGTGGTGGCAGCACCCGAATCGGTGACTGGCGGACTTGCATTCGCCGAGCGTCGTCGTCGGGTACGCAACCACTACGGCATCTGAATCCACGCGCTTCGGCGCAACAACCTGGCTCGCAGCTGCGGGCAATCCACTTACCCAAACGGGATCACTCCCGACTGGGCGTGCTCTCCCGTCTCATCCACAAGGGAAGCACCATGTACACAGCACTCGTTCAACAGTTCAAGGACGCGCAGACCAAAGCAGCTGCCGCTTATCTGGAAGTTTGCGCGGCAGAGATTGCCGCATTTCCGAAGGATTCGGAACATCCGTATCGCGCGGCAAGCGTCCGGTCGGAGTACTCAACCGAGCGCGAGCTCTCGGACTTCTGCTCGCGTCTGGCTCATGTGCTGGTCGGGGAAGCGATCCGTCGCTTCTCGCCTCCGGGCGGTCGGCTGGAAATCAACGACGATCGGGAACTGGCCAACGCGTCGATCGATATTCGCGGCGCATTGAAGGCCGGGAAATGTCCCGACTTCGACGCTTTCTGGGCGCACCTGGAACGCACGTTCAGTGGCGACGCTGGAAAGCGCATCGGACTCGTTCAGGCGGCGAAGCTGGTGATCGATGGTTTCGGGCTTCGCCCGGAAACGGAGATGAAACGCACCAGCAGCGCGATCATTCTTGACGCTCGAATCTGGAGCGAGCAGGTCTACGCCTCGAGCGACCGTAAGGCCACCTATCACTCGGCCACGACAGCCGTGGACTGATCCGCGGACTCGCGGCGTTCGCGTCTGACGCTGGATTCCATCCGCTGTCCGCACAGCTTACGCGCGGGCGACTGGTCGACTACCACTTCACAACGCGGGAAAAGGTGTCACTCGACGGCCTCGACATCGTGATGTTCAACGAGAAGTGGCAGTTCAAGTTTGCGCATCAGGTCGGCGACGCGCTCTCCCTGTTTATCAGCGAGTACGGTACCGAGCATCTGGCGAATCGTCACCGCTTCTGAGCGGTCGCCACGAATCCGACTGTCTTTCACTGGCCCGCTTGTGCGGGCCTTTCTTTTTTCGGGAGCTGCAATGGAGCAACTTGATTTAATGGAATTGATGGATGCGGACTGGTACGCCCCGCTTCGCAGGATCGTGAGTCTCGGCTCACAGGATCAAGGTGTCGCGCACCAAGGCGAGCTGCATATGGCCCGCCAGCGTCATCTGGGGCAGTTTTTCACCCCCGATGCGATCGCGCTGTTCATGTGGCAGTTCGTGTGCAACTTCCTGCCCAAACGCAAGGTGTCGATCCTGGACAACTCGGTGGGGTCCGCCCGCCTGTTGCAATATGCGAGCCCTGATCGTCACGCGCTGTATGGCGTCGACGTGCATGGCGACGCAATCATCGCGGTTCAAGGTGCGATGGAGGCGGCCGGATTCGACTGCGATTTCCGGCGAGCCGGGATGGAGGACATCCACCCCAGGTCGTTCGATATCGCGCTGATCAATCCGCCGTTCTCGCTACACCTCGAGTCACCGCATCTGAAGCCGCTACCCGGTACAACGTGGGGTCGATATGGGCAAGGCACCTCCGCACTGAGCCACGAGTACGCACTGCAACAGGCGCTCGACGCTGCGCAGGTCGTTGTGGCGTTGCTGCCACTGACGTTCGCCGATGCGATCGCGTCGGCCACCTACGACAGCGATTCGCCGTTGCAGCGCGCGGCGCACCGTCTCGCGGGTTTCTTCGAGATGCCGGTACAGGCGTTCAAGGAAGAGGGCGCGAATGTCCGCACGGCGGTTCTCGTCTTCGATCGCTTCCGCCTCAAGATCGGTCAGTTCGTGCGCGAGCAGGTGTCCGATCCGTCCTTGACCGTCGCTGATCTTAAGCTGCATTTCGAGGAGAGCGCACATTCGAAACCGAAGCTCGGACTCCAATCGCTCGATGAGTCACAGCCCGCGATTACGCGGCCCGTGACAGGCGATCAGCGGGTCACGATCTGTCACGACGGCCGCCGGATTTCGCTACGGTTCCGTTGCGGATTCGTCGAGGCGATGGTGCTCAATCACGTGCTGGATCGGCGGATCTACTCGCGAGACGGTCATAGACTGCCGCGTGGGATGCGGTACGCGGGGCAGGGCCTGCTGGATATCGAAACGTATCTGGTGCAGGACGATCCTTCCGATGCATTGAACCGGCTGGTCGAGCATATCGAGTCCGCGGGCGGCAAGGCGGAGTTCGCCCCTGGCTTCGTTGAGCATTTTGCAAGGCGCGCGCGCAGGTCGGCGCGGCAGGCCGTACCGCTTCGTCACGAAGTCTGGACGACGGGCGCCCGCTCCGCGGAATCGGTTACCGGTGTCGCTCGCGCGACCCACAAGATCGATCCAACGAAATGGGCGAGTCCGCTTGTACGGGCCGGTGACACGGTCGTTTTCGCCCGGGAAGCTGACGGGCGTTACGGATACACCGTGAACGGCGTGGCGAGCATGCTCTCAGTCGACGAGCTCAACGCGAGGTTCAGCGTTGAGAACGTCGCGGAGGGCTGGGAAGTCGTGCACGAGGGTCTGGCGACGGCGTTTCCACAGTATGCGGCGCTGCTTCGTCGTCGCATGGAAGCGCTCGGTATCGATCAGTGGCTCGATTGGGAGTTCCAGCAGGACGATCTGATTGAAACGCTGATGAAGCCGCAGGGTTGCGTCATTGCATGGGAGCAGGCGTGCGGCAAGTCGCGTCTGTCCATCGCGCTGATCCTGCTGTCGGGCGTCACGCACGGTCTGATCGTGGTGGAGGCCCGTCTTATCGGCGAGATGCTGAACGAACTGGCGCAACTGCCGATTGACCCGTCTGTCGTGAAGGTCATCGACAGCGAGGAGGATCTGAAGGATCTTCGCCAGGTGAACCTGATCTCGTATGAGCGTCTGCGCATGCCGGTGGATCGGGCGAAGTCTGTGCGGGTGACGTATGCGCACAAGCTGCGCCGCCGTATCGGCCTGCTGGTGGCTGATGAAGGCGAGCGGCTGGCCAATCCGACGAGTGACCAGAGCCGTGCGCTCTGGCAGCTGTCCGCCCGGCGACGTTACGTGCTGACGGCCAGCCCGATTCCCAACTACCCACGTGATGCCTTCGGGCTGATGGCGTTTTCGGGTGGCGACGGGACGGCAGCGCAGCCGTATGGGTACCGGCGAGGCTATATCGAGCCGAACTGGATCAACTCGGTGGAGTTCGCGATACGCGGCGTCGACCGGTTCCGTGACGACTTCGTGGTGCTGGAGTGGGTCACGTGGCAATTCGCGGAAAGCCTGCAGGAAGGGGCAAAGCGCGAAGTGCCGAAGATCGGCAACCTGCACGCGTATCGCGCGATGCTGGCGCCGCACGTCAAGCGCAGGCTGGTCTGCGAACCCGACGTGTCGCGTTACATCCAGATCGATCCGCCCGTGGTCACCACGCACACGGTGGATTGGGACTCTCAGCATCTGGCGACCTATCTGGATGCGGCCGACGAGTTTGCGGACTGGTATCGACGCTCGCGCGACGACAGGAAAGCCTGCAATCTCGTGACGATTCTCGCGCGCATTCGTGCCGTGCATTTCGCCGCGAACTATCCGCAGTACGGGATGGAGGGCGTCGCACGGCTCTCGGGTCTGACGAGCAAGCAGCGCGCGGTGATTACCCGTATGCGGGAAATCGCCGCAAAGGGGCAGCAGGCGATCGTGTTTGCCGAGAATCCGGGCGTGCTCAATGCGATCGCCAGGGAACTGTCATCCGATGGCGTGGATACGGTTCTGTTTCATGGCGAGATTCCGATCAGCAAGCGGGTGGCCGACAAGGACCGGCGGTTCATCACCGGTCGGGCAACGGGGCTGCTGTCGACGAAGGCCTCCGGTCGTGCGGGTTACAACCTGCCGAACGCGGACTACGTGCTCTTTTACGACCGGTCGTGGACGTGGCGCATCGAGTATCAGGCGATGCGGCGCGCGCTGCGCTGGAACCGCAAGGGCGTGCTGAGCGTGGAGTATTTCCATCTGCCCGGCAGCATCGATGAGTATGAGGTTGACCCGGTTCGACGGATAGATCTGTAGTTGAGGTTAATGCGGTGTGGCACCTCCCGATAAGATCAAATCGCGGGTTGTCCACGGCCGGGCGGCGGGTCGCCTGTCACGACCACGCTGCCCGGCGGTGGGCAACCCGCGCGACGACAAGCTTTGATCTTGTGCATGCAGGTTTTCGAACTCG
>NZ_JBFRCK010000087.1:0-8547 GCF_040965775.1 Paraburkholderia sp. BR10954
CAGCGTCAGATACGGCGCCGCGAAACTCCATTCCTCATCCGACACATCTGTCGGATACCCTTTGCGGTCGGTTCTTTTCATCCCGCCAGGATACCAGGTCTCAATCGAAGTTCCTAACACGCTCTAAGGCTATGAGATAAAGATGGCGCGTCCTAAGTGACGCCCTGATGACGAGCGCGTCCTTGGGACCAACCGAGGTAAAGAGCCCAGCGCCAAGCAGCAGACCTTCGAGATATGACGGGGAGTCGAGCATGAGAAACCCGACAACCTCTTAAGCTGGACCGGTAGTAAGTGGACCATAGAAAAATATCGAGTGCGATCGGTACTGTCAACCCCAAATACACCCACCGCGCTCTCCAGCACTTGTACACGCAGCCTTCTCTGCCCACGTGTTCTAGTCAGCTCATTGGGGAACTCCGATCTGATCGAGTGCGGATGCAGTTTTCGTATTTCCTCAGTGTGCTCGACACGCGGTACAAGAAGGAGAGCGGCCGCAAAGAAGGCGACTCCCGCTATCGTAGCAACCCCCGCCCTTCGAAAGACGGTCAAGGAACGTTGATCACCGGCGCCTGAGGCTGCTCAAGGTCAGCCTCAGGCGCCGTAGGTTGGCTATAGCGAGATGGGACCTGTCACCATTAAGAGATCAACCTCTTTGCGCCAGGAATTGTGAGATCTTGGCGAGCCCCGCTTCCAGCACTGTCCGGTTGTTGGCGTATCCAAGGCGCACATACCCTTCCATGTCAAGCGCACTGCCCGGCGTCAACATCACGCCAGTCTGTTCGATCAACTCGATGCAGAACTCGCGCGAAGACATGGGCAGGTCATACTTCAGTAGCGCCGTGGTTCCGGACTTCGGCTTGACGTATGAGATGGCAGGTTCTTTTTCAATCCACGCATCCACGATCGCAAGGTTCGTCCGCACTATGTCGTGGTTGCGAGCGAGAATCGCCGCGCGATTCTCCAACGCAATGGACGCAAAGTGATCATCGATCATACCGACGCTGATCGTGTTGTAGTCGCGATGAATCGCGACGGCACGAATCAGATCTTTCGGTCCGGCGACCCAACCGAGCCGAAGACCCGCCAGCGAATAGGTTTTGGACATGCTACCGGTGCTGATGCCGCGTTCGTACACGTCAGCGATTGAAGCGGTATAGCCGCTACCCTCCTGATCAGTGCCGCGATAGACCTCGTCGCACAACACGTAAGCGTCACATGATCGCGCAATCTCGCCGATCTCGGCGAGAAATTGCTCGCCCATCAGGGAGCCAGTTGGATTGTTGGGGTTGTTGATCGCGATCAGCCTGGTTCTGTCATTAACCAGACTGCGCAATTCATCGAGATCTGGAAGGAATCCGTTTTGCTCACGCAACTTCAGAATTCGTACGTCGGCGCCGTAGCTTTCCGGAATCGAGTAGTGCTGCTGGTAGGTAGGCAGAACCGAAATGACCGTGTCGCCCGGCTCGACGAGCGTCTCGTACACCAGCGCATTACCGCCAATCGCGCCGTGCGTCACGATCAGATTATCGGGCGACTGATTCGTGTACATCGCCGAGATCGTTTCACGCAATCGGGCCGAACCTTCGATGGCACCGTAAGTGAGCTTGAGCCCGCGAAGTTCGTCAAGAATGCTGTCCTGCTTGCCCGTGAGGGTCAGCAACTGGTCGACGGTCAGCGATTCCACGCAGGTTTCAGCCAGGTTGTACGTGCATTTCGTTTCATATAGGTCCATCCAGCGCTCAACGCCGAAGTCCTTGATCTTCATTTCGCTCTCCTGTTCTTCAAATATGTGCGAGTGTTTGAGGCAACTGAAGCGCTGCCCTCGTGTGTTCACATGAGCCGCTTCATTCAAGCGACGGAAACTAGCCGAACCTTTCGGGGCGGAACGGATGTGGATCGACGAAGGGTTGCGCGCCCGTCATCATTTCCGCTAGCAAACGTCCCGTCACGGGCCCCAGTGTCAACCCATGGTGGTTATGCCCAAACGCGAACCAGAGTCCGTGATGACGAGGCGCGCGCCCGATCACCGGCCGCATGTCAGGCGTGCAAGGACGCAGGCCGAGCCACGGGGCCTCGTCCATACGCATACCGAGACCAAATATCGGTCGGGCAGTACGCTCCGCGCGCTCCAACTGGATGCCTGTCGGTCTCGCATCGCGTCTGGCAATCTCGACGCCCGTAGTCAGCCGCAGGCGGCCCTCCATCGGCGCGACCACATAGCCTTGTTCCGAGTCGACCAGCGGCATCGACAGAAGCGGTCTCGTCGGTTGATAGTGCATGTGATAGCCGCGCTTCCCTCGCAACGGGACGCGGTATCCCAGCGGCTGGAAGATCTGATCCGACCACGGCCCCAGCGCCACGACCACTTCGCTCGCGCTGATCGTACCCGACGATGTCTCGACACTCCACCCGCCCGATTCGGCCTTTAGTGTGGTCGCATCACCGATCAACAGCGTCCCGCCAGCCTCTTCAAACAGACGCGCGTAGCCCTTCGTGAGCTTGCCAGGATTCACTATGCTCATCGGGTCCTGCCAGTGCAACGCGCCGCAAAATTTGTCCGCAACGCCAGGCTCGCGCGCCCCGAGCGCGATCGAATCCAGTACCGTGACCCGCAATCCATAAGTACGCGCCGCAACTTCGGCCGCGGCTCTTTGCCTTGAAAATTCCGCCGGGCTGCGGAAAGCCTCGATCCAGCCACTGTCACGAGCGAGGCTCCCAAGGCGGCCACGCTCGATCAGCAACTCGTGTTCAGCAACACTTTGGCGTATTAAGGGCAGCATGTCTCGCGCCGCGACCATCAGCCGCTCGGGAGACGACTCCCGCCAGAAGCGCGCCAGCCAGGTGAAGAAATGAGGCAGCGCGCGATAGTCCCAGTACAGTTCCGTCGAACGATTGCGTGCGTAGCGCAGCAGCGTGGCCAGGTCGCGCGGGAACGCGTAGGGAACAACTGACGAACTCTCGATCAGTCCCGCGTTGCCGAAACTGGTTTCTTCACCCGGCCCGCGCCGATCGACCAGCGCCACGCGCCGCCCACGATCCTGCAGATGCAGCGCAGAAGATACGCCAACGATCCCGGCCCCCAGCACGATGACATCAAAATCCATAGACTCGCTCTGCTCTTCCCTGTCCCGACGGGGCGCGTGAATACGACCTCGCGCCCGCGAGGCCGGTGCGGAGCCATCCCGCACCGGTTTGACGCGCCCTTATCTCGCTATGATGTCGCGTTTGAAATATTTCTGCGAAAGCGCGCTCAAGGTGCCATCTTTCTTCAGCGCGTCGAGCGCAGCGTCTACCTTGGTGAGAAGCGCCCTGTCGCCCTTGCGCAGACCGAAACCGGTGCCTTCACCAAGCGTAGCCGGATCACTGAGCGGCTGCCCTACAACGGCGTAGTCATGACCTGCCGGCTTGCTCAGGAAGCCGTCCTGTGCCGTCTGTGCTTCCTGAACGGCAGCGTCCGACGCGCCCGCCAACCAGATCCGCGTACACCTGATCCTGGTCAGCGTAGGAGACGATCGATACGCCCGCAGTCGCCCAGTGGCGCTTCAGAAAATCCTCCTGTGAAGATGCCTGCAGCACACCCACGCGTTTGCCCTGCAAACTCTTGACGTCTGGCAGCAGTCCGGAACCTCGCTTCGCCACCGTAACGATTGGCACGATGTAGATGGGCCGTGTGAAGTCGATGCTCTGTTTCCGCTTACCAGTGATATTCATCGCCGAATTGATCACGTCGAATTTGCGGGCCTGCAGCGCGGGAATCAGCCCGTCGAACGCATTCTCGACCCACTGGCATTTCACGCCCATCCTGGCGCAGACGGCATTGCCGACGTCGATGTCGAAGCCCTGCAGCGGGCCCGCAGGCGACTTGCTCTCAAACGGCGGATAGGCTGCCTCGATGCCGAATCGCAAAGTATCCTGGGTTTCCGCGCTGACGCTGCCGACCGAACCGAGCAACGAAGCCGCGACGAAAAGCGAGAGTGAAATCTTCTGAAGCATGATGGTTCCCTATGTGGTTGGGATCGCCGATGCGGCGCGAATGACCGCCGAGTGCCTGCCTGGAGAGATTGCACGCGGCTGCCGGAAGAAACGCCGTCTGCCCTCTCTGGAACGAGAGTCTATTCTGGACTAAAACAAAAGCAAGACTTTTCAAAAATAAAATTCCAGATTGGACATTTTGACTTAGAATTGCCTCCAACGCCGATGGTCGGCTCCGTCCCGGAGAGCAGTTCGAATGAGCACCACGCCCGCAGCATTCCCCCTCATCGTCAGTCAGGAAACCGTTCGCCAGGCCTTACCCCATCTGGATGTGCGCAATGCGTTGACCCGGATGTTCCGCTCGCTCGCGAAAGAAACGGCCGTGCAGCCGCCGCAGACGCTGACGCTCTTTCCCGGCGGAGAGGGAGACTTCATCACGTATCTCGGCGTCATGGCGGGTGCCAAAGTATTCGGGGCGAAGCTCTCGCCATACATCATCACGCCGTCGAAACCCGTTATCACCGCCTGGACCGCGCTGATGTCGATGGAAACTGGGCAGCCTCTGATGTGGTGTGATTCGGGCCTGCTCACAACAGAGCGCACGGCCGGCGCCACCGCGCTCGCGGTGGATGAGCTAGCCAGGACCGATGCCAGCACGCTCGCGATCGTCGGCGCAGGTGCAGTCGGGCAGGCTCATCTGCGCCACCTGGCGACGGTGCGGCCATGGGAGTCGATTCACGTGTTTTCGCCCGAGTTGCGAGAAAACACCGGCAAACGCGCGGAGATCGCTGCTCTGGATGGACGTGTTACCGTTTGCGCCACGATAGAGGATTGCGTAGGCAATGCCGATGTGGTTGCCCTATGCACATCATCCGGCACTCCCGTGCTGAACGAAGGCATGCTCAGCCAGCCCACCCTCATTACGTCCATCAGCACCAACGCCGCAAATGCTCACGAAATGCCGCCTGCTTGGATCCCACAAATGGATGTCTATTGCGACTACCGGCGGACTACCCCATCCAGCGCTGGCGAAATGAAGTTGGCCGCCGAGCGGCATGGCTGGTCGTCCGAAAGCGTCTCAGGCGATCTGGCAGAACTTGTAGCCGGTGCGGCGAAAAAGCCGTCCTATCAAAAACACGCGTTTTTCCGCTCGATTGGGCTCGGCCTCGAAGACGTGGCCATTGCATTCGAGCTATTCAGATATCTGGGTGGAAAACACGCCGCGTGATGCGCCGCCAGCTCGGTCGCCGGCTTCAATATCAAGGTATCGGCAGATCCCGATTCATCTCAGACACGTCCTCAGACGGGCACAGGAGCATTGATGAGCCACCGGCGTTTGGACATTCCGCTACCTTCGCCCGCCCCGGGTGTCAGTCTTAATCTCGTGGCTCACCAGTTTGGCAACCGGTCCAACGGACGCAGTGCCTATTTGCATGCTGGGCTTCATGCCGACGAACATCCCGGCTTGCTCGTGCTTCAGCATCTGCTTGAGCAGCTTCAGCAGCTCGATGCGGCCGGTGCGATTGATGGCTTCGTGACGATTGTGCCTTACGCGAATCCGATCGGTATGTCGCAACGGCTCTTCGGGCCAATTGCTGGCCGCTTCGACTTTGATAACGGCGAGAACTTCAATCGCAACTTCCGGCTTCTCGATGAGCGGGTAGCTGCACACATCGCCAACGCCCGGGATGGCAAGATGACGCCGGGCGAGTGGAAAGCGCTATTTGCTGACAGCCTGGCTCAGATTGTTGCGACCAGCCCGGCGCAAGTCATGAAGCGGGAACTCGCCAGACTGGCGATCGAGCATGACATCGTGCTCGACCTGCATTGCGATACGGATTGCGTCCCGCATGTTTATGCCTCTGAACTTCAGCGTCAGCGGGCCACAGAACTTGCGGAAATCATGGGCGCACCGGTCGCTCTGATTGAACCGCGTGACGCTGGCGGCGGAGCTTTCGATCAGGTGCATTCCAGCGGCTGGGGAACGGTACAGGCGGCAGGTCTCCTATCCGAAAACGAGAGCGGCTTTAGCGCGACCATCGAGTTGCGCGGATAGGCAGACGTGAGCGACGAACTGGCTTCGAGAGATGCGTCAAATCTGCTGCGCTTTCTGTCTCGCGAGGGCGTACTGACGGCCGAAGTCCCCACAGCGGCCGACTTTGCCGCTGGCCGGGTTGCGGTCTTTCCGCTCGATGGTGCGTCTCACTTCCAGTGCCCCGTCGCCGGTGTCATCGTCTACTACAATGCACCGGGTGACCCGGTCAGTGCCGGCGAGGTCATTGCCGAAGTGGTTCGCCTCGACGGTGGAACGTTCAACGAGCGTGTGCGAATCCTCAGCGATGTCGACGGGTTGATGATCGTGAGACAACTGCACAAGCTGGTGCGCCCCGGACAACGAGCGGCGCTTCTCGCGGGTGAGCGTCCGGTGCGGGACAGAAATCGCGGCAGCCTCCTGCTCGACTTTTGATTCTGGCTGTATTCAATGGCTCCGCTGGAACGACGGCGAAGTGAGAGGAGACGGGTCAGTGGATACGCGGGTTGTAGCACTGCTCCGTCATTCATTTGCATTGTGACAAGACAGCGATTATGCATATTTACAGCTCCTGGGATCATGACGATCGCGCGAGAGCACTGAGTCGCTGTATGGGAGCGCGCGTTCTGATCCTCGTAGATAACGCTGGCGGAGGAACGTTCGATCAGGCGTTCCGGGACGCGTGGAGGTTTTTGAAGCAGTTTGGCGTGTGTTCTGATTCCTCGATTGGCCGCGGCCAGCGCGACGTCAGCGACGAACTTGCCGCCGCCGACGCCGCCGGCCTTGTCCATTTCTTACAGGCAGAAGGTATCGTCAGAAGCGATGCCGTCGAGGCCGTCGGCTTCGACCCACAGGTGTTTGCGCTCAATGCTGTTGCGCACATCGCGACGCCGGTCGCGGAAGTGATTTCATGGAAAGCGGAATGTGGTGACCAGGTTGAGCACGGCGAGACTATCGCGGAGATAGTCGCTTGCGACGGTAACGTTCCAGCGCAACGTACGCGCATCAGCGCAAGCACAGCCGGAGTTCTGATCGCACGGGCGCACGTTGCTGTCGCTGCGCCCGGTCAGCGCATAGCGATGATTGGTGGGAACGCAGCGCGTCCAGAACGCATCGACGGCAAACTGCTTCATGACTGATCTGGACCAATGCGCGTATCGCCTCGCCTCAGCCGGGCGGCCAGCCTCGCTAAAGCCGGGCGTCGCTCATGGCAAAATGCAACACATCTCGCAGATTTGCAGCACCGCCGCGGAAACACGTGCACACTGCCCGAAACTCGAAACCCCTATGCGAAAACCCAAGACAACCGCTACCCGCCACCTTCTGCTGGACCGATACAGTCGCGTCGCCGACGGTATCGCGTTGCTGTTTTTCCCGTACGTCGAGATAGTGATTCACGACCTGCAAAGTCAGACGGTTGCTTACATTGCCAATAACCTGTCCAAACGGGAGCTCGGCGACGAATCCGCATTGGAGGAGATTGATCATTCAGCAGCGTCGGGCACCGTCGGGCCGTATGAAAAGATCAACTGGGATGGTAGACGCATGCGCTGCGTCAGCACCGTCCTCTTTGACGACACCGGTACGGCCGTTGGCGTGATGTGCGTGAACTACAACATCGCGGTCTTCGAGGACATGAAGCATGTCATCGATCGCGTGATCTCAGGCGCCGGCGTAGTCAAGCAGCCTGATGAACTGTTCAGGGACGACTGGCAGGAGCGCATCAATACCTTCCTTCACACGTGGTTGCAGGAACGCCAGTTGGCATTAAATTCGCTAACCCGCGACCACCGCCGCGAACTGGTCGAAGCGCTTTGGGCACAGGGAGCCTTCAAGGGCAAGAGCGCTGCGAACTATGTAGCCAACGTACTGGGGATGGGGCGAGCCACCGTTTACCAACATATCAGGGATCTACGAGGTGAGGCAGCTTGATACGCGCGGATCCGCAAGCAGTACGACGCGAGTTCGGCGCATTGCGGGCAGCCCTTACGGGATATCAACAAGGTAAGCGTAAATTCCTATCATAAGCCTTGTAGTTATAAAGACTGCGCCGGTTATTACGATTTGTGCAGTAACGTCTGATTTTTCTTGCGCTAATCTGAGCGGCCCTCTGCGATCCGGACGATCCGCAATGGCTACCCTCGAACGCACCGCGTACCCGCGCTTCCCCGAGGTCCTGGCACCCCGGGAACTGCAAACCTGCTACACGCCACTGCCCGACGAGCTCGAATGGGCACGCCGGTCAACGCGCGGCGAGCGACCTTGACTGGGCCTGCTGGTGCTGCTGAAAGTCTTTCAGCAACTGCACTATTTCCCTCCGCTCGCTACCATTCCGGCCGGCGTCGTTGAACACGTTCGGGCAGCCGCCGATATCGGCGACACCGTGCAATTCGGCTACGACACTGAGACCTCCCCAACGCTGTTCCGGCATTACGCGGCGGTTCGCACCTGGCTCGACGTGAAACCGTATTACGGCACCGACGCGAACGCGATCGCGACACGGGCAGCGCATACGGCGTCGCTGACGATGGACCAGCCGGTGG
>NZ_JBFRCK010000088.1:0-8436 GCF_040965775.1 Paraburkholderia sp. BR10954
GACCCAGCAGCTCCGCCCACAGCTGCGCCAGCACCGTCTCGAGCTCCCCGCGCGGCGCCTCGTAGCCCCGCCGCGCATAGGCATCGTCAGCCGGCGCCGGCAGTGCCTTGCGGTCCAGCTTGCCGTTCACCGTCAGCGGCAACTCCGATAGCCGCATGAACGCCGACGGCACCATGTAGTCCGGCAGCTGCCCCACCAGATGCGCGCGCAGCGTCGCCGCAAGCTGCGCTTCCTGCACCTCCTCTGCGGCCACCACATACGCCACCAGCTGTGGCTCGCCGGCCCGCTCCTCGCGCGCCACCACCACCGCCTCGCGCACAAAGGCGTGCTCGCCAAGCCGCGCCGCGATCTCGCCCGGCTCGATGCGGTAGCCGCGGATCTTCACCTGGTCGTCATTGCGGCCCAGGAACTCCAGATTGCCGTCCGGCAGATAACGCCCCAGGTCGCCGGTCCGGTACAGCCGATCGCCCTCCACAAAGGGACTGGCGATGAACCGCTCTGCTGTCAGCTCGGGGCGGTTCAGATAGCCCCGCGCCACTCCCGCCCCGCCAATGTAAAGCTCGCCCACCGCACCAAACGGCACCGGCGCGCCATGACCGTCCAGCAGATAAACCCGCGTGTTCGCAATCGGACGGCCGATCGGGACCACTGACCCATTAAAATCAGCCGGGCAATTCCAGGCCGTTACGTCGATAGCAGCTTCCGTGGGACCATATAGATTGTGCAGACCGGTCCAAGGTAATACGCACCGAACCTTCTGCGTTAGGGAAGCAGAAAGCGCCTCACCACTACACACGAGACGCTGCAGGGAGGTGCAGCGATCAACGCCCTTCGTGTCCATGAAGCTGGCCAGCATGGATGGTACAAAGTGTGCGGTGGTGATGCGTTGGCCGATTATCAGGTTTACAAGCGCATCCGGGTCTTTGTGTACACCAGGAACCGCCAGCACCAGGGTTGCCCCTTCAAGCAAGGTCCAGAAGAATTCCCAGGCAGAGACATCGAAGCTAAACGGGGTCTTCTGCAAGACGACGTCAGCCGTATTGAGTGCATAGGCCTTTTGCATCCAGATCAGGCGATTGATAACCGCTCGATGCTCATTCTGTACCCCCTTGGGAGTTCCGGTTGAGCCTGAGGTGTAGATCACATAGGCCAGATGGCGGGACGTGAGGCCAAGCGTGCGCGGCTCCGGGTCCGAAGGCGGCTGCTCGCCCCAGACCGGCGTGGCCGTCTCCAGATCGACCGCTATCACATCGGTCAGCACCTCGGGGCCGGGTGCGGCGCGGCCGGCCGCATCGCAAAGCAGCAGCTGCGGAGCGGCATCGCCCAGCACCTGGCGCAGCCGCTGGGACGGATAGGCCGGATCCAGCGGTAGATAGGCGCCCCCCGCTTTCAGGATCGCCAGTAGCCCCACCACCATCGCCGGGCTGCGCTCCACGCAGATCGCCACCGGCTGATCCGGCCTGACTCCGAGTTCGATCAGATGATGGGCCAGCCGGTTGGCCCGCGCATTGAGCTCGCCATAGCTCAGTCTCTCGTTCTCATGCACCTGCGCCTCGAACAGCTCATGGATGCACCGCTCCGACGGATACGCCGCCTCCGTGCGGTTCAGCTCCTCCAGCAGATACCGGCGCTCCGCCGCCGGCAGGAGGTCGAGGTGGCAAACCGGTTGTTGCCTCTTAGCCACCGCTTCGCGCAACAGAATTTGCAAATGCTGCGCCATGCGGTCTACTTGCTGCGGCGCTATTCGCGCGACGTCAAAATGCCAGCGAAAAGTCCCGTCTAGAGCATCAATCTCAAACGTCAGCAACTCACCGCATAAAGCGACCCCGGCAGTTTGACTCGACCTCCGACTTCCTGCCTTGGCGCTACCGCATTCCCCAACGGTAACCCGCGTGCCGATTTGCCACGGCCTCTGGAGGCGCAGCGCTTGCACACCTCGCAATGTGGGATTGCGCGGGACAATATCCCTCGCATAGCTATTGTGCTCCGTAAGAAGCGCACATTCCGCGCGGACCGCCCTCCGCACTTCTGCGAAATCGCTAAAAAGATCTATGCAAACTTCCATCGGGACGACGGAAGCAACCAGCATATCGATCACCTTCGAACCGGCTTGCAATCCATCCGGTGCGCGGCTCCATCCCAATTGAAACGTGTTTTCTCCGGTAATCCTGGCAAGATAGATCAGCCAGGCTGTTAAAAGGTATTCTACGCGATCGATGGTCGGCAGATCAATCAGAACGCTCGAAGTTATCCATGAACTCGACTGCCATTGAGGCGATGCCATCTCGACGCTTGGCGATGATAGAGGCAAAACCTGCAATGGCTTAAACTTCTCAAGCCTCCTTCGCCAGAAATCCTCCGAGTGGGCTAACGATTGATGAACGGCAGTTATGCTGCGCACCTCATCACGAGTCAAAACTGTAAGGCGATCACCTTCATGGAGCTCAAGATTTTTCGCGAGGAGCCGCGCGTCGAGAACGCCATCATTCAGGTCCCGGAACCAGACGTCAACATCCTGAGTCCCAGTTGCGATACGCCAATGCTTAGCCTTAATTTCAAGCAGGGAACCGGCCGGAACACCCGATCGAACAGGCAACACCGCGAGCCGCTCGACCAAAACCATTTCGTCGCGTATGACTATCTTTGGCAACCCTAATGGATTAGGTTCATACGCCCCAAAGTCCAAGGCGCGTGTTATTGCTAACAGATCTTGCGCAGTTCGATCCCATCGTAGGCAGCCAGCGGCATCCGGGCGTCGAAATTTAGAAAAATAACTTCTATCCCCCTGCGTCTGAGGACAGGCGATAAGCCCACCGAACTTGAGGCCAGCCAGAAGCTCTTGAAAACCCTTGATCGCAGCTTCATCACACTTGAGGTTCAGCGTCAGTGCACTATCGGTAGGGGCAATCGGTATTTTGCGTTGGATTACTAGATCACCAGTATCGATACCATCATCAATATGATGCCAGGAAATCGCGTGTTCGCTCTCATGCGCCAGCAGAGCCCAAGATGTCGCATGAACTCCCGCATAACGCGGAAGTGGGCCGTCGTGGTAATTGAAGGCACCTTGACGCGCACGCCCAAAAACGTCCTTCGGCAATATATACGGATTGCCAACAGAAAAAATCCAATCGACCGGCTCAACCTTCAGAAAGGAGCCAAGTTCCTGGACGCTTGATACGCACCGAATATCACTGCGAGCGGCCCAATCCGCGAATATACCGTCGCCGCACAAGACCGCGCCAATGAAATGGCCCATCTCCATCGCGAGCTCAGCGCAGCGAATTGCGAGGGTTCCACCGCCCACAAACACGCTACAAACGCTTGATCGTGCCGCGCGCCGCCTCCCCCCCTCCTCAGAGATGACCCATTGCAACGGACTGGTTTCGTTTGACATATTCAGCTCACCAGCAGTTCGAAGATACTGTAACGTGCGGAACACTACGGGCCATAGCCAGGCTGCACATGTCTCACCCGATCTGGCTTGCGGCGTCTTTCACAGCACTTCCCGCCAATTGATTCAGGATCCTTTCCGACCTTTCCAGCATTGGACCAAAAGAATGTTTGAAGAAATGCTTCAAGGGGCCAATAGCGCCCTGTTTGTGCTCAAGACCGGTTGCCGCTCGAACGACCTGCCTGGCGAAATGAGGTGTAGTTCTGCCCATACGTGCGATTGAAGACAATCCGGCGTATTGGAGCGAGCGCGCACAGCGCTTCTTTCGACGTTGCGCGCAATAGAGGTTATATCGACCAAAGGCTGCACAGGATGGCGAAGACATTGAACTGTAGGTTATCAAGCCGAGGCAGCGTGGCAAGCTGCCGTGCTGCCGTGCTGCCGGGCCGATGAGTGGTTGAGCAAGCTCGGTTCGCCCGATCTCCACGGCAATCGGGCTGGACGTTGCCAGCACCTGCCCGAACACCCTCTCACTCTGTACTTGATCGTGTTGGCCATGGCTATATTTGCCTCAGTTGAGTTTCCGATGGGTGGTATTGTCCCGCCTTCTGCATAAACAAGACGAAGGCAGGTCACGCACAGCAAACGGTTCGAAGCCGCATTGGGTGTAATCGATCCGTGGTTCGTGAGCGGCGTCGATTTTGACGCGGCGACCAAGCTGCTGACGAGCGACTCGAACAGAAGATCGATCCCGACCTTAAGGGCCTGCGTTGGACGCTGCTCAAGGACCGCGACCGGCTGAATCCGGCGCAGCGAGCCGATCTCGACGCGCTGGTCGCCAACGTCACGACCAAACGTACGGTCCGTGCCTTGCTCTGTCGAGAACAGTTGCGCGAGATCCTTGATCGCAAACAGATCAACGCCGTTTCCGAGATGCTCGAGCAGTGGTGTACCAACGTGATGCGTTCCAAGGTTGAACCCATGAAGGACGTTGCCCGCATGATCCGAAAACACTTCGGCGGCATCGCCACTTGGCCTTAGACGCGCCAGACCCACGGCTTTCTGTAAGCTCGGCCTGTTTTCAGGCCGCAAGCGGCGTGCTCGCGGCTACGCGAATCTCGAAACCATGCGCACCGTGCTGTTCCTGATCGCTGGCAAGCTCAACTTCACTTCGATCAACCCGCATACTGCATAACCCATTTGAATTTCAAAAGAGCCCTATATTTGTTCATGTCGCACCCAAACTTCCGTAGCGTTTAAAGCTCATAAGCACGAAGAATGCCAGCCAGAAGTTGTAGGAAAGCGCTAGATAGCCTGAAGCGCCGCGTAGTGACGGCACGAGCAGCTATAGCGTGTGTCAGTCGAGGGAATGTGGGGCCGCTGCGTTCGCAGCGCGAGTTGATCTACAATCCGTCCTTGTCCGACATTTGTAGATAATGGGACAAGAAATCAATCAGACATTAGCGCCGCTCCGATTGTGTGGGACAGTCCGCTGAAGTAACGTGTCTTGTTGCAGCAAAAGCGGTCCGCGATGCGATGGGAACGACATAAACAATTGAAAGCTCAATGTGATCTGCTGTCGAAATACTGGACAGAAATGAGGGCTCTGTCAGGTTGACGCAGGAGCGGGGGTAGAATGAAGCGATGAAGAAAGGAAAGTCGCTTTATCACGGTCACCGCTTCCCTGCCGTCATCAGCTGCGCGGTTCGCTGGTATTTCCGGTTCAGCCTGAGCCTGCGCGATATCGAGGAGTTGTTGCTCGAGCGTGGTGTCGTCGTCACGTACGAAACAATCCGTTGCTGGTGCGACAAGTTCGGCGCTGAATTCGCCCAGCGAGCAGCGTGAATATCGTGCTTTGCAGATGCAGCTTCAAAACGTTCACTCCCTAGCCTCCTTCTTCTTCGAAGGAGACAAAAATAAACGTCCTGCAGCACCGCTAAGGACCGCACAGCCGACGGTCGTTACATGGGGGAATTTGAAGTGACCATACCTGGAGGAATTTGATCGACTGCCGGGGAATTGGTCAATCTTGCCGCGCCCTTTTACTAGCGCGGGCAAAGCGAGCGGCTTGACGCTCGCAGACCAAGAAGTCCACCTCGCGGGCGCAGATGCGATGGTCTCAGGCGAAGGCCAATTGACAGAATTACTGCGCACTGATGTGAATTGACAACTTTCCTTCGCAGCGCAACGAAGCAAAGTCGTCAATTCAATGGCGCACGCGCTGTCCTGTTGGACATGAATACCGCCGAAACCCGCAACCAGTTGTACGTCAACACGCTGATGATCCAGTGTGTACTGGCAGAACCACGCTGGTGGCCAATGGTGCAGGCCGCCGACTTCCGCGCGCTGTTGCCGTCGATCTACACCCATATCAATCCATACGGCCGGTTCGATCTTGACATCGGAAAGCGGCTGCCGCTCGAGGCATTATCGGCCTGAGTGAAATCGCCCTCCTATCAATAGGGCTTGATTTTGATCAAGCGATGACGAGTTAAAGTCGATGGTCCTATGCCTTGGTATATAAACTGGCTCAACTAGCGTCTACCTTTCCGGGAGACATTAGAGGGTGTTAGCAACCTTGGACAATCGGCGCAGCATGAACGAGCATCAACATTGCGAAGACGACGAAATGAAGCCCTGCAAGCGTCTGCGGAAGTCGCTCGTAATCTCGTGTGAGCCGCCGAAAGCGGTTCAACCAGCCAAAGCTGCGCTCGACCACCCAGCGACGCGGCAGGAGGACAAAGCCTTTTTTAGCCTCCGGCAGCTTGATAACCTGCAGTTCAATGCCTTCATCACGCGCGGCCTGCGCCGCATCCTCCCCTGTATAGCCTTGGTCAGCGAATGCCACCTTCACTGTCTGACCCGTTACCTGCTGAACCTGGCGGGCAAGCTCGGCAACCTGCGCTCGCTCCTGCTCGTTGGCCGGCGTAATGTGCACAGCCAGCAGATTGCCCAGCGTATCGACCGCCATGTGTACCTTGCTGCCACGCTTGCGCTTATAGCCATCGTAGCCCGCACGCGGGCCGCTTTCGCACGTGGACTGCAACGTGCGTCCATCCAAGATAACCGCGCTGGGTTGCCCCCGGCGCTCCTGGGCGATACGCAGCACCGAACGCAAATCGCTAACCATCGCCTCGAAACAACCCGCGTTCAGCCACCGTTGTGTTTGCTGATAGACCCGTTCCCACGGCGGGAAGTTGGTCGGCAGCATACGCCACGAGGCACCGGCTCGCGCCATCCAGCGCAGCGCGTTGAACATTTCGCGAAGTTCGTATCGGCGTTGCGGTGCCTCTTCGTTCATCAAGGTCAAGTAAGAAGCGGCGAAGCTCCATTCTTCGTCCGTCACATCAGTCGGGTATGGCTTGCGTGGTGTCATCACACCAGGATACCAAGTCCAACTGAAAGTTCATAACACCCTCTAGCTAGAGAATCGAGTGCCGTACTAGGCTTGATTGCTCTGTGCATTCATACACCCGCATTAATTGAAGATCTTCTGATTTTGTAGGCCAGTATCGAAGTGTCATAAAGTTTTGTTTTCAATTCATGGGGATTGACATGCGCAAGAAGCTTAAAAAAGTGGTATTCGTTGGTTTAATGGCGGCGACTGTGCTTGTTGGAGCTATGCCTGCAGTCGCAGCGGAAATGGATGGGTGGTCCGACGACTGTTTGTTCCTTGAAATCGGAAAGGGTGATTGGAAGATTTGTTTGTAACGCTGACGGGCGTAGGCGCTGCAGCCCTGACGGATTTGTCAGGTTGACGGTAAGGCGGCGGCAGAACGAAGGTGATGAAGAAAGCGGACATGGGAATCGAGATCGATTTCGTTGGGCTCATTGACACACCTGCCCCGAGAACTTTTCAGAAATGACAATTTGAATATTGAGCAACGATTCGTTATGTCGATCTCCGATCACCGCCGCCGATCCGGACAGTCCAGGCAATTCCGTGCTTTCGAGTCCAGTTAGAGCGGCTAACACAACCTGGACATCAAGCCCTAGGTTTCGTATCCTAGGCGCATGTCCAGAAGAAAAAGAGGCACGAAAAGCTTCCGACAAGGCGCGCCGCAAGGCATACAAGGAGAGCAAAGCCGACCAGGCACGAAAGCTCGCGCTCGTGGGTGAGGCCGTCTTGCGGCGAGTTGAGCGCGGAGAAATGGACGAAGCCGACTTTCGGCAAATGATGGATGAGGCTCTCACCCGGCCGGCAGACCGGGCATTGTTCGACCTCGACTGAACGCGCCGTCCGATTCGGACGGTGAGCTTTTGCAGGTATCGCCGGTGAGTCTTTTCAGGAGCCTGGTCCGATGACACCCCCCCACAATGGCGCGCACGGCGCCGTCCATCTGCTGACTGACAGCGACGCGCTGACCGCGAGCGTGCGGCGCACGGTGCGACTCGAAGCTGCGCCCGACGGCAAAAGTCTGGTCCTGATCGACGTCGACCAGCGCAAACCCGGGACTCAGCGCGTGGTGCGCTATGAGATCACGCCGGCCGAGCTGATTGCCGCGATCCGTGCGCACGGCGCCGAGCTGCCCGGCGAGAGTCATGGCGAAACTTGCAAGTGAAAGCGATCAAATGGGCGTTGGTGCATAGATAGGTCGATGAAAGGGCTCCGGTGCATGTGATGCCTGGATTCAAACGGTTCAGAAGTGCCGCGATCACGATTTCAGGCATCGAGTTGATGCATCGCATTCGCAAGGCGCAGTTCGACCTCTGCGCGCTCAGGCTCAGCGATACCACCGCGCCCGCGGTTTGGAACGCCGTCCTGTTCAATCGATAAGGTACCTTCGTGTCCTCGGGAAGCAGGCCGTCAATTTTCATCTCACGCACGGCGCGGTGCGACGCAGCATACCCATCGAGGGTGACCGTCTCCGGTGGCCGGCCTTGATGTTTGACCGCCTTGCCGAAAAAGGCTTTTGCCGCGGCCACATCGCGCTTGGACCTGAGCATGAAGTCTACCGTCTGGCCGTCCCGATCCACCGCCCGATATAGATAAACCCATTTGCCCCGGATCTTCAGGTACGTCTCGTCAACCCTCCACGACC
>NZ_JBFRCK010000089.1:0-8021 GCF_040965775.1 Paraburkholderia sp. BR10954
CAACGTCCTGGAGCCCGAACTCGACCAGAACTGACAAGGAAAACTACAATCGACACCGCGCAACGCCCCAACCCCGCCGAATCGGTCACGTTCCCGAAATCGGCGGTCACGTTCGCCGAAATCCGCAGAAAGATCCAGACCAAGACCAAGCTGTGTCATCGAGGTACCCCTTAAACCTGCATTCTCCCAGGATAGTCCACCGAGACGTCAACGCCAGGACTTTTGCAGACCTTCCCTAGAGGGCGATCTTGGCCTCCAAACACGCGACAGAGTCCGTAGCGTCACCAGCCAGCTTGTTGAGATCGGTCGTGCAAGCGTCGTCGCCGAATAAAAGTTTCGACTGCAGGGCGAGTTGTCGCGACTGCTTGGCGAGCGGGCCGGCTGTCGCATCCATCCCGCCGTACATAATGATATCGGGTCTTTCTCCCTTGATCTTTGTCAAAATCGCCCGGAAGTCGGTAGCTTTGTCGGTCCTAACATCGCGCGCCACGACTGTAATGCCCAAACTCTTTGCCGTCTTCTCAAACTGATCTGCCAACCCATGTCCGCACGCAGTCGCGTCGTTGACGACTTCAACGGTCTTCACCTTCAGGTGCGATGCGGCATAACGAGCGAGAGCAGGACCTTGCTGGGCATCTGTCCCAACGAGGCGATACGTCACCTTATAGCCCTGCAAGGTTAATACCGGGTTGATTGCCGACGGCGAGATCATGGCGACACCGGCATCGTTGTAGATCTTCGAGGCCGGGATCGATACTCCTGAGTTTTGGTGACCGACAACTGCTACGACACCGTCGTCGACCAGCTTCTGCGCGAGCTGCGTACCCTGACGCGGGTCCGCCGCGTCGTCTTGCGGATCGATCACGAGCGTTACTTTCTGCCCATTGATCTCTAAGCCGGCTTTGTTTATTTCTTCAATTGCGAGGCGCGTGCTATTCTCGATGTCCTTGCCGAGATGCGCCAGTCCTCCGGTAAGCGGAACAGCATTGCCGCCCTTTCATTTGCAACACTCCCACCGCTCATGCAGCGCTCGTTGTGTTGCACCACCGGTTAAATCCATCGGCTTCGTCACGATGCCCTCTGGGCGCCCGTTGCTGATTGACGTGCCTACACGAGCTGCCCATAACTACCCGCACCCGCTGAGGGCCGGCCGGTCGACGATCGATAAGAACGGATCAAATCTGGCTGCCTTACAAGCGATCAACGCCAAGCGGATGTGTCGATCAGAGTCCGTGGAAGAAGTACCTGAATAACATTGCCGAACAAGATCACCGGGCCATCAAGCGTCGAATCCGTCCAATGGCGGGACTCGAGAATTTTCGCCGCGCGCATCATTCTGGGGAATCGAGACCAATGCATATGGCCCCATCCAGCAACTCTACTCGCTCGTTGCATAAGTAATCTTCTATATTTCGCGCTCTCGCGGGTCAGCTTCCATGTTGCGACAGTACCTTGGATTTCAAATAAGTGGAAATCCGTTGCGCTCAGTGATAGCACAACCCCATGACTTCGGACTGCGTATTCCAGCGTTCACGCTGTCCGCATGCTTAGGATCAGGCGTATTGAGCACTCAGCGATTGGAGAGAGATACTTGTGCCTTGCGAGTCCTGCACGCTATCAGCATTGACGAAGACCAGCTGCTGCCCGTTGCCCTGGAGAGACCACGAGATTGTCTGATATTGACTGACGTTCGTATTGTACTGGTTCTTGGCGCGGCCCACCGCCAAGATTCGCGGAGCCGGATCTGCCTCCGAATTCACGACGTTCACCACGGCAGACTCCTCGGCGAACTGAATCGAAATGAACTGGTTGATATTGCTATGAATCTGCGCCTGATACCAGTGCGAGGCCGGAACCGTGTAGTAACGGCTGAACTTCTCGAAAAAATGGTTCTTGCCATCTGCCGGCAGAGGCTTGTTAATGATGCCGGTCGTGTCCTCGGGCATTGAGACGCTGGCGATATAAGCCTCGACCCGTGCGCCCAATTGACCCTCGAGCATCGCGGCCGACACGGTAGTGGTGTCAGAGCCATTTACGAACAGCACTGAAGCAAGGCCCTGATTTGCCGTCGTGCCTGGCACGCTTACGGTTACGGGAGGTTGCGACTGGCTCCATACGACGGAGATGTTCGCGCCAGCGTCATTTGCCGCTGCGTTGTAAAAGATGAGCCCGTAGAGTTGACCGCCGGTGAGGGTCTGGCACGTCGCGGTATCGCCAGGATCAAGGGTGATGAGTTGCCCATTTTTCCAGTTGATAGATGACACGGTAATCTCCTGAGTGGTTGAGCCTCGTGCTTTTTCGCAAAAACGAGGCGGTGACACAGAAATCGCCAGATTTTCGTCATGGTTATCAAGGACAGGCGCATGGCGTACGGGTTGGCGACGTCCCCGGTGAACATTAATATTGCCCTAGCCCGAGGTCATTTTTACTGCGATCACGACTACGACTCCGACACACATCACTAGCGCTTGCGGGATCGTGATTAGCCCGGTGATTGCCTGGCGTCGAACTGGACATGGCGGTGGTTTCGATAAATTCCGCCGGGCCGTGCCGATAGGTTTCATTGAGCACTCCGCGTGAAGGCGACTTTACCGTTTGATTTTCACGCAAGTAACATATTTCTGAAAAAGTACTTTAAGTCCTTTGCTTGTACGCGAAATCCATACCAATAAGCCAGTGCCAGTAGAAATCCAGAGACCTTCAACGGCCCTTAAAGCCATTCACCGATAGCGCCAACAGACCAAACAGACAAACCGGACAATATTTGTCGTTACCGCAACAAAATCGCTTCATCTCTGCGAGGAGTCGCTAACACAACCTCGGCTTGACGCCTTGGTCACCATCTTCTCGCGCCATGTGTAGACGAACAAAATAGGAATATTTATGCAAAGAGCAAGTAGAGTTGCTGGACGGGAGAGAGAGTGCCCTATCTCCATCGTTCACCTGAGCTTTGCACATCATATGCATGGTCTCGATTCCACCAAGAATATGTTGCAGCTCACATTTTCCCGCTAGAGACGAGCCAGCCTGGCTTTGCCGCAATAAGGGACCTGCTATGCTGAAGTCCCGAAGACGAACGATCTGACCGATGAAGCAGAACCCGAATCCCGCAGTGGCAAAGGTGCTCAAGCGCCTGCATTACCCGCTTGACGTAATCCTTCTCTGCGTGAACAGGTTCTCGACGGCGTACGCTACAGCCTCTCCTTAGACTTCCGAGGTTACGAATTGGGTGTTAATCACGGCTTCGACCAGCGTAACTCCGTTGGGGGTAAGGGTTACAACATCCCTATCGATTGTTACCAGCGCTTTATCAACCAGCGTTCTGAGCGTGGGGCGAATAATAGGGTTGTCGAAGAAGCTTTTGCCTTCAAAACGCTGTCTGAACACGTTGTCACTCACCGGAACCAGTGTGGAGAGGGCCATTTTAAAAGCGTTCACTTCGCGCTGATATGGTGAGACTCCCCGGCTTTCCTCAATGGGCAGATAGTTTTCATCCAGAGCTTCCTTGTATTTTCTGTAGCTGGTGATGTTGATGGCCTCGGCCCGGGCACATTTCGAGCTGCCCCCGAGACCGATCGCCACTTCCGGGTACTGTTTATCGAGGTCGGTCACTAGCCCTTTCCACTTCTCCGGATGCTGATGGTTCCGGTGAAAGTATGTAGTCGGATGTTCGAGATATCCGGACGAAAGGTGCTCCTCGATTAACTCGCGCATCTGATATTGCTTACCCAGCCCCGGGAAGTTCATCTTACGAAGGTTAATAAGCCCCCCTTTTTTTTGCCACAGACTTTCTCGCTCCCCGGAAACACCGGTACGTTTTTTCAGAAGCGTTTCCATGTGTAGCTTGGTGCAGACCACGTGGGAAAGATCCAGTTCGAGAATTTTCTCGATGTCGTATTTCACATCGTCAACGCTCTGGCCGAGCATGCCGTAGATAAGGTCGACGCTGACCCAGTCGAAGCTGATTTCGCGCGCGTTAAAAATTGCATCCAAGCACTGTTCGGCGGAATGCATACGCCCGCACGCCGAGATAATACGGTCGTCGAGGGCTTGGGCACCAAAACTGATTTTGGTAAAGCCCAACTCTTTTAACAGTTGGAGGTATTGCTTGGTCAGCGTACCCGGCTCGCCTTCAAAGCGCATGGTAGCAACAGAAAAGTTAAAATGGCCTTGATAAAAATCCATCAGGCGCCGCAGCTCAGGCTCAGGAAGCAGCGATGGCGTGCCACCGAAGATGTTGAATTCGCCGACTTCTGCATGTGCGAGACACGGAACGTTCTGAAGCCACATAGTGGCCTCTTTGATGTTGTAATCCACCAAATCCCGGAACACTGCCTGTGACGAAATGGCCTGTGGATTCAGAGTGATCGTCGGGTACTGACAGAAATGGCAGCGGTAGCGGCAAGTTGGAATATATGCCCAAAGATGAATCTGTTTTGCCTGTTTGATATCACGCTCCATGTCATCAAAGAAAGCGCCGAGTGGATAACTACAGATATCGCCAGGGAAAACGTGGCAACCGAACGGATCTTTAAAGACATACTCCAGAAATGCGGTGTTCTCTGGACGGGAGAGAAAATCATGCACTCGCGGCACAGGATAATTCGTATCGATAGCATTTAGCGAGTTCAGAATTTCATTATTCATCAGAATACCCCACCGTTAGCGAAGTAGTTGTGCGCTTCGCCGGACTCACGGTCTTCACAAAAATAGTAGACAAAGCGCTCGAAATCCTCGGGTTTGACCGCATCAAAACACTCCGGCAACGGCGGCGGGAAACCGATATCGTCACCAATGGCGCGGCGCATGGCACTGAAAATTTCATCACGGAACTCGAAATAGAGACGATAGGCTGGGGTTTTGTAGGCGTGGATCGGTTTGAAGTCGATGATTCTTGAATCGCGCATAATTTCATGGATACGCTGATACAGACAGTCAGCCACTGGCCCGGTAAAAAAATGACGCACGGTGATGTCATCCAGCAAAATCTGTGGATTGAGCAGCGCCGGCAACACAATGTTTTTGGGAACGTAGTCTTTAATGGAGTAGCACCAGACCTGCTGCGACTGTGCGGGAGTAGTATCGTACAGCGTTGACCATTGCTTTTCCTCCCCCGGACGTACATCTTTCATGATGATGATGCCGTCCTGCCCATAGGCAGTACCGCTGATTACTTCGTCTAGCATTGTATCGACGCGACGACTGTTAATTTCCACACGGGAATCCCGGGCGTAAACTGGCTTGCCGCCCTCGGCGATTACCCGGATTCCAAAGTCCCAGTCGTCCGAGAGGTGTTCTACAAAGCGGCCGTTGCTCAGCTGATAGAAAATTTCGATACCTCCCACTTTGTCGTACAGAGTCCGCTCAACGGCAAAACCCTTGCCGTCGGGAAAACCGCCGAAGAGCGAAAACGACACCTCCCGGCAGCGCAGGGTTTTTTGGATTTCCCGGAAAAGGTTGGGACGATTGCGGAATGCTTCTTCGTTGTAGTAGTAGTTGCAGGTGCCAATATCCCCGTTTTCCTCTACCATCTTTTCAATCAGCGCATGCAGCCAGTAAGGGTCTACGATGCAGTCAGCATCGGCGGAAACAATGTAGTGTTTTTTCTGAGCCCCTAGGCGGCTGTCACGGGCTTTTGAACGCACAGACGCGTAATCCATGCCGCGTTTTCTTGCAGACGAGACGCCTTGAATGGACTCGTGAATAAGAAAAATATCCAGGGATGGGTTTTGAAATTTGAAAGTGTTAATTTTGTCAACGGAGTCGTCCGTGGAATTATTATCCACAAAAATCAGCTCATAGCCATCATGAGTGATCAGGCCGTCATGCGTTTTTTGGTTGAATAGGGAGAGCAACACCTCTCGGATACGATCGGTTTCGTTGTAAACTGGCACCACAACTGATACAACAACTGTATCGCGCATTCTTTCTTCATGACAAGTCAAGCCCAGAATATTGGCTGAATTATCAGAAAGCAGCCGCTTGCCAATAAAAAAATTCCTCCGAGCAATGTCATTCATCAATTTTCTATTATTGATGAGCAGATACAAGTCTTTAACAAATTCTTCATCAGGCAAGCAATCATTCTCTTCCGATATCTTCAAAACGGGAGCTTCAAAGCCGTACTGACCATAAACCTCCCAATAATATTCGTAGCTGGTAGTAATGTAGCAGCGTCTGTTGCTGATCGCCTCGCCAACTGGATTTCCATAGCTGTCGTAATCCCACGAAGTAAGAAAAGAAACGAGATCGCAGGAGTAATATAAATCCTCTATTGTAGTCGCATCGCCCACTGAAAACATGGATTTGTGCGAAAGTGGGCCGACAAACTTTATAAATGACTCAACGCTTAACTTTTTGGCTAGTGTATTCAGCTCTTGATAGTAAGGACGGTTTTCATCAGGATCGCCCGCCACAAACAAAAAAACTTTTCGATCGATATCATTTTGACTGAAAAGTTGATTTAGCCGATTAAGCAAATAAATATCCCGATCCAAACGCTTTTGCGGAATAATGCGAGTGGTGCGGGCGATCACAATGTCGCTATCGCGGATAAAGAAATTTTCTCTGATGCTATCATATCTACCATGCCCGGTGAAATCGTAGGTATTTTTTTTAACCATTACTTCCACACCGTAATCACACCACTCTTCCAGCTTTTTTTTCAGGTGATTATTGAGTGTAATGTATGTTATATGCTTGGATCTAACGGGCTTGATGGCATGAGGATAAGGCGCTGTGCCGTATTTCATCACGTTTTTTTCACTGCTCCACATTAGATCGTGGTCGCGCCAGATGACGAAATTTCCTAGGCAATGACATTCGCCGTAAATTTTGATCGCCGTATAAAGCGCTTTGGTATATATAATATTTTCCGGAAGCGTACCATTCTCAACAATCACATAACTGATACTTAGCTTATCCCATAGCTGAACGATTCGATGTGCTAGTCGCAGAGAAGATTCGTTGATTGCAAGCAGGAGTTCTTCCTGCTCTCTGGAAGAAACCGGCGGAACTCGACCCATCAGAACATTGTGCGAATGCGTCAAGAAATCGACATTGTAGTGGGGAATAGAGTCGATATCTTCAATACGAACCAAATCGAATATATCGCTGTAAATCTCATGTTCCTTATCGTAAGGTTTGCCGAATTTTCCTTTATCTATCTTTATATCGTAGCCGAGGTCAAGATAAGATTTAATCTGATGGCGCGCAAGATTTTTCGCCATTTTTGACGCTTCAACTGTGATGCCTGACACGGCGACGGCGTCAAATGATATAAATATGGCCGCCGGGTGCATATCTTTACGATACATTCCGGATCACCCTAAAACAATTTGCGAATACGAATCATGATCGCGACCAAAAAACCATCCACTTTCGAGACAGGGTCGCCGTGGCTGCGAGCGCGATTTCCGACAGTGCTTCATGGCGTGGTGGGCCTTCCAACGATGATATTTGGGTTGGAAAACAGCGTTGGCACCTCTCCCCTTTTTTGATCTGCGTAAACAAAGGCAGGAAAGCCTTCCTGCAACCGCATTACCGATGGCGTTGAGCACATCGGAGCAGAACAAAGGTTGGATCAGTGGCTGCAAAGCAGCGACGAATCTGTCCAGATCCAATTCCAGAAGAGGCATGCGGCGTGCCAGCATGAGCCGCGGAAAGGTTTCTACGCACCATCTCGAGGACTGCATGTGAAAGCCGTAGACGGGATGCCTCTACGTGCGGATATCACGCCGGCTGTCTGGACGTTACTTTTCCGACAAATCGTTCGCTTTGTAATCAATTTGCGCAGACAAACGTCATGACTCTAGCGGCCGGCCGAGTCGCTCTGTCTGAGATCGTCTGGCAGAGGGGGCCGCGCAAAATCGGACAGCGGGATAACGCAGTATGACTTTATATGGACGCCTCCCATTTTGCGAAGGCTTTCGCACGCTGTGACGGATGAGGCGGCTGCGCCTTTATATCCGGCCCTTGATGCAGCTTCGATGCTGCAGGCCCCGATGAAATCCGCTGACCCA
>NZ_JBFRCK010000090.1:0-7818 GCF_040965775.1 Paraburkholderia sp. BR10954
TTCCTCGCTCGCCCAGTCTGCCGTGTCGTCTCCGATCGCCAATCCGCAGCCGCTACATCAATTGAATGCGCGAAAGTTAACACCGTCCGAACCAGTTTACAAGCGGACTTGTGGGTAAAGCTCAGCCGTGAACGACGGGGCTTGACGCGCATCTGGGTCAAGTTTCTATCAGAAGAACGCACCAAAGGCGTCGGCGATCTGATCGACGTCGTGCCCCCCAGGCTCATCGGTCCCGTTGATTGAGCGCAGCTCGTCTTCTTCGATGACTGCTTCCGTGGCAACGCGCGTGGCGGCCGCACGTTGACCGGCTGCCTCGGGCGCAATCACATTGCGCGCGATCGCGGCGGCGGGATAGACGGCACGCACCGCGACTTGCCGCTCGAAGTCTATGGTGACGCAATTTTCCCGCAACGCGGCTTCGGCCAGGGAGCGCAGCAGCGCCGCACGTTCCCTGTACGAGCTTGCCTGCCGGAGTCTGGAATGAAGGAGAGGCGTGGTCACCGCGTCAATGACCAGCTTCATGTCGAACTTTTCGCTCATGCTTTTGCAGTGGCGCGCTCGCGGGTAAGCCCGGCTTCGCCGACGATCAGGAATCCCTTGGCGTTCGCCGTGCAGGGTGAGTCTATGACCTCGAGCGTCACGCGTGGGAACGCCTTCCGGATTGCAGGTGCATACAGCGCACCACCGCCCCCGGACAGAATGATCGAGCGCACGTTGGTGAGCTGGCCGACGTTGTTTTGCATTTCCTTGACAACACCAGCGATGACCGGTTGCGACTGGTCGAGATATGGATCAAGGTCGATTTCGTTGCCATAGAAAAAGAACGGCTTGCGCTCGCGCAACGCCTTGTCGATGCGTTCGATGTCCTCGACCTGTTCGTCCTGGTCGCGCGAGATGAGTGCCGCGATGCGCTGATAGATCTGGGATGCGCCGCCAGGGATACCGTCGCTGCGCTTGTCGTTCATCGTGAATCCGTTGGCATAAACCCAGTCAGTCGTGAAGTAGCCCACGTCGATCACGAGGTGGGCGCTGTCGCGACCGAACTCACCCTGACGGTTAGAAGATGCGGCGACAAGCGAGCCGAGCGGTTGCGGGATGACTACCACCTTGTCGATCGTAATGCGACCCGGGCCGTAGTCGAACGTGCCGGTGAAGCGATCGCGCAGCGCGCCGGAGTACTTCTTCATGTTATGAACGGGCAAACCAAGGACCAGGCGCTCGATATGGGTGACGTCCTCGAAATGAATCGCGCCGAATAGAAGGGCCGCGTAGTTATCGGACAGCACAAAATCGTTCGACAGCGCGCGGCCGGTGTTGCCGTACGCTGCCGTGAGCGAAACGTCGGGCCCAAGCTCGTACTCGATCTGCTCGATAACGATGGTCGCGACCTTGCGCGAGGCGAGCACGCTGTCGCCATAGCCGGACAGTGCACGGCTTGCGGCGAGCGGCGCAAGGGAAGGGAACATGCCCGTGGCGATGGTGCCGCTCGCTGCCCGGTGAGCGTGTTTGGTGTTGCCGTAACCGACGTCGATTGCAAAGACCGAAGTTTTCAAGGTGACTCCATGCGTTGAGTTGAACCACGCTCCGAAGTGACAGAAAACTGACAGATAAGTGTCAGTTTGAGTCGCCCCGGTCACGCGGCACCGGCGAACTATCAGATAACTGACACTTAAGTGTCAGTTCGAGTGTTGCGCCGGGCTTTCTGAGCAAACTGACACTTTTCTGTCAGTTCTACCTGGTTTCAGTCTAGCGAGCGCGTAGCGAAGTCAAGTCGACGAAAGCCGACCGGTTCTGACCATCTTTCGGCATGCACTGCTTGCGCGACTGGCGCTATCCTTGGCATACCTACCGCGTCCCAGACGCATCGAATGCGAGTGCAAGGCACTCGCTCGTCCCTATCCCTGGCCCGCAACAGGGCGAGAAGTACCCCACTGACCGGGCCGCACAGTGATGCGGCCTTTTTCTGAAGCAAATCAAGTCCATGGTGGTCCACGTTGAGGACACCCGGACACTGCGATATCCATACGATTGGCGGCGGTTTGCCGCGTTGTGACGCGTTGAGGACATGTGGAGAGACCGGACACCGGACACTTTCTACATCTCGGCGGCGTCTGCACACGCCCTTACAGCGACGGCTGGGTGCGCTCACGAAACCCGATACACCGCGGCGGAGATGAGTGACTTAGGGGCGGGGGAAGCCTTGCGGACCGGCAAGACCGGATAACCGCGATTCCCTGACGGACGAGGACACGGCGCGCGCGGCCGTACACAAAACGCGTACAGGTATTGCCCGGCAATTAGCACTGGCCCGGAGCTCCGCGAAGCGGAACACGGTTCAGAGGCGCGAAAGCGTGATGCTGGCAGGGTAGCCACGAAGCTGCATTGAGCGGGAAGTGTTTCCGCGCAGCGCGAAGGCAGCGATGCCCCGCGCGAAATGCATCGGTGGCGGATTGCGCGAAGCGCGATTCGTGCTGATGGGCGGCAGGTTGGACAGTCGGAATGCATGATCTTCCCATGCATCTGGTTGATCGGATGGAATCGCTAAAGGACAGGAAGGCAGGACCCAAGCGACGGGGCTACGGCGCAGCCGCCACAGTGGCGGGCAACAAAGGGCAAACCGGGTGGTCGGGTGACGGCATCAGGTAGGGATGTCGCGACCATCGGGCTGGATAATGGCACGCAGAGGCAGCGCGGCAGCGCCGCAAGGGATTACCGCATGAGCGCAATTCTCAATGTGAGAGCGATCGTCAACGGCTATGGTTTTGGTCCAGAATTGCGGGATGCGCTCCTCAAATTGTTCGACGAGAACGTTGCGCGAGTTCATAGCACCACGCGAATCAGCAAGCGCGCGTTGTCGATCAAGACGCAGGAATATCGCGCTGCCAAACTGTGTAAGGCGTTCAAGGAACTGCGCGAGGGCGGTTACGCTCTTCAGACGCCCTGGTCGCTTAAACACAAGCATGTGAAATTTCTGGTCGACTCGTGGGTGGCGGCTGGTCAGAGCGGCGGGACGATAGAAAACAAGCTGACGTATTTTCGGGCGATGGCGCAATGGATGGGCAAGACGAATCTGATTGGCTCGCTTGACGACTACGCGGACCGAGAGGCGCTCGGTCTGAAACGGAGTTACGTGGCAAAGGAGGATAAATCGTGGCAGACGCATGGCGTCGATGCCATCGCGAAGATCGAAGAGATCGCTCAAACGTGTGCCCATACTGCGGTTCAGCTGAAATTGCAGGCTGCGTTTGGCTTGCGCATCGAAGAGAGTTTTATGCTCCGCCCCATAGAAGCCGCGCGTAATCCGACACTGCTAGCTGTGACGCGCGGCACGAAAGGAGGTAGGCCGCGCGAGGTACCGATCGAGACGAAGATCAGGATATTGGAGGAAGCGGCGAGGCTCAGCAACGGGTTGACAGGTTCGACTGTCCCCGCAGATAGGACCTTAGGTCAATGGCGTGACTGGTACTACTACGTCCTCGAAAAACACGGGATCACCAAAAAAGGCCTGGGCATTACCAGTCATGGTCTTCGGCACGAATATTTGCAAACGCTCTATCAGGATACCACTGGCGTACCGGCGCCCATTAAGCGAGCTGGTGAACGGCCTGACCCACAACTACATGAACAGGCGATGCGCCGCGTCGTCGAGGCTGCAGGTCACTCCCGGCTGAGCAAGGCGGGCGCGTATCTGTCAACGTTTGCTATGCAAGACCGGTTGCAGAAGAAGCTGCCGACTATAGACGACGCGCGGAACGCCGTGACTGCGGCCGCCGGCAACAAGAGTCATGCCGCGAAGGCGTTGGGAATTTCGCGGCAGGCACTGTACCGGATACTGGGTGCCGCGGACAAATAGCATTGCAGAGGCCCGTGGAAATGGGTCCTAAAATTGTGTGTCATACACACCGCTTCTCGCGCAACTGCTCCCCCACAATATGAATCGTCTCTCGGGTTCCGGCATTGGCCGTAGGAACATGTTGGAACCAGTTCACAGCCGGCTCGCGTAGCCGGCTCTTTTTTTCTCGGATTCGTAACGGCGTGTCAACTGGCAGCTGACCCTGCTTCAACCAGTCGCGTTGGACCCAGTTGGGAAAGGCGATCGCGGCCAAAAGGCGGCGAATAAGGTTGTACAAGTCTGGACTTGATTTGACAGACGGTATCAGTCGTCGGCCTCAGTTCGGGGCCAGGAACGGCCGTTCGACGTCCCCGGTCGGATCATTGACAATGGCGACCGACGCTGACAAGGAAGGTGCATCGGTACTCGCGCAGTATTGAAAAAAATGGAGCGGAAATGCCAGCAGTCGGAGGTGGTCCATCGCCCGAGCAATGGAGTCGGATGAGCAAGCCAGAGGAAGTGGTCTATTGGTTACTGGTAGGTACAGCCGTTGTGTTCGTTGCGTATTTGCTCATCCGCAAGTTGGTGGATTGACCAAGATAACGGTGGGGAAACCGTTGTCGACGGACCTCTGCTTTCGATAAGGCCGAGAGGCTGCTTCGGGTCGGTCTATGCCTTCTGCATGAGACGCCCGCCCGAGGCTACTTCATGCGCGGTCATGGGGCGCTGTTCGGCCAGTTTGAGCCATTCAGAGGAAGCGTTCGCGGGTCCGCTCCCGGCTCGACATGAGACGGTCGCTGATCGCGATCTGAGCTTGCCGTCCGCCATTCCAGGGCATCGCGAATTGCGGACGAAGGGTGACCTGCTGTGTGACCTGGCGTCCGGGTGCGACGACGCCGGAGAATAATGCCCGGCCCACCACGGGTGGCCGTGCTGCAGAAAAGCATAGGTTCGTTGGGCGGGCACACCACGTGAAGGCCGGCGCCTGAACGGGGACCGCGAACAGCTACCTGCGAAACGCGCTTCGCGTACGCCAAGCACGTCGACGTCCACCGACAAGCGGCTCAGATCACGCAGTCGGAACGGTTCCGCCGTCGATGACGTACTCAGTGCCGGTGATGGCGCTGGCCCGCGCGGAGACGAGGAAACCGATGAGTTCTGCGACTTCTCGCGGAGAGCATGGCCGGCCGAGCGGAATGCCCCCAAGCGAATCCATGATGATCTTGCGGGCGCCTTCCGTGTCGATGCCGTTCTGCCGGGCGATCTCAGCAACGAGACTCGCGGCGGCATCCGTCTCGACCCAGCCCGGGGAGACACGCACGACCCGAACGCCTTTCGGACTGACTTCCTTGGACAAGGCTTTGCTGTAGTTCGACAGGGCAGCCTTGGCGGCGGCATAGGCAATCGTGGCCTCCGGCAACGGTAACTGCCGCTGGATCGACGTGACGTGGATGATGACGCCCGAGCGCTGCTCGACCATCAAGGGCAACAGCGCGCGATCGATGCGCACTGCCGGGAACAGGTTCAGGCTCAATGCCTTGTTCCATTCGTCGTCGTCGAGCACCCTGAAGCCACCCGCCGGCGCAGATGAGCCACCCGCCACGTGCGCGATTATATCGACGCCGCCGAACCGTTCGAGCACGGCGTCGACAATGGTTTTACAGCCCTCGGCCGTCGTGATGTCCGCACCGATGAACCTTTCTTCGGAAAGGTCATCGGGACGCGAACGTGCCGTCGCAAGGACGTTCGCGCCGGCCTCGCAAAGGTGCGCGACAACGGCTATACCGACTCCTTTGGTCCCGCCTGTGACAAGCGCCCGAAGGCCCTGAAGTTCGAGTGCGGCGCTCATCAGTGAATCTCCAGAGACGCGATCTTGCCGCCGGCTAGGACAAACGTGTAGGTCAGCTCGACCGGGCTACCGGGGAAGGCGCCGGTGAGCCTGGCGCGCATCGTCACGGCGGCGCCATCTTGGGACAGGTCCAACGGCTCGACGTTGTATTGATACCTGGCTTTGGCGTCTTTCTTCCAGGCCTGGATGGCTTCGAGCCCCTCGATAGTGCGGCCCTCGTCGCGCACGACGGCATCGGCAGCGAAGCAGTTCGCGAGAGAAGCGGTGTCGCTGGTGGCTTCCGCGTTCAGATAGACATCCAGTGGCGGGGGCAGGGCCATGTTCATCGGACTTCTCCTGAACGTCACGTTTGCATGTCCCAATGATGGCGCTATAGTTACCACATCGCAAGAACGCACTAAAAAGTAAGTAAGCCGTGCCCAACCGAAAAGCCTACACTCCCACGACCGCTGCGATCGACGTCGAAGCCGCATTCAAGCTGCTGGAAGGACGTTGGAAGCTGGTCATCCTGTTTCACCTTTTCGGTGGTCAGGTGCGACGCTTTTCGGACCTCGAGACGCTGATCCCAGGCATCACGCAGAAGATGCTTGCCCAGCAGCTACGCCGCCTCGAAGAGGACGGCATTGTGACGCGCACGGTCTATCACCAGGTGCCGCCGAAGGTGGACTACCGCCTGACCGATTGGGGGCAGGCGCTGTGCCCGGCACTGGACGCGATCCTGAAATGGGCGGAGCGCCGTGAAGACTTTCCATCGGCTGCGTCGAGCGTGCGTGCCTAAGGCTGACTGACCTGTTTTCCTGAATTCGAATTCTGTGGGTCGTCGACGAGGTGTCTGCTAATTCAACGGATGCGTCTCATCGGTTTGGAGTGCTCTCCCAACGTTTTCGGAGTCACGCCGTCGGGTCGCCGTATGGTCGGACCGCGTCAGCGATCCGCCACTTTCCGTGATGGCCGACGAGATAAAGGCCGACGCGTTATCCGCGGTCGTCTCATGTCGCTCCCGGAGCGGACGGTGGTAAATCTTGTCCGAGCGGCTCCATCGGGTCGGGTTCGGGCGATCGCGTCGGGCAGAGGTCGGCCACATTCCGCCGTTCACCTGAGTTAGACGTCGGCCAGTCGAACGGCCGGTTCAGTTCGAAACCCGTCCAACGGTCGAACAGCGTATGTCGGCCTTTGCGGACATTCAGCTACTGACGCTGATCAGGCGGCTGAATGACGCTATCCGGCCGCTTGCCGGACTCCACGACAGCGGATGGGTCTTTGGATGACCTGTGACGCCGCACGAGCTGCGGGGTATCTTGTGGGGTTGTGATCCTGCGACTCGCGCGGTTGGGGTCTATTGTTGGCGTTCCTGGCTCACCCACGATGGCGTCTAGCTTGGCGCGCTTCGCTGAGATTTCAGCTTTGATCTTGAAATCCCTCTTAAGGATCGTTGCGATTGCGACGAGATGCCCAACGATTCCAATAATGCCAAGCGCAACGAAAATGTACGTAGTGCTTGCATTGAACGGATTAGGCTTGCCTAGAGCCGCGCACACCCCGATCACGGCCAGTACTCCCAATCCAAGCACACCGTAAGTAGCAAACATCATCAACGTCTTCATACGCGTGAACTTGCTTTCATTGAGCCGCCCTTCCAAACGGTTAATGCGGCTGCGCAGATTTTCCGCTTCGGCTTCGAGTTCGGCTTTCGTCGGCATCACAGGCTCCTTTCGGGGGCGGGGGTATCACAACGAAGCATAGGAGGGCCGGCCTCTTTTTCCAGAAAGTGCACCACATGGTGTTGGTTGTCGCGCGAGCCACAGATCCCGATGTGACCAGTGCCCGGGATTCGTCGTGATCGGCGCACGCTCATCTGAGCGCGCTTGCGCTTCGGTAAGAGACCGTGGGGAAGCTAAGCATCGACTGGCCGAGCAGGGTCGGGGCCGGCCGACCGCGTCGGGCGGCAGTCGGCCACTTACGGCCTTTCGCGCTATTGAGCCGACGGACATTCAAACGGCGGCTTCCCCCGGCGAATTCAACCGGTCGATGCAATAGTTCGATGGAACCGTTCAGCCGGTGTTTCATAGTCCAGCGTTTTCCTTGGGCGCTCGTTCAGCCTTCGTGCCACGGCATTGAGTCTGGCCTGTGAGTAGAC
>NZ_JBFRCK010000091.1:0-7649 GCF_040965775.1 Paraburkholderia sp. BR10954
GATGTCATGCGCAACGCCAATCCAGCCATCCGGTCCGCTCGGTCACGTTCCCGAAATAACCGGTCACGTTGCCGAAATCGCCGGTCACGATCCCGAAACGGCCGGTCACGTTCATCCGAAATACGCACTAAAAGTGGAGTGGTCACAAACCGCTTCGTCCATCGGCTGTCCGACGAACCGGTGAAACAGCCTGTTGTAGGAGATTTGCTCCGTCAGCATGCGTTCGCCGCGAATCGAATACAGCACTTGCAACAGCAGCGCGCGAATCAGCTGCTGCGGCCCGATGCTCGGGCGTCCGCCCTTCACGTCGCTCTCGTACATGCTCGAAAAGACCGAATCCATGCGAGTGAGCGCATCGTTCAACCACAGCCGAATCGGTCGCAACGGGTGATTGCCGGAACGAAGTCATCCAGCCTGGACACTGTGAACATCGACTCGGTATAGCCGTCGGCTCCGCGCATCGCTTCAGCCTCAGCGTGTTGTCCGATTCTTCGTTTTCTAGGTTTACCCCTGCCGAGCGGATGACGTGCGCGGAGATATTTCAATCGCCTGCTAAGTCATCACCGGTCTGGTGTTCAGATCACAAAGGCGACATACCGAGTTCCAGTTTCGGGCTAGTAAGATGTATCTCTTGCTACTGATCGACTGTTTGGATCGGCTCGTTGTCATTTGGTCGAACGGCACCCGGACGCCGCGATCAAAGCGGTGACCGGGAGCGACGTGTTGTCTGTGATTCACTCAGATCCGTTGTTTGCACTATCGCCGGCCCTAGATGACACACGGATGCGCGATGCAATGCTCATCCTTAAAGGTTGTTCGCCAGATACGCTGTTTGCGAAGACTCCTTCGACTGTTGAAAACGGATCTGATCGGGTCGCGAGACTGGCACGCCACCCCATTGCCTCAACCTATGGTTATTGCGAGCAATCGGAGTCGCTGTTACTTGAACCGGTGTCACACATGCTCACGAGGTTCTTACTAATGCTGTGCAACGTCGCGCTTATCAGCAACGTACTTGATGAATATCAAGTCGCCGTTTTAGTGTGCAGTTATCCTTCAATAAGTCGGACTTAAAGGTGTGTCGACTTGCTGCCGCTGCCGAAGTAGTGCAACTTAGGAAGCGCCGCTAGCGCGTGTTATGCCCTTCTCGCGGCTGAGTGTGTCGTGACGGGTGCTGCACCCACACCTCCTCTCGTTGCAGATGTCCTTAGCAAACGCTACGCTGTTAAGCGCGAGGATGCTTCAAGCAATGGTTACGGATTGCGCACCGTATTTTCGGGATCCCGCTGAGTCGCCAAGGCCGGCCCCGTGCGGTGATTCTGGTAAGCGAACGTTGGAGTCCACTTGGGAAAAGGGAGTCCGTGCGCAACGCTCATCAGCGCAGGCGGAGCATCGAAGTTACACCGCATCGACCGGCCGAGATGCTTGCACGGTGCACATTACATAGGCCAATGAGCAGGAGCATGCGTAGTCGAACGAACTCGCGCGTCAGACCCGGAAGGGGTAATGGGCCAGGGGGCGAAACGTGCGTTCTAATTCATTTGCCTGTGGCATGCAGGTCAAGGCGCTGCGGCTATTCGAAACGTGTGCGAGCAAGGCATGGTTTGCCGTCATCCGTGGCAGCTAACGCCCTCTAATATGACATGCGCAATATACGCCATCAAGACATGCTCGATGCTGATCACGGAAGACCGCTTTTCTCTCCGCGGCCACGCAAAATGGTATCAGCGCATATGTAGCGCTTGTTCCTTGCGAATGCCTTTTGCTCGACAAGCAGCAGCCAATTCAGTTGACAGTGCAATGGGCCGGTCCATCGGTGTCTTTGGAAACTACAGAAAATGGCAACCGGTACGGTGAAATGGTTTGACTATGTGAAGGGTTTCGGCTTCATTGCGCCAGACGACGGTGGCGATGACCTATTTGCGCATTTCTCCGAAATCCAAGTGCACGGTTTCCGCACACTGTACGCAAATCAGCGAGTGAGCTTCGATGTGAAGCAAAGACCTGCAGGCAAGCAGGCAGTAAAGATCCGCCCGATTGACAACCGACGTCGCTAGCGGCTCTTGAGACGGCGCCGTGAACATCACACTTGTGGCGTACGGTCGACGACCAAGGCCTCATCCGGTATAGCGTTTTTCGCTTCGAGTGACGATTGAAGCAGTGGGTGCATTTGCTTTCCCGACGGACTGAGCGAATATCGAACGTCGAAGGCCGACACCTCAGCTGACCCATCAAAGGCATGTTTTCCACAAATCTCCGTGCGTGTTCATGACCGCGCTGAACCCGGCACCAACCTACCCCGGAGGAGGAGGCGAACTACAGATGCACGGGTCTCGATATTCGGATCGTACGCGGGACTTTCCATCATGCTTCGCCAGATCCAGCAGCACTTTTGCTCGACTTAGACCTTAGGGCAAATTCCGAACACGACGAATACCAGGGCCACCCGCTCGCAGAAGGCTTCTTCAAGAGACTGAAGAGCGAAACGAGTACGCTCACATTATCCATTTGCGACGAGCTGATACTGGCAGTCTTGGATAGACAAGCTTCAGGCGCTTGCGATGAGGGAAGACATCGACGAACTTGACGCGCATTGGAATCATCTGCGCCAGAGCCATAGCACGCCGATTGTCACCCCGCCATAACGGGTTACTGTTCGAGGGTCAGTGTTGCCCCTGTCGCGCAGAGCGTCGAGCCGATGGCCACGCGCATTAACCCACGCGCGAGTGCGAAGCACCCGTCACTCCACCAAAGTAGTTCCGGGTCAGGTAAGGATGCCACAGCAGACACACGCGCGTCCTCCTCGATCCAGTCGCTCCTACGACGCTCGGGTAGTACGGGGCACTGATGCGTGATTAGATCCGGGCACCGGAACTGGGCTAGGCTAAAAATGGGCGCTACAAGGCCAGAACAGTCTGGCGTTGACATGATTGACGCGCTGCGACGTCTTCTTACTAATCAAATGGATCAATTCAGGTGCCGTTCGCTCGCAACCTCCAACGATTATAGACAGGGGCTTTGACATAGCCATCAAAAATATTGCCCCCAGCATAAATAGTCTTTATTTGATGTGGTCGCCGCTATTGCGGTATAAACCCGAGTGCTAAATTTTATTCGCGAAGAATTTCAGATCATCGAAAGTGGCAATTGACTATCCATTATACGCAATCTATTTCGCATCAAGATCTATTATCAAATTCATTATTTCATGCATAAGTGATTTTATGGATGTACCCCCTACAACATAGAGGATTCGAGACAATGAAGAAGAGTCTTTTCGTTCTTACGCTTGCGCTCGGCGCATCTTATCACGTGTCTGCTGAAACATTCGAAGGCTGCCCGATGCGCGGCGAGATCAAGATGGCAGGGAGTGTGTACGCCGCAACAGCCAGCGATAACGAGGGTATATGGCTAGGTATTGTGAAAGGGCCGGACGAAGGTAGTATCAAGGAATTTTCCTCGGCCACGTTTTATCCAGCGCAGCTTGATAATGCTGGCACCGGTCAATCAGCGTTAGTCAAGTGCTCCTACGAACTTTCCAGGGGGGCTATGTGAATCTACAGTACATACCTAGGTCTCCGCTACCGGCTTTGGATTTGCGCGATCTGAATCAATGGCGCAGAAAAAATGGCCCGTACAACCCTGACTACTACGAGTGCACTGATCCGGCCGCTTGGCGTTGTAGGTTCGTTGTCGTTCGACCGTCTTGAGCAATCGGTGAAAGCTTGAGCAGCTTCCAGTGGAAGACGTGTTGGTGCAATCGCAGAAGCCGCGACGTCTAGGCTATCTCGCAGCACTGTCAACTTGTCGGCAGTAGTGTGGACTGCGCCGAAGAGTCAATCGCTAACAAGACAGTCAACGGATTTTGAGCCATGTCGGCGAATTCCCACCACGCAGCGAATCGGGATGCGAGTTGTTTGCGATCCAGATTTATCCAACTCATTCAGCAACGTGACAATATCGTTAGAAATATTTAGATTAGCAGACCGTTGTGTAATATGAAGGATATAACCGATGAAGAAAGGTATTTTTGTTTTTACGCTCGCGCTTGGCGCATCGTGTCATGTGTTGCCGAAAGCTGCCCGAGTGTCACCGCAATCGAAAAAAATGGGGACACGTACATGGCAATGACTAGCGATGGTGAGGGTACATGGTTGGGCATTGGGCTGGACGATGACGGTGGCATCACTAAATTTAGCTCTGCAAAAGTCCATCCAGCGATGGATAGTGGATCGCGAGCGGCAGTGAGCTGCTCATACGAGCTTGTTGGTGACGGCGACTACGCAGATTTAGAATTCTTGCCGAGGCGTCCACAACCGGATTTATCGGTGGACGTAAGCACGTGGCGTCAGAAACATGATCCTTACGGTCCTAGCTACTATGAATGCACTGCGCAGTCCGCGTTGGATTGTAGTTTCGATCTTGTCCGACGGCCGTGAACAATCTGTGGAATCTTAAGGAAGGCTTCGAGTGAGGCCTGTTGGCAGATTGCAGAGACTTCGACGCGTGAATCGCGGAAACCCGGCACCTGGCGCCGGCGGGGGGGGGCAGATGACTGTTTTCAGTGCGGTTGTTCACTCCTGCCGACGCTTTGACGAATACATGCTTTACGCCAGCGAGTTCCGATGCTTCCGCTTTCGCCGTCGAATAACTTCACACCGAGTTCCTACGGCGTAGGCGCCTTGCCTGTTCGCCAAATATTTGACCTCCGGTGCGGGCAGCGCTTAGAAGCCAAGGTTCCCACCGCGCATCCGCGTACGCAAGAATGCTTTGGTCTTGAACGCTTGCAGAAATATCTCGAGGAGCATGAAGTTCATATGGGCGTGCACCGAATAAAACGGTTGCGCGCCGTTCTGCTGACCAAACGAATGTCTCGATACATTACAACCTCACGTATTTGTCATGGCTGAACCATGTCGAGGACCGATTGACTGCATCCAGCGCGACTCATCACGCGCGGGGTATCACCAGCACCCGGGACCTCGATGAAGAACTCATGTGCTACATCCGTCAATGCAACAAGCAGGTTGCCCCGTTGAATTGAATGCCCCCCCCCCCGACGAAACAGGCTACGTACCCTCCGCGCAACGGCGAGGAAGATCCCAGCATGTACTTCTGTACGATTGTTTCGCCTCTCAACTCTCGAGCAGTGGGGGGGCTCGGTCCGGGCCATACTGGTAGTCAGCCATGCGTACTTCGCTATGAGGGGATCGGCATATCCATGCGCAAGCATCAGCAAATCCTGCAATCCCGCCATAAATCGCGATATCACTTTTATTGATTCCAATTTTCTTGCGTCGTGGCAGAAACTCCGGAGCGCAATCTGATGCGCTTCGCCCTTTAAAGTGATCCGCCCACATTAGAAGCGTACGGTAGGTATCCGGCTAATTTGCTCGCGAGCGGTCGGACTAACGCCATCGTAACCAACTCTTATACGGTGACATATCGTACCAAGGATCTGCGATCTGTTCCGGGGGGCGCGCATATTTTGGGGCAAATTCACTTTGAGAAATCATGGCAAGGCTCGTAAGCATTAACGCAATATCCCGAATGCCGTCCAAAGTTGGAATTTCATACTCCATGCAACGTGACAGACGTCGCCGCAGCTCTCGAAGAGATGGCGGTCGAGTTAAGCGTTGACGGCAACATCGTCCCCCGACCGGCTTCTGTCCGCGCCGCAGTCAAGCCCTTTGACCTGCTGCAAGGCGCATTGCCTGACGAGGGGCTACGTGTCCAAGAATAGGTCTCCTTGGTTCGATGCCCAATATCACTATATACACGTGCCATCAACGCTGGAAGATGAAAGTATGGAACCGACACGGATCATGTCGAGGCGGTACAAATTCTTCTCTGGGAGTCTGGCGGGCGTGCCGCTGCATCCCAACTTCGTTGGAATCTCGGAGCTTCTAGTGCAGACAATTCATTTCGGCAATCGCAAGTTCCTAAGAGCCTTTGAACTGGCGGCCCTGTCGCTTGGCGTAGCGGTCACGATGATCCCGCTGCCCGCCCGAGCGACGACCAATTGGGTCTCGACCCGGACCCAAGCGTTCCTCCTGTCGAATACGCCGGCATCGGCGGGCCCCAATGCGGCGCGCCGCTACTCCCTGAACAGTCTCAGCAATCCGGCGCTGACTGATACGAATGTGACGCCACTCGAATTGAGTCAGCCGCTGCACATCACCGTGGCACTGAAGCACCGCAACGTGGACCAGCTCGACAGCTTCCTACGCGACCTCAATCAGCCGGGTAGCGCCAGTTTCCACAAGTACCTCACGCCGGCCGAGTTCAAGGCGCGCTTCTCGCCGACCGACGCGCAGGTCGCCGCCGTAGTCGCTCATCTGAAGGTGAACGGCTTTGGCAACGTCTCCGTATCGGAGAACAACATGCTGATCTTCACCGATGGCAACGCAAACAACGTGCAAAGCGCCTTCCAGACGAGTATCAAGCGCTTCAACTATAACGGCAAGCCGGTCTACGGGAACGATTTGTCAGCCTTTGTTCCGCCATCGCTCGGCTCGGTCGTTGATTCGGTACTCGGCCTGCAGAATGCGGTCGTGCCGCACAGCATGCTTCAACGCTTCGCGCCGGAAACGGTCATCGAACCGAACTCTATTGAGAAGAACACGACAGACGCGTCGCAGCTGGTCGGCCACCAGCCAACCGATTTTGCGAAGATCTATGACGCGAGCAGTCTGCCCGCCGCGACCAACACGACGGTCGGCATCATCACTTGGGGCGACATGACTCAGACCATTGCCGACCTAAACGCCTTCACGCAAAACGCACACCTGCCGAAGGTCAACACGGCGGTCGTCGAGGATGGGTCGGGCATCCCGGTCCACGATGACGACGATCGCGAGTGGGCTCTCGACAGCCAGGTCATCATTGGCACATCCGGCGGCGTCAAGGAGCTAATCTTCTATCCGGCCCTGAGCGGTGACGGCAACGACCATGCCAATTGGGCCCTTAGTTTGCGGTGGGCGTCGTGGCTGGAATTTTCTCTTCTACGAGCACATGGGCGCAACGGACTTCATTTGGGTCGAAGAACAAGGCCGCATCCAAATTTCAACAGGTTTTGCATTTGCGCATAAGGTATGTCGCGCGCCGCGCTACCGCGATAGCAAGACCGGCGCACGCGACCCGACCGACGGCAGCCAATTGCAAGTTATGACGCTGTAGCCGTCATTGGCAAAGACCAATTTTAGGTGACCCGGTAAGGCCCGAAAGGTGGACTGCGCTGTGCTGTTTTCTGGCCGTCCTCCCAGCAAAGTGGTGTAAGGGCGAACCTGCCGTTTCGTCGCTCTCACATTGAATTTTCACACAATCATCAAAATTTCGGAAAACAAATGGTATGGCTTTATCTCGCATCGCAACTGCATTGCTGCTGGCTGGACTGATCACCGCGCAAACTGCACACGCGCAGGTGACACTCAACTTCGTCAACGCCGACATCGACCAGGTCGCCAAGGCGATCGGCGCGGCGACCGGCAAGACGATCATCGTCGATCCGCGGGTGAAGGGGCAACTGAACCTCGTGTCCGAAAATTCTGTGCCTCAGGATCAGGCGCTCAAAACCCTGCAGTCCGCGCTGCGCATGCAGGGGTTCGCGCTCGTGCAGGATCATGGCGTGCTGAAAGTGGTGCCCGAGG
>NZ_JBFRCK010000092.1:0-7631 GCF_040965775.1 Paraburkholderia sp. BR10954
GCGTCCGGCCTTCACCAGCTCGACCAGTTGCGCCCGAAATTCCGCCGGGTACGGGGTACGATGCTTGGCCATAATCGGCACCTCCTTCTCCAAAGGATAGATGTCCGTTTTTGCGGGTCAATCTCAGCTTCAACATGGCAGGTCCGTTATTGGGAGAAAACCTTGGTCATTTCTTTAGTCGGATGCCGATGCCAATGCACGTTCACCATGCTCCGCGACGACACCAACTACCAACCACTTTAACTGCTTGATCACTTCATTCTGGTGGCTCATCGATCGGATCGAACTTCATCACTGGACGAGCTTCGTAGCCCTAAAAACGCCCTCCGAAACGGCGTCCACTCGGATCGTGGAAGGTGTGATCGGGCAATCCTAACGGCAGTTCATCCCTGATACAAGCGTAACTTGCTTAAGCCAGCATAAGTAGAATTTATGTGACTAGGAAAAAGTGAGCTGCTTGGATATAAGCCGAATTTATTTCATATTCCTAATCGCGCAAAATAGAATAGGGCCCAGCCTCGGTCCACCGCAGTATTGTGCCGGGGTACCTTGATCCTTCTGAAGGAGGCTGACAGTTGGGCGCGTCGGGTAGATTGACAGGAAAAGCACTGCCGCAAGGGCTGGAAAAGGAGGCAACGTAGCGTCGAAAGGATGCTTGCCGCTCCGGGCCCCGAAGCTGATCATTAGGCCATCAGGCTGTTGGCGCCATTTGAAAGCGCCGTTTTTTAGACAAGCCGGCGGTTGGCGTGACGAGGCGTAGACGGTCGATGCGTTGCTGCGCCCCTCCTGCAATGGCTAATGCACATCGTTATTTCGGGATGGCGATTGATCAGCATTGGCGATCCACAAAAAGGCGGCCGTTGAAAAAAGGGTGGGATCTGATTGCCGCTTGACGCGCGCAACGACGGGTAGGCGACACCGCTCAAAAAATGTCCAGGAGAGGTGCCTGAACAACATTGCGTCACGTGAGATCGCTGCGCCATCAAACGCATCATCAAGCTGATGTTCGCTTCAGGAATTTTTGAATCTGATGCGTCATTCTGTCGGACACGTAGAGATCATGCACATGAGTCGAAGAGGGTAAGTATGCGATGCTGGCAATTCAAGAGTCCCAGTTGAATAGTGCTATTCCGGGATCACGCAAGAGAAATTTCTGGTTCTGTGTGATCGCTTTTGACGCTAGCCTTAGTGCGATGCGATGCGATGCGATGCGATGCGATGCGATGCGACTGCTGACGTGATCCGTGCGGCTCCGAGAAAATGTATTGGTCCGTCAGTAACGCTTGGTCGAGAAAACGTTGAAGGCTGTTAAATGTCGCGTCGACTCTGGGCGAAAAAGGAGCGCGCGGACTTTTGGAATATGTGGATTCGGCTGAAGCTTGCGTGCATAAGGGGCAAAACGGATGGCAGCCCGTTATTAGTTGAGCGATGCAAAGAGAGGGACATCCATGAATGGCATCAATCAGTCGTCCGCTTCGGTCGCGGCACTGCCGTCCGCGTGGCTGGACAGCCTAAAGTCGCAACGGAGAGGGTTGCTGAGCCGCTGACAGGCGGGCAGTTGACCTTTGGAAGGGACGACGAAAGCGGTGTTCGAATCGCGGTTGAAAATGTGAACAAAGTATCAGGAGCTGCAACTGGTCGCTCGGTTACGTTCGAAGTGCTATCGGAGGATGACGCAGTGGGTCGGGAACCGGGCGCGTCCTCCGTTCAGAAAACTCGTCTATTCGGGAGACACGACGGCGATCGGTCGCAGTATTTCTGGCGTGATTTCGTGACAGTGCACAAGCAGATGCAATTCTCGACAATGATCGAGAAGTCGCATTTGATCAGACCGGCGACTGGATCGACGCACATGTGACGGTCTGTGCGATTTGCGACGATAGCCGCCATCGTACTAGATTATTTTTCGACAGGTAACGGACAGCTTCGCGCTGTCCGTTACCCCGTATCAACCCGTAGGCGGTCAACTGGAGTAAGAGAGACATGGACATTCTGGTCCAACAAATCATGAATGGTCTGATTCTTGGCAGTGTCTACGCCATCATCGCACTGGGCTACACGATGGTTTACGGCATTCTGGGCATCATCAACTTCGCTCACGGCGACGTGTTGATGGTGGGCGCGATGGTTGCGCTCTCCGCCATAGGTGTGCTGCAGAACCACTTCCCCGGCCTCGGCAACGTGCTGACGCTGGTCATCGCGTTGCTCATCGCGGCGGCGGTCTGCGCGGTGGTCTGCGCGGTGGTCGGCTACACGATCGAGCGCGTGGCCTACCGGCCGTTGCGCCGCGCACCGCGTCTCGCGCCGCTGATCACCGCGATCGGTGTGTCGATTCTGCTGCAGACGCTCGCGATGATGATCTGGTCGCGCAATCCGCTGCCGTTCCCGCAGCTGTTGCCCACTGACCCGATCAACGTGATCAAGGCCACCGACACGACGCCCGGCGCCGTGATCTCGATGACCGAAATCGTGATCATCGTGGTGGCGTTCATCGTGATGGGCGGCCTGCTGCTGCTCGTGCATAAGACCAGGCTCGGCCGCGCGATGCGCGCGATCGCCGAGAATCCGAACGTCGCGAGCCTGATGGGTGTGAGCCCGAACTTCGTGATTTCGGCGACCTTCATGATCGGCTCGGCGCTCGCGGCGCTCGCCGGCGTGATGATCGCGTCCGAATACGGCAACGCGCACTTCTACATGGGCTTCATCCCTGGCCTGAAGGCCTTTACCGCGGCGGTGCTCGGCGGTATCGGCAATCTCGGCGGCGCGATGGTCGGCGGCGTGCTGCTCGGCCTGATCGAGCAGTTGGGCGCGGGCTATATCGGTAACCTCACGGGCGGCGTGTTCGGTAGCAACTACCAGGACGTGTTCGCGTTCATCGTGCTGATCGTCGTGCTCGTGTTCCGTCCGTCGGGTCTGCTCGGCGAACGTGTCGCGGATCGCGCCTGATCCCGGGCCACAAGGAGTCAACAATCATGACCTCAATTCAACCGATCGAGCCGTCCACAACGCTCATCCCCGAAAAGAACCGCACCAAGACGCTGACCATCGGCATCCTTACGACGATCTTCGTGATCGCCGCGCCGATGATCATCGGCGCGGCGGGCGGCAACTACTGGGTCCGCGTGCTCGACTTCGCGATGCTGTACGTGATGCTCGCGTTGGGCCTGAACGTGGTGGTGGGCTTTGCCGGCCTGCTCGACTTGGGCTACATCGCGTTCTACGCGATCGGTGCCTACACGGCCGCGCTGCTGAGCTCGCCGCACCTGTCGACGCAATTCGAATGGATCGCGGCGCTCGCGCCGCACGGTTTGAACGTGCCGATCTGGATCATCGTGCCGATCGCGATGGCGCTGGCCGCGATGTTCGGGATTCTGCTCGGCGCGCCGACGCTGCGTCTGCGCGGCGACTACCTGGCGATCGTGACCCTCGGCTTCGGGGAAATCGTGCGGATCTTTATGAACAACCTCGACCGTCCGGTGAACATCACCAATGGTCCGAAGGGGATCACCGGGATCGCTCCGGTGCAGATCGGCGGCTTCAGCTTCGCGCAGTCGCACTCGCTGTTCGGCATGCAGTTCCCGGCGGTGTACCTGTACTACTACCTGTTCGTGCTGTGCGCGCTGTTCGTGATCTGGACGTGTACGCGTCTGCAGCATTCGCGTATCGGCCGCGCGTGGGCCGCGATCCGCGAAGATGAAATTGCCGCCAAGGCGATGGGCATCAACACCCGCAACGTGAAGCTGCTCGCGTTCGCGATGGGCGCGTCGTTCGGCGGCTTGTCGGGCGCGATGTTCGGTGCGTTCCAGGGCTTCGTGTCGCCGGAATCGTTCACGTTCTGGGAATCGGTCGTGGTGCTCGCCTGTGTGGTGCTCGGCGGCATGGGCCACATCCCCGGCGTGATTCTCGGCGCGGTGCTGCTCGCGGTGTTCCCCGAGTTCCTGCGCTCCACGATGGGTCCGCTGCAGAACATGATCTTCGGCCATGAAGTCGTCGATACCGAAGTGATCCGTCAGCTGCTGTACGGTCTGGCGATGGTCGTGATCATGCTGTATCGCTCGGAAGGCCTGTGGCCCGCGCCGAAGCACGAAGACAAGATTGCGAAGCTGGCGAAGCGTAGCGGCAAGAAGCCGGTGCGCGCATAAGGTCCGGTGGAGAAAAAGACATGAGCGATAACGTAAGCAACAACGCGGCGATCCGTCTGTCGGTGAAAGGCGTCAACAAGCGCTTCGGCGGTTTGCAGGCGCTTTCCGAGGTCGGCCTGCAGATCCGCGCGGGTGAAATCTACGGTCTGATCGGCCCGAACGGCGCCGGCAAGACGACCTTCTTCAACGTGATCACGGGTCTGTACACGCCGGATTCGGGCGAGTTCAAGCTCGACGGCGAGAACTACACGCCGACCGCGGTCTATCAGGTCGCGAAGGCGGGCATTGCGCGCACGTTCCAGAACATTCGCCTGTTCGGCGGCATGACCGCGCTCGAAAACGTGATGGTCGGCCGTCATGTGCGCACCAAACACGGTCTGCTCGGCGCGGTGTTCCAGACCCCGGCCGAACGCCAGGAAGAGCGCGAGATCAAGGAGCGCGCGCTCGAACTGCTCGACTACGTCGGCATCACGCAGTACGCGGACTACACGTCGCGCAACCTGTCGTATGGCCACCAGCGTCGTCTGGAGATCGCGCGTGCGCTGGCGACCGATCCGAAGCTGCTCGCGCTCGACGAACCGGCGGCCGGCATGAACGCCACCGAGAAAGTCGAGCTGACCAAGCTGCTCGACAAGATCCGCGCGGACGGCAAGACGATTCTGCTGATCGAACACGACGTGAAGCTCGTGATGGGCCTGTGCAACCAGATGACGGTGCTCGACTATGGCAAGGTGATCGCACAGGGTCTGCCGCAGGACGTGCAGAAGGATGCGAAGGTGATCGAAGCTTATCTGGGTGCGGGGGTCCACTGATGTCCACGACGCAAGCAATGTTGAAAATCAAGGGCCTGCAGGTCAACTACGGCGGCATCCAGGCGGTAAAGGGTGTCGACCTCGAAGTCGGGCAGGGCGAACTCGTCACGCTGATCGGCGCGAACGGCGCGGGCAAGACCACGACGATGAAGGCGATCACCGGCCTGAAGGCGTACGCGGCCGGCGACATCGAGTACATGGGCCAGTCGATCAAAGGCCTGCCCGCGCACGAGCTGCTCAAGCGCGGTCTCGCAATGGTGCCGGAAGGTCGCGGCATCTTCGCGCGTATGTCGATCGTCGAGAACATGCAGATGGGCGCGTATCTGCGCAACGATGTCGACGGTATCAAGTCGGACGTCGAGCGCATGTTCGGCTTCTTCCCGCGTCTGAAGGAGCGCGCCTCGCAATACGCGGGCACGCTGTCGGGCGGTGAGCAGCAGATGCTCGCGATGGCGCGCGCGATCATCTCGCGTCCGAAACTGCTGCTGCTCGACGAACCGTCGATGGGTCTGTCGCCGATCATGGTCGAGAAGATCTTCGAAGTGGTGCGCTCGATTTCCGCTGAAGGTATGACCGTTCTGCTCGTCGAGCAGAACGCGCGTCTCGCGCTGCAGGCGGCCAATCGCGGCTACGTGATGGACTCCGGTCTGATCACGATGTCGGGCGATGCGAAACAGATGCTCGACGATCCGAAGGTTCGGGCCGCTTACCTCGGAGAATAATGCTGTTGTGTGATACTGGCTACGGTAAGTCGGGTCCCGGCTTACCAAATGATTTGCCGATGCTGAGGTCACGCTGATCAAAAAGCGCGCTTGGTACGTTAGATCATTTACAGGCATCTACGACTATGGCTATAACTCGCACCATCGCTTTAAGGTCGACAGTGCCTACGCGGGATCACTTTCCGCAGCGGTGTTGCGGGGTAGGTTCGATCCAGACGCGTTCAATCTGGATATTACAAATCAGCGGACGTCTAGTGCTGAGTGCCAATGCGCCCTTAGAGCGACGTTTACGCAATACAAGCGTTTCCGGAATGTCGTTGGAGCAGTTACGGAATAGTATGGCATAGAGCACTCTGCGTACTTGCCGGAGCTGGTCAGATACCACGACTATTCGATGATTTTGTTCGGCCGCTTGTTCTGTCGTGCGCAGGCCGGCATCGAGCGTTTCGAGCGCAACCGGATGGTGCCGCTCTTGTGCTCTAGGATTCTTCCGGGTTCATCCTTCTGTCCGCTCGCCTTCTCGAAGTAACATCGCGCGGCGGTCTTGTCGCGACGGGCACACGCAGCTGGAGATCGACTGTTTTACCCCCTGTTGACCGCGTAGCACAGGTACTTCTTGCTGTCTCTTGGTAGGCGGAAGTCTCCTCGGCGGGTTGTGCGTCTTCTACATCATGCATGATGTAGAATTCGAATCGAACGATGCTATTCGCGCGCTTAACTCGACTGAACCGATCCAGCATCGACTTTCTGCGTGGCCACGTATTCACGAGTTCCGTGCTTATTGCTAAGAGAAGGTTGCATAAAGACTGCTGAACGCGCTGAAGAGTGTTCCAGCAGATCGAGCAACACCCGAGTTTGAGGAACGCTTCGTGAATAGAAGCGCGACGTTCGAAGCGAATAGCAGACAACGGAAATGATGCGGCCGGGCATGCGTACTCCACAGTTCGTCATCAACAATCGGCGCGCCCATCCTTGGTTCCAGTTGTTCAGGTGGCCAAGGTTAAGGAAGGTCGGCAAAAGTCCTGGCATTGGGATTCCGGTGAACTATCCTGGGATGAAAGGAGTGAGTTAAGGAGAGCCCAGATGACGCAACGTGGACTTGACCTGGATTTGACAACGACGCGCACGCGTAAGCGAGAATTTCTCGATGAGGACGACGCGGTGCGCCTTGGTTGAAGCTCATTGCGCTGCTCGAACCGTACTATCCGACTGGTAAGACTGGACGGCCGCCGTTCCAGATCGCGACGATGCTGCACATTCATTTTATGCAACAGTGGTTTGGTCTGCCCGATCCAGCGATGGAAGAAGCGTTATATGACGTGCCGCTGTATCGTGACTTCGCAGGATCTGACGGTGGCACGATGCGTTTGCCGGACGAGAGCACGATTCTGCGGTTTCGTCACCTTCTCGAAGCGCCATGGACTGGCTGCGCAGATGCTCGCGCTGGTCAATGAAATATTGGTGAAGAAAGGCCTGATGCTCAAGACCGGGACGGTCGTCGATGCCACGATTCCGGCGCCCAGTTCGACGAAAAACAACTCCGGAACGCGCGATCCCGAGATGCGTCAGACGCAGAAAAGCGATAACTGGTGTTTCGGAATGAAAGCGCACATCGGCGTGGACGTTGAGTCCGGTCTGGTCCATACCGTTGTAGGCACGGCGGGCAATGTCCACGACATTACGGAGGCTCATGCGCTGTTGCACGGTCAAGAAACGGACGTGTACGCTGACTCGGGATATCAGGGGATCGAAAAGCGTCGCGAGAGTGGCGCGGTGCGCTGGCACATCGTGATGAGACTAGAGCGTGTTAGGAACTTCGATTGAGACTTGGTATCCTGGCGGGATGAAAAGAACCGACCGCAAAGGGTATCCGACAGATGTGTCGGATGAGGAATGGAGTTTCGCGGCGCCGTATCTGACGCTGATGGACGTTGACGCGCCCCAGCGCAAATACG
>NZ_JBFRCK010000093.1:0-7288 GCF_040965775.1 Paraburkholderia sp. BR10954
GACTCGATGGCATTCGAGCCCACGCTCGATGCCATTCCGGCAGTCTCGGGTCTGAATGGCCAGCCCCGCAAACCCCCGGGCAAGTTGCATGCGGACAAGGGCTATGACTTTGCCCGCTGTCGGCGTTACCTGAAGCAGCGCGGAATCACGGCCCGTATTGCCCGTCGCGGCGTGGAAAGCAAGGAGCGGCTCGGGCGGCATCGCTGAGTGGTCGAGCGCACGCATGCATGGTTTGCCGGTTTCGGCGAACTGCGCATTCGTTTCGAACGGCGTCTCGACATTCATAGTGCTTTGCTTTCCTTGGCTGCTGCCGTTATCTGCTCGCGCTTCGTTGATGACTTGTGTTAGCGGCTCTAAGTCTGGGCTCGTTCGAGAGGCACCGCTCCAGCGACGCAATATCTTCGCTGATCGCCTATACACGGGCCCACTGTTCACGCAAGCTGTCGACGAGAATGGCTGGCAGACGCTCAGAGATTCTGGCGAATGCAGGCACGATCTCCTTCGTGAACGGCTGGTAGCCTTCGGGAAGAATTTCGCCAAATTCATACAGCATGCCGCGCAAAGCATTCGTTTGCATGATCCGGAACTTCATCAGCTGTGCCCGCATCCGGTGCAATGCCAGAATCGATTGCTGTGTTTCGCTTTTGACGGCGACAAACCGCGCCTTCGGCTGTTGGGCCGCAGTCCAGATACCGCGCGTCGGCCGCATCGGATTTGTTGCGCAGGACGAACGGTCTCACCGAATGCGCTGCAATGAGCCTCACTTCATGACTAAGCTTCTGCAGTTAGCGGGCCCAGTGATGAGCACCACCGCAGGCTTCAATCGCCACACGTGAGCGCGCCCTCTTTGCAAAGAATCCGCTACCTCACCTCGCTTGATTTTCACGCGCTCGACCTTCCCCGTAGCAACGTCGACCGCATGCAACTGGAAGACGTGCTTGGCGATATCCATGCCAATAACGGGCATCTTCATTTGGAAACCTCCTGCGTGAGCTGTGGGGTTCGACGCATCACTGTACAGCTGACTGCAGATGCTCTCTCCCACTCAGCTTCCGCTTGCCCGTTGCGGGGGGAGGCGTCCATACCATCTAACACAACCTGGACATCAAGCCATGGACGCAATATCTTGGCGAGATCGCAAGACGAAAAAACAGTAATGAATTGTGGCAATTTCGAGTCGGGCTCGGGCACAAGTCGCAGCTGGGCATTTGGCCCATCGCATTCCATATTCGCCTCAAGCAGCGGATGGCCTTTTGCTGATAGTCCCGGCGAATACTCTTATCGGCGATCCTCTTCTCTATTTCGACAAACCGCAACCGATCCTGCTGGCGCTGGTCGATGTTAAGCAAAGGCCTTACGGTCGCTTCCATGTGGCTATTGAACGACTCACGCGCTCGCTTTAGCCGGTCTGCCGGCGAATCCAAATTTGACCGTTTGCTCACTGCGACCTCCGTTACGTTTTCCTTTGGGTGGCTTCTACTTCTGATCGAGCTCGACACGCTGGTTAGGATCGGGCTACCGGCGCGATGCAAACAGGCGCAGGAGTTCTTCGCGTAGATCCGATACATCCAGCACATGCTGCGCGCGCGTGAAGGCGACGTATAGGAGGCGCAGTTCGTCGTCCTCTACCACGAGACGACCATCGACGTACTTGAACAAGAAATCATTGACCACCTTGACCCGCTTCCATTCGAGGCCCTTGGCCCTGTGCACGGTTGAGATAACGTAGTCGTTCTGTGACTGTTCCTGAAAACGATAAAAACGGAAACGGCAACATGAAATGCCCTTGCTTTGCAGACCGATTTGAACATTCCTAGCCAGTCGACGTCACGCTCACAAATGAGGTGTCTTGTTTGTCGTTGAAAGAAAATCTTTCTGTGCATGGCCGGCTCCCCCGGACACGCTGCGAGCCTTGGAGTCGAGCGCGCGCCACCCGGGCTTCTCGGCTGCTGCAATGGAACTGAATGTTACGCCCACCGACGTTGGTCAATTCGTTCGCAGTCTCGAAGAATGCCTAGACGTACTGCTGTTCCACCGCGCTACCGGCGGGCGACCGCATCTTGTACTCACGGCCGTCGCCCTTCGGGCGCTCCCTGACATCCGCGAGGGGTTCGATCGGTTGAATCTGGGATTTGCGCGACTGAAGAAGGGGCTGGCTCGGCTGTGGGCGTGTTGACGGTGACCGTTAGCCGGCGTTCGTCGCGACATGGCTTCTGCCGGGCATTGATCGCTTCCAGAGCGCATGGGCAGAAACCGCTGCGTGTCGACACCAGCCATCAAGTTGATGGAATTCAGAGCAAAGCGAGACCGCCCAGCATCCCGCCATACTCAAAGCACGCTGTGGCACATCGCATGACTGAAATGTCCGGCGCGCAATCGAGACAATCATCCGATAAGAACCAGTACTCTCTTTTCCACGCGGAGTGAGCCTACCGCCGGTAATTTTACCTGCAAAAACAGACTTTTCTCCATCGCGAATCATCAATATGATTGATGCACTCAAAAAAATTAACGGCTTATACAAAGCGGATATGCGCTGTTAGGATTCTCCCGTCATCCCCGCGGAGCCGAGTATGAGCGAAGATTTAGATGTCGTCCAAACAAATCGTATCGACACCGGGGTTGAGCCAGTTAAAGGCGATGCGTTTGATGCTAACGCCCCTGGTTCCAAGCCGTCTTCGCGACCTGTTGCCAGCGTGCTCGCGGCTGCCATGGCTATCGCGTCGATGTGCAGCGTGCAGCTTGGTGCTGCTTTGTCGCGACCCGTGACAAAGCAATACGGTACGCTCAGCACGACATGGCTGCGTCTTTGTTTCGCGGGCTTGGTGCTCGCGATCGTGGTGCGACCGCCGCTCCATACCTACTCCCGACAGCGCTGGATCGCCGCTTTCGTCCTCGGTAGCGCCATGGCCGGCATGACACTGTGCTACTTCGAAGCCGTGCAGCGCGTGCCCCTTGGTCTCGCAGTCGCCATCAGCTTCATTGGTCCCCTCATCGTCGCGACGGCCGGCATTCGCAGATTCCGGATGCTAGTGTGGCCCATGGTGGCGATGGTCGGCGTCGTCCTGATTGCGCGGCAGGACAGCATGTGGACCACCTCGTTAACCGCGCTCGTCTTTCCGGTTGGGGCTGCGCTCGGATGGGCAACGTACATCGTGATGATGAAGCGAGTCGGCACGCTGTTCGATGGCCTGCAGGGGCTCTCAATGTCGCTGATCGTCGCGGCCCTGGTCACCACGCCGTTTGGTCTTGCGCAAAGCAGTGGCCATCTGCCCACCGCGCAATTGATTGACGCCGCATATCTCGCGGTACTCGTGCCGCTCCTGCCCTACGTCCTCGAGATGTTCGCGCTGCGGCGCATGACGGCGTCCGCGTTCGGCATTCTGATGAGCATCGAACCCGCCATTGCTGCCGCAATCGGTTTTGTCGTCCTCGGTCAGCCTATGACAGGCTTGCAAAGCATCGGCACGTTGCTCGTGATCAGCGCCAGCATAGCCTGCTGCCGCCAAGAATAGGCCGGCGTTGCCGGCAGGTGGCTCGTCATCTCGCACTGCATTTTCCTCCGCGTCTTCGAATGTTGTCGAGACACTAACTGCGGATGATTCGCTTCGTCGTTGTGTGTGTCGCGCTTGCGATGCTGTTTCCCTTCATGTGGTTTTACTGGAGACTGAAAATGGCCCACCAAGATCGTGCCCGTTTCGAACTGGTTGCAGACTGTGAAATGCAGGCGCTCTTTTCCGCCTCGCCCGACACCGCCGCGTTTCACCGTGGCGAATGGATCGACCGCGAATACTATCGGCGGCATCTCGTTGAGACAGTGCTGCGCATCCGCCTGAACAATGAAGTCGATGCATTCGCGCTCTACAAGATCGGCTTCAAGGACAATCAACTCGCGCAGATCCTCGCGCAATACCTCGCCGAGGAATACGGCCACGAAGGACTCTTTCTGCGCGACATCGAAAAATTCGGCCTCACCGCCGAACAGATTGACACCATTGAGCCGCTCCACTCGACCAGGAAGCTGATCAATTATCTGTATCTCAGCATCGAACGCGATGGCCCATTGCCGACGATGGCGTGGAACTGGTTCGTCGAATGGTATTCGGACCGCTACAATAAGACGATCACCGAAGCCGCGGGTCGAGCCTTCGGGCACCACACCGTTAAGGGTTCGCTTGGCCATATCCAATACGACGAATCGCACGACCACGACGATCTGATGTGGGGCGCCGTCCAGCGCGCGATCGACGGATGGGGTGGCATCGACAAGGCCGAAATGCATCTTCGCAACTTCATCGGCTTGGTCGGCGATTACTTCGACGAACTAAAGGCAGAAACCGGGCGCCAGTCGGACGTGGTCGTTGCATGAGGAGCGCATCGTGGCTATTGTAGTAGTGGAGCCTGTCTCATCGGGCACCGCGCTGATCGCTGCAGCGCAGCGGCTCGGGCACCCAGTACACGTGTTCTGCGCAGATACCCGCATCGTGCCGCCAACGCACCTCCGGACCGTGGCGTCGCTGACGAGTGTCGACACTGGCTCGGCTGATGACGTCGCTGCAGCAGTGCGGACTGTTGGGGGCATCGACGCGCTCGTTCCCGGCTTTGAGTACGCGGTCGACGTCGTCGCGCAGACGGCCGCGCAATTGGGGTTACCTCATCTAGCGCCCGAAGCGGCCGCGCTCACACGTGACAAATACCGTAGCCGTCAGCGACTCAGCATGGCCGGGCTCGCTGTACCGCGTTTCGCGCCGATCGCAAAGCGTGGCGACGTCGCCTGCGCGGCGGCGCACGTCGGATTTCCGGCCGTCGTGAAGCCGGTCGATGGTTGCGGCAGCCTACTGGTGCGCCGCGTCGATTCGCTCGCGCAGTTGCAGGCGACGGTCGACAGCGTTGCGCATCGATCTGTTCCGGACATGGGCCGCGAAGTTGGTCAAGTGATGATGCTTGAACAGTATCTCGACGGACCTGAGTACAGCGTAGAAGGCTACGTCGGTCCGCTCGGTCCGCGCATGCTCGCCATTACCGAAAAGATCCTCGGGCCCGAGCCCTACTTCGTCGAGATGGGACATGTGGTCGACGCTACGCTCGACGACCGCGACCGAGCTCGGCTGAGCGCGTATGTCGAAACGGTGGCGAGAGAGATCGGCCTGACGCTGGGCGTGTTTCATGCGGAAGTGCGCATGACGCGCGACGGTCCCACGCTGATCGAAATCGCCGCGCGGCTCGGCGGCGACCGGATCTACCGGCTCGTTGAGCTAGCTAAGTCAATCTCGCTACCGGAAGTCATGCTCCGCAGCTATCTCGGGGAATGGGACCCGGCCCCGGGATACTGCCACGGGCGGAGCACCCGGGTAAGCGGCGTCCGGTTTCTCGCACCCGAGGCAGCCGGGCAGTTCGTTGGTGTCAGCGGGCTTGACGATGTGCGTACGCAGCCTGGCTTCCAAGAAGCGGAAATCTATCCGCGCACCGGCGACTGGGTATCGCCGCCGACCGACTTCCGTGGCCGGGTCGGCCACGTGCTATTTACAGCGCCCGATCGCCCCACGCTCGAACGCCGACTGAACGACGCGCAATGCGCGCTCGAAATGGGGTTGACATTCAAGGTCCATTGAAGGATGAGTCGCGATGACGGATACCCCCTTCCCCCGCCGTACCCGAAGTGTCGTAATGAATCGCTGGTCCGACGATTTTGCCGCCTATCACCGATACATCGATCACGACGCGCACGACGTTGCCTATCTGTGCACACCGGAAGGCGCGAAAGCTCTCGAAGCGACGCGCATCTCGCACATCGAGATCCTCCCGGACTTCAACGATATACACAGGCTGCGCGTGGCGTTTGACGCATGCCGTACTAGGCTGAACGGTGTCGACCGACTGATCGCGCTGTCCGAATTCGACCTGCTCGCCGCGGCACAGCTGCGGGAAACCTTCGACGTCCCGGGCGACCGGCCCGCCACCGCAGCACGCTTTCGCGACAAGACGGTGATGAAGCGCGTCGTCAGTGCGGCCGGTCTGCGCGTGCCGCAGTTCGTCGAATTGAACGATCGGGAGGACGCGCTCACCACTGTCGCCGGACTGCGGCATCCGCTTATCGTCAAGCCGCGAACCGGCGCGGCAAGCATCGGTGTCCACCGGGTCGATTCGGTGGAACAGTTCGGTGCGCTCCTGCCCCGACTTACGGGCACTTCGTACGAATGCGAGGAGTTCATCGAAGGGCCGATCTATCACGTTGACGGTATCGTCTCGAGCGGCAAGCCGTTGCTGATCCGGGCGTCGCGCTACCTTAACTCATGCCTTGACTTCGCCAATGGCAAACCGCTCGGGTCGATAATGTTGCAGCCTGGACCGTCGAACGACGAACTACTCGCGTTCGCGCAAACGAGTCTCCGCGCTCTATCGCTGTTGGATGGCGCCTTTCATCTCGAAGTGATTCGCGGCTCCGACGGCCTCTATTTCCTTGAGATCGGCGCGCGCGTAGGCGGCGGCGAAATTCCGTTCCTGTTCCGCGATCTCTACGGCATTGACATCTTCAGCCTGTGGGTCCGTCAGCAGCTCAACTACGGGACGTCGCTCGCATCCGAGGCAGGCGTGGGTGCAGCGGCCCGCTCCACCGAGCTAGGAGGGTTTCTGCTGCTCCCCGAGGCGACCGGCAGTCGCCTCTTGCGAGCCGTCGTCCCGGACGGTATCGCACCGCTGTATGCGGCCATTACGCCGAAGGCAAATCATGTCTTCGACGGCAAGGGCGGCTACGACGAGATCCTCGGCCGGTTTCGCTACCGCGGTCGATCGGAAGATGAGATTGATGCAGCGATCGCCGCGACCTTGGAGCGCTTCCAGTACGAGCTCGGCGATATCGATGCCCCTAGCCGCCCCGCTTGGCCGCGCGGGCATTGGCATGATGGCTATCCGTTGCCCGAAAATGCGCCATCACGCTGGCGATGAGGCGCGCGTTGGAAGGAGAGAATGAACGCGACGAAATCGCTTTACCACGGCCGGCGGTTCCCTGCTGTTATGATCAGCTGCGCTGTTGACGGACACTTCTCGTTCGGAGCGAGGCGGCGTACTCAGGTACGGAACCGACGATTCGTTGCTGGCATGTCAAGTCCGGCTATCGATTGGCTCGGTGCGCTAGGGCGGTTCGGTAGAAACCTCGCGGCACTAGCAGGCTGTTGAATTTGGGTCCCGTGTAAACGGGGTTTGAGGGACGGGCGTTATGGATATCGTGTTCATGATCTTTGGCAGCGGATGCGATGCGCGGAATGGATGAGATGCAGGAACCCCTGTT
>NZ_JBFRCK010000094.1:0-7255 GCF_040965775.1 Paraburkholderia sp. BR10954
TCGCAGTCCAGACCAAGGCCATCCAGATCGCGCGAGCGTCAGCGGGATCGTTCTTGTTGCCGATATTGCAATGGCTGGACGAGCTTCGCCGGCATTAGCTTGACCTGATCACCCATCTCAATCAATCCTTGCGCCCAGTGCTGGGAGCCGCGACAGGCCTCCGTCCCGATCAGACATGGTTCGCCATTCGCAAAATGCTCAAGGAATGTATCCCGTTTCAGCTGTCGGTTCGCGATCTCACCCGTGCCGGCGTCCACCCAATGAAGCTGGAAGATGTTCTTCGCGATATCCACCCGACCGTCGTATCGTTCGTTTGGTTCCCCTCCGGTTTGCCTGTGAGGATCTCAATGATCTTCCTTTAGGGCACTTTGACGCCGCCGGCCCGCGAGGGTCCGCCTTCTTTAGCGCATCTGCCTGCAATTACGGATTGCGCGACCTTGTCCTGTAGAGCGTCAAGCAAGAAGTGCGGCCGAACGACAAATGGAGAACGCCCCCACTTACCAAGCGGCAACTCTCCTGACTTCTCTGAAAGGACCTTCCATATTACCGCCTGCCTTCGGGACCATACCCACGTATTGCATGGCATGGCCCCCTTTCAAGTTGCTTTTCCTTCACTGCCTCTTTGTATCGTATCCGCATTCCCTCGGTCCGGTTGGTCGGGTTATCCACAGTTTCTGTGGGCATTCGTGCGAATCCAACTGGATGATTGGTATCGAAGTGCGCCGGGAAACGCTTCCGATTTGTCGCCGTTTGATCTGCTCGTCAGCAACGGCAGCACACAACCTCGTCAAATCTCGCGAGCTAACCCGAATCCCTGCCGATCAAACAACCGACGGTAAGTACTATCATCGAGCTGAACGAGCCGATCGTGGCTTCCTTCCTCGACGAGGCGGCCGTGATCAAACACCAGCAGCCGATCGAGCGCGCGAACCGTGGACAGGCGGTGTGCAGCCACGAGTGTCGTACGCCCAACCATCAACCGCTCCATCGCCTGCTGAATCAGCACTTCACTTTCGCGGTCAAGGTTCGAGGTCGCTTCATCGAGAATAAGGATTGGCGCGTCTGCCAAGAAAGCACGAGCGATAGCCACTCGCTGACGTTCACCGCCCGAAAGCTTCACGCCGCGATCGCCCACCAGCGTGGCATATCCGTTCGGTAACGCGGCAATGAACTCGTGCGCGTTCGCTAGCGCGGAAGCTTGCTCGATCTCGGCCTGCGTCGCGTCCGGCTTACCATATGCGATGTTCTCCGCTAGCGAGCGGTGAAACAACAACGGCTCTTGTTGCACGATAGCGATCTGCCGTCGCAGCGAAGTCTGCTCAACTTGGGAAATGTCTTGCCCGTCAATCCTTATGCAACCATCGCTGAGATCGTAGAGCCGCTGGATTAGTTTTATGAACGTAGTCTTTCCTGACCCTGAACGGCCCACCAGGCCAACGCGCTCACCGGGGGCAATGGTTACTGAGAAATCCTCGTACAAGGGCTCGCGGACTTTGTCATATTGGAAAGTCACGCGCTCGAAGCAAATCTCCCCTCGTCGAATCTCGATAGGACGCGCACCTGGCCGGTCCTCGACGCCAGATCTCTCTTGCTCAAGCAGAACTAGTTGTTGCATATCATTCACAGAGCGTTGCAGGTTGCGTACGTGCGTACCAACTTCGCGTAGATAACCTTGCAAGACATAGAACATTGTTAGCGCAAACGCGATGTCGCCGACGCTTGCTTCATCGCGCACGCGGAACCATAGTGCGGCACTGAGCATCGCGGTTTGCATCAGCACGAGCATGCCGCTCTGCACTCCACCATTGGTCGTGCTGCGCGCCCACATGCGAGCCGCATGCGTACCCCACTTGCTGACTATGCGGGCAAACCTAGCTTCTTCTCGGCTCTCGGCGCCAAACGCTTTCACGAGCGAGTTACAGGCTATCGCGTCGGCAAGCCGACCTCCCATGCGGGTGTCCCACAGATTGCTGATGTGCGCGGCGGGCGCTACATAGCCGAGCGATAGCGACACTGCGACCGTAATGTACAGCAGCGAACCTGCGCCAACCAGGACACCCATCAGCGGCCAGCGGACACCAAGCAGTATCGTCGCGCCACCCAGCATCAGCAGAGAAGGCAGCAACGCGAGAAGGAGCGTGTCGTTCATCAGTTCTAGCGCCCACATACCGCGCGTGATCCTATGTACTGTCGAACCGGCGAAATTATTTGTATGCCAATCGGTCGAGAGACGTTGCACTCGGCAAAAAGCGCTCGACGCGACATCGCTTATCATGTTCAACGTCAGCACCATGATGTTGTGAAGCGTGAAATGTCTCGCCAAGGTCGTGCCAGCTCCCAATGCAATCAGCAGACCAAAGGTATTTGCTGCATGGTGCCACGCAGTGGACTTCAAGCCCATATCACCGGCACTAGCTGTCAGCGCATCCACCAGTCGCCCAGAAAAGAATGGCGTCACCACCTCGGCAAGGGTGGCCAGTAATGCGAGCGTCGCGATCACGGAAATTCTCACGGGCTGTTTGCGCCAGTATCGTACAGTAAAGACTAGTACGTACTTAAACGCCCGCATGTCAAACCAAGGTTTCTTTTTCGTCATCTTTGATATATCGACGTATCTCACTTCGTGAAATGAAAGAATTACACCTCATCAATCATAGTTCGTATTGAAACCACACATTTGGCTCGACATAAACGATGCAATTTTGCTCCATTGAAACGAGCACCGGCACCAATGCCCCATCGACCTCAGCAGGTCCAGAATGTTCGAATATTTTCCCTGTCCATCGTGACCATTCCGAAATCGTTCCAACGATGGTCATAGAATAAGGGGCAATTTTCATGAGCCTTCCTCCAGCACCGAGGTGGGTTCGCAACCAAGAATCCGTCGGCAAACCGTCGGGGCGTTGGAGTCGGGTATACTCGAACATTGGCATACTGGGCACATGGTGTTTCTGGCTTGGCCGAACGGGGACCGAAAGTTTTGAGAATCCCGCCATTTTGGCACATTGCTTCAACGCATTCAGCAGTGCCAGCGCATTACCAAAACCTCTCGCCTTTGGCAGTAGGGTAATTTCGAGTGCGCTTATCGTCGTTGGTTCACGGCCTAGCAGACTGTCTTCGTGAGCCCAGCGGATAACCTCATCCCAACCGCCGTCCGGCAATTCCATGCGGCCCTCGATGTTTGAAGCAAATGGAACGCCGAAAGCGCGCCCAACGACCTCCTCATCGACAAGTCCAGCATACGCGAAGTCTAAGTATCTTGAGAAGACTCCCGCGCCAAAATAAAGCTTTGCGGTGCGATCATGGCGCATAAAGTCCGGCCACATGCTATCTAACTCGCTCGAAAAAACAAGAGGAATAAGTTCCGGCCTCTCTCGCAAAGAAAATATTTTCAAATTCATCTCCGAACTCCGACGGGAATCGTTAAATCGCATCGCTCATATTCTTTCTTACAGCCCCCCGAATGGATAGGGTCATCAATGATCTAGAGCACGTTAGGCTCTTTGTTCCGGGCTTTGTATCCTGACGGGACAAAAGAGCATAGGCCATAGCCAACCGATATATCGGGTGAAGATTGGTACTTCGCCACTGCGTATCTGACGTTGATGAACAAAGACACGCCGCGTCGCTGCAACGAATTGCGCGAGATGTTCGATGCACTGCGCTGGATCATGCGCGCGGCTATCCCGTGGCGTTTGTTGCCCAATGACTTTCCGCCGTGCGGCAGTAATGTCCATATGGCGGTCGATATCTTCGAGCAGTTGCTTGCTTCGCATGTAATGCCGGCCAACGAACAGGAGCATGCTCTGGTCGGAGAATTGGCGCGCCAGATTCAGCACGCCAAAGGCCAGACAGTCAAGGTTGCGTTCGCCGATCAGGGATATACCTGCGAAGAGCCTGCAGAGGCCGCACTCGACGAAGAGATCGAGTCTCAGATAATCAAGCGGACTGAGGCGAAAAATGGCTTCGTGCCGTTGCCGTGCCGCTGGGCGGTCGATCACGGCTTCGGCTGGCTCAACCACTTCCACCGACTGGCAGGAGACCAAGGGCAATTCCCCGAAACCCTGGTCGGCCTTTCTGTCGTACTCCCCGTGTTTATGCCTATCCACTTCGTATTCCTTAACAAAAGTGCTTTCTAACACCACAAGCGCTTCCCCGTTGAGGACAAGCTCAATCCCAGTTCCCTGTTGATATATGCAATGCACGCGCGGCGTGAGATAGTGAAGAACCTGCGGCTCGACAACCGGTCATGTTGGATCAAATGCCCCCATTGATGAAAGACGCGTCCAGAGGCCTCATTCTCTAACCGGGAATGGATATCCACGCCGTACTATTGAGTTGCACTCCCCGCCGGTCGACCCGCTTCACATCACCGCTAGCACTGCAAAGTGATCGTCTCTATTTGCTCATGATGTCAGCACCATTTTCCCGTTGCAGGTTGGCCGACAGCCTTGAATCGGAGTCAGTGTGCCACTGGTTCGCGCTTGAAAAGCATTACCATATTCGAGTAAGGCCAATGCAAATCTCGCGTTCTCTTGACTATCGCGATCGCCGCCCGCCAGTAGGCCCGGTGCTCGACCAAGACTGTTTTAAGTCAGGATGCAAGCACTCTGTTTTTAGCCAGAAGAGATACTTTTTCCAACACAGAAATGGCACGTTCTACTAGATATTCAGCGCTGTTATCTCTCTCGCAAGCGGCCTCCACAATTAACCGCGCGCTAAGACTCATTCGCAGCGCAGAAACAGGAACCCCATCGATCTCGCCACATAAAACGGGTTGGCCCAATTCGCAACGCGCGGACAATATTTTCCGTCTTACTCCGCGCGCCCTCCCACCAAGGTCTGCTTTCATTCGATTGAAGATTTTGGTGGTCTCCTCCGCGCGCAGCGGCCTTCTTCGGTTATCAAACTCGAACAAGACGAAAGGAAAAATCGTTGGTATCTGATCCCACGTCGCATGGTTTTCCGTTGGACGGCGCTGCAAGGCGGGTTGTTCCAGGAGACTAAGCTGTTGCGAGTTACTCATCCATGATGTAATAGCGTTATAGAAGTTCTCCACGACCTTTCTGATACCTTCCGTGGGGATGCTGTGAAAAGCCCGCAGTTCAGCGAGGGCAGCCTCCCACCGCAAAAGCAATCCAAAGTTGCTTGCATTGTGAAGCGACATGATGCCATTCCAATGTGGCGGCCACTCTGCGCGCGCACTATTGACGCGAAGTGCCGGATCGACCGGCCGCTTCATCAATCTGCATGCTGCGTCTGCCGGAACCAGCAACATTGCGGAAAATGGAGGGCCGTTAAAAAACTTTGATCCAGTAATGATGACAATACTATCCGCACGGAGGTAACTTACTAACGTGCTCGATGCCAGCCTGAATTGAGAGGCATCGATGACAGTCTCGATGATGTTTGGCCAGCGCCGCTTGAGTTCGAGGACGCGATCCGGACTGGGGCCCAACACGCCGGTCTTGGAGACGTCGGTTAATACGATCAAAATGCGCTCATACTGCTTTACAGCACTCGATACCGTTGCTTCAAGTTCGTCATCAACCGCAGTAATGGATCGGAGACTGCCGTTCTGTGAGCGAATTGCTATCGACTCGACGTCATTGACATCGCCGAAATCTCCCACATTCTCATCGTCCATCGCGGGCGGATAGCGATGATATAAGGCGCCCGCCAAAGCGCGCGCGACACCGCTCCCCGTCTCTTCCGGTTGAACCATGATCGCCAACGTTGTGCGAGAGCTGGTCCCGGCCACCAGTCTTGCGACAAGCATGTGAGCATCTGTGCCGGAAGCGGATACAATAGCCTCCAACCCAGATAGTTCTCCTAAGCCACACAGGTCGATAAATTCACTACGCAGCCTCGACATCTCCTCCAAATAAACATCCGCCGGATTTCTCTTCCGTAAGCTACTCAAGAGATGAGAGCGTAATTGTTGCGCAGCAGAGTAGCCAGATAGGGAGATAGTAGATGCCGTGGCGGAGCCAAATGCTAACAGTCCTGTATCTGGTATCGGTCGTCCCCCGTATTTGTTGATCATTGTGGCGGTGTCGAGTTCGATCCGCGGGTCCCCTCCTTGCGTTAGGGCTTCGAAAGTCGACGGGAGGTAACTGTCGAGATGGTGCGAGCGCGTTGTCATAGCGTCAGGGCCCTATTGTTCGCCGGTGTGGTGTGCCGCTTAAGCATAAGGAAAGCGCGCGTGCAAGAATCCGGCGGTTTTCCGGCACGGCCATCATTGTCACGTGATCGCCGGGAATCGGTATGGCGTGAATGGCCTCGGGATTTAGAACTCGGTCCCAGCCATGCATAGGTGCGATCTTCTTAGCCTCCGTTGCATCCGGAGTACACCCAGCCCGGAAATTCTGGGGAAGCTCAGATGCATAGAACTGGTGGATTTCGACTTGCAGGGATGGAACCTGATAGTTCAGTAACGCGTGCTGGAAATGGATATACGTTTCGGCGGTTTCGTAGAAATCCCCTTCTACAACTATCGCCCCGATTTCCTGTGCCTTTTGGAGTAGTTGCGAGACAGAACTGTTCCTAGCACAGCGCTGTAGCAGTTCGAATCGTTCATCGTCCAAAGACTCCAGAGGTTCAAATACCATTTCCAGTATTATTTCGGCATCCGATTTTTTCGGAGAATTTGCTGGCAGCGGGGCATCGATAAGACCCAGAAAGGACACCGTTTCATCAAAGCGCAGCAACTGCTGAGCAATCGCATAAGCTAGGACCGCACCGGACGAATATCCGGCAATCCGGTAGGGAGCTCGTGGCTGAATCTTCTTCATCGTCAATAGTGTATATGTTGCGATCTCCTCAAGAGTCAGTGAACGATCTTTGAAGGAGGGCCATGGCAGAGCGTAGATCGGACTATCCACTTCCATTTCTTTTGCCAAAGTGAAGACATACGAATAATCTCCATAGCCTGTCGGAACAAAGAACACGGGAGGCTGAGTTCCCGCCAAACGAACCGGCAACACTCCAGGGACATGACGCTCCATGGCCATCTCGGCCCTGGAGGCAAGGTCCTGCAGGACGGGGGCTTCGAAGAGATCGAGAGCGCTTAATTTCATTCCGCCATCCAGTGCTCGGCTGAGCAGCCGCACGGCCAGCAGTGAATGACCGCCCAGCTCGAAGAAGTGGTCATGCCGACCGACCCGCTCCAGACCCAGCAGCTCCGCCCACAGCTGCGCCAGCACCGTCTCGAGCTCCCCGCGCGGCGCCTCGTAGCCCCGCCGCGCATAGGCAT
>NZ_JBFRCK010000095.1:0-7197 GCF_040965775.1 Paraburkholderia sp. BR10954
TACTACAGTCGTCGTGGGCCGCAACAACAGTGGCAAGACGTCGCTTTCTGAAGTCATCCGACGGCTAATCGCCGACGGAAGCGCGCAGTTTCAGCTTGAAGACTTCTCAAGCGCCTGCTATGAGGACGTCCAGACGCAGTGCGTCGCAGAGCGCCAGCAACACGGATCAAGCGGTCGCATCAGACGCCGTTCCTTTGCGGCCGTCTCCCACCCCATTTCTGACTCGTCTATTCCGACCGAACCGTTACGCAGGCCTCGGACGTCTGCAGCAGGAACGTGAAGCTCTCCTGCAAATAGAGATGCACGCTTTGGTCATCATGGCTCAGATATCCAATCGACACATCCTGTCCAAGGTGGAGCGCGAAATCGCCACCGCGTGTGCTGAGAATACAGCCCCCAGCGATGGCCGGTGCCCAGATGAGCTCACCGCTCACGAATCGACGAATATGCTCGAGCACAGGATAGCCTTGCTCGTTCGCCTCGCTTACGGTTGTATAGGCGTTCGTGCCGAGCACCAACGTATACGGACCGTCCACGCCTTGAAGGCGCAGTTCTTCGAGCGCCTTCGCGATCACGGCTGGATAGCCTGCGGCGTCCGTGGGCAGCAGCAGCACCGGGTTCGACGCAGCTCCGCGGATGCCTGTGATCTGCGCGGCCCGGTAGCCGTCGAAGATCGCGCGGTCTTCCGCGAACGCGAGCCGCGTGGCCGCGTCCTTAGCGGGCTGCCAGTCGGAGTCTTCAGCGCCGCGTTCGACGTCGTCGATAGCGTTGCGCGACAGCGCGAAAGGCACGCGCAACTCGACGAGCGATTGAACTTCGCGTTGGCTCGCGCGAATTCCTTCCAGCGGCGCCTCGATGCCGTTCTGATGCCCCGTGCCGACGCCTGCGAGATCGGCACCGCCCGATCCCGTAACGTCCACGACTCGGCGGCCCGCGACCAGGCGCTTGAACGTGCGCGCGACTTCATCTTCGATCTGCGACCAGGCCGCGCTGGAAATGGGGCGCCAGCTCGCGGTGGAGATTATTCATACCGTGGTGCTCCTTTGAGGGATCTGATGGCAAGCGAGCCATCGCCGGACGGCATGTTCTGGGTTGTCTGCGCGTCTGGGATATCCCGGGACGATGCAGACGCGACGGTAATGGTGTGAGCGATTCCTGGGTCGCGCTCGGCGAGCGCCTTGAGCAGAGGCTCGGACGGCACGAAGAACAGTCCGCCCGTCACGGCACGGCTGAAGTCGAGCAGGCGGTCGTAGTTTCCAGCCGGTCGGCCGACAAACATGTTTTCCAGCATCTGTTCGATGGGCTGCGGCGAGCGTGCATAGCCGATGAAATACGTGCCGAATTCGCCAAAGCCGGGCCTGCCGAACGGCATGTTGTCCCGGAGAATCTTGATCTCGTCCCCGTTGGCATCTTCGAGCGTAGTCAGGGAACTATGCGACCAGCTCGGCTTCACCGAATCGTTCAGCTCGATGTCCCGGAGCTTCGTGCGGCCGATGATGTGCTCCTGCGCTTCTACTGACAGCGCACCCCAGCGTCTCATGTCGTGGAGGTACTTCTGCACGAGCACGTAGCTGCCGCCCACGAAGTTCGGGTCTGTGTCGCCGATCACCGTGAAATGCACGGCCTCTTCACCGACCGGATTTTCCGTGCCGTCGACGAAGCCGATCATTGCGCGCATATCGAAGTTGCGAAAGCCATGGACTTCATCCACCGTCGTCGCCGCTCCTTCGAGGCGGGCCATCAATTCTGTGGCGAGTTCGAAGCAGAGGTCCATGTGGTTGGCACGAATGTGCAGGAGCAGGTCCCCCGGTGTCGCCATCGCTACACGCCCACCGGCGCCGAATTCGCGGAACGGGTGGAGTTCAGCCGGACGAGGCGCACCGAAAAGCGCGTCCCACGCGTGCGAGCCGAACCCAACGACGCATGTGAGATTGCCTGATGGCACACGCTTGCCGATGGCGCGCGTGAGATTCGCGACATCGGCGCACCAGGCGCGCACGTTGGCCCGGCTCGCGGCGTCATCGTTGATGGTCGCGACGATGAAAATTGCGTTGCGCGTGACCGGCGAGAAGACGGCTTGGGGAAACGGCGGTACTGAGGATCGTGTCATTTTCTGATGTACTGTTCAGTGGAAGAAGACACCGGACGACCGGTGCGCCTGTGACTCGTTTCAGCAATTTTGCCAGAGCCCCTCATCGCGCGGGGCCACTGAGTGCGCCCTTCATCGCGGCCGTACCCCTACTCTCCTCTGGTCCGGTATATAGCGGCAGCGTGATGCGGAAGACAGCCCCCACTACGGACGCAACGTCGGCGCCGATGTTCCCGCCGTGAGCCTCCACGATTGAACGGCAAATGGAAAGACCCATGCCCATATCGTTCGCCTTGGTCGTGAAGAACGGACGGAAAAGCTGTTCGCGGTCTTCAAAAGCGATCCCGGGACCGCTGTCCTGAATGCTGAGCCGAACCTCGCGTCCCTCCAGCACCTCTGTACAGATGCGGATCAGCCGAGGTCCGTTCTCAAGCCCTGACATTGCTTGCATGACGTTCATCAGCAGATTAATGATTACCTGCTAGTGGATTCCGACGGGGCAGATGCAGTCCAACGATGTCACGTGATAGCCAATCTCCTTTTGTTATGGCGCAATGACCTTCGGCTTTCGTTTGGTGTGGCCAGAAAAAAGGCCTGCAAGACAGGGCTGACTCATAGAGAAGTTGTCTACGTGCAGTCCGCAGCGCCGCTCCTTCGGCAGCATTTCGAACTCGGCGGCCTGCCGTTGGGGTTCCTAGCCGTGCCTCAGGCAAAAGCGCGCGGAGCACACACCAGCACCCGTTTTCGCAAATGCACTGAGCCGGTCGATCAGTTCCACAAAACTTGCGAGGCTTGCCGTGCGAAGTCGATAGCAAGCGATATGATTGCGCTCACAGATGCACTCGAACATCTTCACGGTATCGTCGTCGATACAGTCGGCAGGGAACATGAGCATGTCGACATCTAGCAACGCGTCGGCCAGCAAACCGGTACTGTCCACAGCGTCGCTGCCGCGCGCCATCGTTCCGCCTGAGGCTTCCACGACCCACCGCATCGCAGGGAGAGATTCGGGCCGCCCCCCGACATATAGAACGCGCTTGCCCTGCAAAGCAGCGAGCGGATCGGCCTGCCGACCCGATGGGTAGTGCGCAGGATTCCCCAAAACCCGCTCCATCGCACTTGCTTCCGCTTGCAATGCTCTATTCAGCACATCCATTTCATTCAGCCGTACCCGCATTGCGCGCGTGCTTTCACGCTCGGCCGCAGCGCGCTGTTCCGCACTTTCGCGATAAATCGTATGAAGGGCGATCAGGTCGTCACTTTTGGTAAGTGCTTCGCGCAACATGAGGATTTCCCTTCGCAGTTCCACTTCGACGGTCGCCAGTTGCTCGTTCGGGCATGCAGCGAACCGTTGCTTCTGTATCGCTGCATCGCGCTCGGAACTAGTCTCGTGCAGTCGGCTCCGCTGTCGGTAGAGTTCCGCCCGCAGCGAGGAGCTCTCCCTTTCCGGCGCGACCGGGTGCGTGGTGTCCGTAGGAATTGCTCCGCTAACGGCATCCGGGGCTGCTTGTAAGCAGTCGAACGCGGATTGGTTCATATGCAGCTCCGTTTCGTGACGGGCTTTCATTGCGCCGCGGATCAGCGGATTATCGCCAGCCGTGCCGGCATTTTGCGATAAAGCGAGAACCGCACCCGAAGTTCTAGTGGTGGATAACAGGGATCTTGCATCGGCGCAGCACTTTTCGACTGACTTTCGCCGTGTGTTGGCACCGACCCAGCGTGAATTCCGAAATATATCGCGCGTTTCGCGCGGGCTCCGGCAGACTTCCGATCTTCGGGCTGTGAAAATACACATCTAGTTTCCAGGCTGGGTCGCCTTTACCCCTCTCTTAGATATGCTTTCAACAACGCGATCACGCGTCGTCAGCGCACTGCGCAGGCTGCTCGGTCACATCACTTCTCGGATCGCCGCTCGGTCCAATACTGCTATTTTATCCGTCGATTCGGCACCCGCCATACGAATGGGAACCCAGAACATGGAGCCGACCGCTGGACGCGCGAACGAGTCCTTGCGAATGCAATTGAATATAGCGAATGCGCTATCGTGCCAGTTTGATCAGTCTCAAAGCATCAGTAGTTTGCATCGCCTTGTTTCAGCCAAAACTTGCTCAACGACGTTGCATTTTCGCTGACTGAGGACGTAGCAGGGCCAGCGCATTGTACGCCCGTTAAGGGCAAAACCGCCACGACGACGATCGTGTCGGTGTGGACGTCAAGATGAGGAGCCTTCGTTAGATTGACATTTCGCAAATAAATTGTGCCCGAAATGGGACGAAAATTATTGTCCTTCCGTCTCTCTCATATGAATGTTTGTTCGAGATGACGTTGCAGGGCGCGCCCCTTCAGGAGGCAATTCAATGGGTTCTGTTGCAGTAAGGGTGTCGGGACGAGAAATATCGATATGGTAAGTATTGCTTATGACACAAGGGAGTAAAACTGCTGGGAAGCAGGCGACGGGTCTTTGCCCGCACATTTCATCTGTCCTTTCCTGATCATGTGCATTACCTCGATGCCGCCGAGAATAACCCTCGCACGGTGGAAGTTCTTGAATCCCAGCATCGGCCGGGTCCGGCGTTTGATAGCCCGATGGTCCTGTTCGACAATGTTGTTCAGATACTTGATCTGACGGACCTTGATCGGCGTCCCGCGATCGGCATTCACCGCATCCAGTGCGGCCAGATTGGAGCCGCTTTTGTCGATGGTCACGGTCTCTGGCGTACCATTATGGGCGATCGCCTTTTCAAAGAACCGCCGGGCAGCGACCTTGTCCCGCCTGGCCCTGAGCAGGAAGTCGACCGTGTCGCCCGCCTTGTCCACTGCCCGGTAAAGATATTTCCACTCACCTTTGATCTTGATATAGCTCTCGTCCATTCGCCAGCTTTTCCCAACCGGACGCTTGTGCTTGCGGAAGCTCCTTTCGAAGAGCGGCAACAGTTTGATGACCCAGCGGTACACCGTCGAATGATCCACCGCGACGCCACGCTCGTCCATCATTTCCGCAAGATTGCGCAAACTCAGCGAATAGGCCACGTACCATCGCACGCACAGCAAAATCACTTCAAGCGGGTAGTGACGGCGCTTCAGGACCTTGGCCAAGCCCGGCGCGAGTGTGGTTGGCGGTGTCTTCGTCTTCTTCATCGCACAGCTCAAAAATGCGCTGGCGTACTTCGCAAAGGTGTCGGATTGAAGTACGCCTGATTGAACTTCACAGCCGACAATGGCCGGTTTCCCTGACCTGCCAGGTGCTGGGTGTCAGCCCCAGTGGTTACCACTCCCGCAAGGCCCCGGACGTCGATACGGAGCGTCCGCGCCGACGCATCAGCAACGACGCGCTGCTGGTTCACATCAAGGCCGTGCACGCTGAATCCAAAGGCGAGTACGGCTGGCCGCGGGGGTGGAAGAAGCAGCTTGCCCAGGGCATTCGTGTCAGCAAGGATCGTGTCCAGCGGCTCATGAAGCTGCACGGCATCAAGGCGAAGACCAAACGCCGCTTCAAGGCCACCACCGACAGCAACCACAACCTTCCGGTCGCGCCGAACCTGCTGCAACGCGACTTCTCGCCTGCTCGCCCCGATCAGGCCTGGAGTACGGACATCACCTACCTCTGGACTGACGAGGGCTGGCTGTACCTGACGGTCATCCTCGACCTGTTCAGCCGTCAGGTGGTGGGCTGGTCGATGCAGCCACACATGCGCACGGAGCTGGCGTCTGACGCTCTGCGTATGGCGTGGTTTCGCCGCCGGCCGGAAGCGGGCCTGATCGTCCATAGCGACAGGGGTAGCCAGTATTGCAGTCATGACTTCCAGGACCTGCTTAAGGGCTACGGCATGCGCAGCTCGATGAGCCGTCGAGGAAATTGTTGGGACACGCGCCGACCGAGAGCTTGTGGGGATCGCTCAAGCGAGCACGCATCCTTGGCCAGCGCTTTGCAACGCATCGCGAAGCGATGGATGAGGTAATCGACTGGCTGAGCTTCTACAATCATTTGCGCTTGCACTCGACGTTGGGCTACGTCAGCCCGATGCAATTCGAGCAGGACTGGTACGCCGCCCAGAACACACGGGTGGCATAATCTCCGCTCAGTTAAGGGATCCGAAATTTGCGGGCAACGTCAATTCTCGGCATGCCCCCAATGGTCATTCGCAGCATAGATCTGCCTGAAGGTCAAGATGGCTCGGCCAGCAGCGAATTGCGCCACTTCGGGAAGCTTCTCGTTCGTTTTCAGCAAGGCATCGATCGACTCCATACACTGCCGCGGTGTCAAGCCTTCCGATTGTGAAACGTTTTCAAAGTCTTTGCATCCCTTGAGCACGAACGGTCTGGTGATCGAACGCGAGGTGTACCCTCGAGCCCCTGTCTCTCTATTTGCGACGCCTGTCAGGGCTTACTTGTTCTTCTTGTCGTATAGGCAGCTTTTTGTTAAGTCAAAATTTTTTGGAACATGGGGCGGATTGTATTTTTCGCCCGCCCCAATCGCACGAATCGAAGACGAATCCACGACCACGCGCGAGAAGTCGATCTTGTTCACCGCTCGCAACCTCGCCAGAAGCATTGCGTGCAATCGATCCCATACGCCGGCTTGTTGCCAATCGCGTAGCCTTCGCCAGCAACTGACGCCGGAGCCGCATCCCATCTCTGCTGGCAAATCTCGCCATCGGATACCAGTCTTTAGCACAAACAAGATGCCCGTCAGCGCGGCCCGATCCGGAACCGGCTTGCGGCCCGGATACTTGAAGCGGCGTGGCTTCGCTAGTGGTAGAAGTGGCTCGATCAGTGTCCACAGTTCGTCGTCGATGATTGGTTTGCCCATCTCCTCGATCCTGTTGTCACGACGATCGAGGTTAACAGGTTGTGTTGCGGGTTAACAGCGGCTTTGTCCGGATGGGTACGAGTTCCCTTGCCATGGACGCGACTATGCATTTTTGACGCAAACCGGTTTGCCGAAGGCGTTCCACCGGTTCAGCAGGTTGGCGATGATTATGCCTTCGCCTTCCTGCGACGCAAGCTCCTGCGTCAGCAGGCGCTCGCCGATGCAGCGCTTGATGCGCGAGATCTGTGCCTCGACCAGCGAGCGCACACCGTAGCCGTATTTCTTGTGAAATGCATAG
>NZ_JBFRCK010000096.1:0-7140 GCF_040965775.1 Paraburkholderia sp. BR10954
GGCAGCGTGGTCGTGACAGGCGACCCGCCGCCCGGCCGTGGACAACCCGCGATTTGATCTTATCGGGAGGTGCCACACCGCATTAACCTCAACTACAGATCTATCCGTCGAACCGGGTCAACCTCATCCACCACTCGTTTGGTGGGGCCTAGTGTGTCCACTTTGGCGCCATCGGTCTAGACGGTGCTCGAGCAACGCTTACGGGTGAGTGCCTCTGCACCATCAATAAATTTATTGTTTTTCGTCGTTATTGACATCATTTTCGGGTGCGTCAGCAGGCTGTCGCCAGCACTCTAGTTCAGCAGCAATGCGCTCGCGACTATTGCCCCAAAGTAGTTCACGCACGTCGTCGGGCCATGCTTCGACGTGGCACCCGTGATGATGCAGCAGCGCAAGCGCGAGCCGCTCCATTCCGAATGCGATGCAGGCCGAGTGCGCGACGGCGCCATTCGCGCAACGCAGTTTCCATATCCGACCGAAGTGGTCCATGTGATAGTTGAACGATAGGCAGGCGGTTTTGCGGTGCCGATCCGTTACCGGGATCAGCAGTTCGAATTTCAACTGCTGCGCGCGCTGACTGTCCGCGACGATCTTGCCGCCGCGGCCGAAAAATGGGTCGTTCGCGACGTCGAGTTCAGCGGGCAGGCGTAACATTCCTGTAAGTGCATGGCCGCGTTCGATCCATGTCGCACGAAAAGCCTGAACATCTTCTGGCGAGCCAATCCGCACGTACTCGCGCATTCTGAACATTTGCATGCGCATCGGATCCAGGGAAGGCTCGTGACGGAAGCAGTACGACAGCACGTCAATTGTGAGCCCATTTTGTGGTAGCGGGCCGCGTCGCGCGACGACCGGGTAGACCGGATAGCACGCAGCGGGTGTGAGCACAGCGCGCGTTGGCTTTTGCTGGGCCAGCCAGGCGTCGCTTCGCTCGTCGCCGGGATCAGATACCACGTCGTCGAGCGCCCGCAGCAGGCGCCGGTGGTCGCGCTCGTCGCCGCAGAACGCGTGAATCGTGCCGGCGAGGTGCGGAAAGTTGTTCAGGTATTCGCTGTCTTCGAAGTCCTTGCGTGGCACCGCTGGCGGGAAGCGCAGAACTTCCGGATGCTGGTCCGCAGCCATGCACGATATCAGCCAGGTCAGGCGTTCGACGATGCCTTCGTAGATATGGTTGTGCCCATACAGGCCGTTTTCGCCGGTGTCGACGAGCAGGCCGGCTGCGATCAACCGGTCGCGCAACGGCCGTTGCGCATCGGATATGGGGGCATCACCGTGTGCATAGTTAGGGAGGGAAGATGTGACACGTACGCTCATTTCATGCCTCTTCTATTAATAGTGACGGGCGCTGCGCAAGTAGCAGACTAGCCGTGTTCTGGTCAATCCGGTCGTTGTTAATCATTAGGGGGGCAGAGTAAAGGTCGCGCAGATGCCGGCCGATGCTATAGCGGCCGCCATTCCGGTACCCGCTGATCCCGCAGATCATCATCGCCTCGTGCGCGACCTTCAGTGCGGCCGACGAGATGCTGGTTTTCAGGCTATTCATATCCGCCATGAAGCGGAGTTGAACGGTCAGCGGCAATTCTGTTGCGCATTTGCCGTACTCGGCCGCATGCACAGTCTGCGCTGCGGCAAATGCCGTACTCAAGCGTGCTTTCATCGTCTGCAACTGCTCGGTCGCACGAACAAGCCGCACTCTGGCAAGCAACATGCCATCCGGCAACGCGCGCGATTGAGCGCGACAGTACGCGTTTGCGCGCCGCAGCGCATCCGCCGCGATGCCGGTCCATACGGCTGCCCACAGCGCATGCGACACCGGCTGCATTGTACGGTTGGCGATGTCGCTGAACGGCGGGATCAGAATCTGCGCATCATCCACGTTCGCGACGAGACGAAATCCCGAGCTACAGGTACCTCGCATACCAAGCGCGTCCCAGTTGCCTTGCGGTTCTAGTGCGAGCTGGGTGCGCAACGCCACAATCAGCACCTGATCGGAGGGCGGCGCGTCATCCGCACGGCGCGCAGTAATGAGAATGGCGTCAGCGTAAGCGCCATACGAGATAGTGGGTGCGTCCTTCTCGATGCGGAACCGCTGGCCGTCACGCTGTACTGCGCACATGCTGGCGCGCAGACTTCCGCTGGTAGTTGCCTCGGAGGTCGCAGATCCGAGCAGCAACTGCTCACGGGCCATCCGCTCGACGAAAGCCAGCTGCCAAGGCCGTCCGCAGCAATGCGAGATCACGCACGCCGCCTGGGTCAAATGCATTGCGTAGATCATCGCAGTGGACGCGCAGCCTTGCGCGATGATTTCGCAGAGCGACGCGACGTCGGTCAGCGTTAGACCGGCGCCGCCGAAACTGGCCGGGACCAATGCGGGCAGGAGATGCTCTTTTCGCAGTGCGTCGATAGCTTCGGCCGGGAAGCGCGCATCGCGATCGACTGCGTACGCATGCTTGGCGGCTACGCGAGCGACCCGCAGTGCCGCCTCGTGCGCAAGCTGCGCGCTCATGACGTCACCTTTTGCTTCTGGAGCCGTAAGAGCGCATCGGCCATCGAATTGATACTCGAGAAAAACTGTCGGCCGAGCATCTCATCCGGAATCGCGATTTCAAAGGTTTCCTCGATAGCCAGCATCAGATGGACGGTCGCTATGGATTCGAGTCCGGCGGCGTACAAGTCGGTTTCATCGTTAAGCGTGTCAGGCGATCCGCGCAAGTGAACCGATTCGCAAACAATGCGACGAAGAATTTCTTTCATTTGGATACCTTATTATGCGAAGAAAAGAGGCGGGCGAAACGCATGGAACGGGCTACGGCTCGACAGTCGGCGTGGGCGGCTTCTTCATTTGCGGCGGGTAGGGCGCGTCCGATGAGGTATCTGGCAGGCTGCAGAACCGTTCGAGCAACCACCGCTGCGCATCGCTCATGGCGGCCTCGCGCGCGGAGCGCATAAACAGCGAGTGATCGACTATTGGCAACATCGCGACCCGTACGTGCGGAAATCGCCTCAGGCCACGTAGATTCGCGCCGAACTGCAGCTTTAATTCGTCGATACCGTGATCGAACTCACCGTATAACAACCGCACTTCGGCACCTTTTTCGTGGAGAAGTTCGAGGAGTCGGCGAGCATTGTTCGGAGAGAACGACCAACCGATGATCGCGTCCATCAAATCGGCGACGCGACGCTCCAAACGGCGTGTCGCCCACGTCACGAGTCCACGTACCATGCCAGCGAGCGATGCCTTGTCGCTCCATACGCGCTTCCATTTGTCTGTGCTAAGCGCGGCTCGCCGCAGCGTCCGGGTCGACGCGATAGCGCTGCTGTTTCGCACCTGCTCCTCGTTTTGCCACACGAATTGCTGAAGATTCACGCCGAACGCGCCGACGATTTGCGGGTGTGCCGCGCACGCATGCAGACCAACGAAAGCACCGCTACAGATACCGAATGTAACGACTGCCGTGTAGCCCTGTTCGAGCAGCCAGTTCGCGCCGGCGATCACATCGGCGCATGCCTCTTGCGAATGGAGCGACTCGGCTGTAATAGTGCATTCTTCGGGGGCGCTGTCGCCGAGACCGGCCAGATCCATTCGCAGCGACGCGATGCCTATCGCGGCGAGACGGCGGGCGAATAGCACGAAGCAGCGGCCGTCGCCGATGTTGTGGTTTGCGGCCGTGTTTGGGAACAGCACCGCAGGGGCATTCTCGAGTGCGTCGCGCGGGCGGCAGTACACGCCGAAGCATGCGCCGACAGAAACCGGCTGCTCCATGAAATTGGGTCCGGCCAATGTGGGAGCGACCGGTATGGCGCGGGACGCGGACTGATTCAGTGTGCGCAGAGAAGCGGGCGAAGCATCGATATTGCCATCTCCGTCGACGTCGTCTGCGAGCCATGCCGATACTGTCGCGAATGCACGAGCCGGAAGCTTGCTGAAGCGTGCCTCGACGAGAAAGTGATCAAGTTCATCGAACGGCGCACGCTCGACGGCCGCGCCATATGCTTCATATCGCGCGCTCAATGCGTTCCCGCTGTTGCGGTCGTTCGCCTCAAGCAAGAGCACGCGTCGCGCGGGTGCTGTCGTGTCGTTGCGCAGATCGATCCCCCCGATCCTGTCGATGTCGTCGCCATGAAGCCCGAAGCCAAACGCGCCGACCGTGTGCATGCTCTCTGGCGCCGTGCACATGCTCATATGGGCGCGCGCGCTGAGCCAGCGGTGATGATGCGCATGCAGTTCACGCAGATATTTTTTCCCGGACAGCACCGGGGCGAGCAGCACGAGTCCATCAATGCCCGACAACCGCTCGGCGGCAAGCGCGGCGAGCATCGCACCGAGCCTGAACCCGCATAGCGAGACGCGTTGTACGCCGGATACAGTGCGCAGGTATGCTAACGCATTGGCGATGCTGCCGATCCATGCGTCGACGCGGTCCGGATCCTCCTCAACATGTAGCGAATTGCCGGTTCCCGGATAATCGAAACGCAGCGTGGGCATTTGCTGCACAGCCAGTCGTTCGGCCAATTGCAACCATGCACGATGCGTGCATAGTTCGTCGTAGCCGAAAGCATTGCACAACACGACACCGTGCTGTCCTGGTGCGGGATGCAGCCACCCAGCACAGTCACCGAAGACGACAGCTTGCATAAGAGGTCAGTTCAAAAAAAAACCATGTCTGGAATGTTTAATTTCGGAGTGCGGTGTTAACTCGGCTTTCCGAAAGACGGAAACCGAGAAGGTGCACGCACCGATCGCAACGAATCGCGGGCATTGATAGAGCCCGATACTGCGCAAGGCCTGCGCGTCGAAACAACGAACTTAGCGCCCAACTTTTCGTGTGCCAAACCTCTCAGCGCTCAAGGCGCTTCGCTTCGGTGTTATCCCCCAAGACGGGATGGAAACATCCACCCCACCGCACGGGATGGAGCTCAGGCGAGACCGCGTTTGAAGGAGCACATTCTCGTAGACGCCAACAAAGTGCTTGTCAATGTCATACGGACTTTGATCGCCATTTAAGAACCACTCACACGTCGACAGCTGCGACTGACGAACGACCACCGGCGTATGACCCATGCTCCGCTAGACGGCGAGGTAGATTAGAGTCGGTAGGTAAGCTAACGAATTTTCGGTCCGCAATAATTCGCGAAAAATAAAAAATAAAATGTCGTATCTGAAAATGTTTTCGAATAGTCTCGGAAGAAAAATCGGGCCGCCGGAACCACAGAAAAAAACAGGTTGCGCTACCAATTGTCACTCTCTGTACGCGATTACCAAGCGTTGATCTCAGAAAGTTTCGCAGAAAATTTCAAAGAAATGCATCGGAAATGCTGACGACGATCGATTTGGGCGGATGGGCGGAGTAAACCGTCCTTCAGGTTGGATGATGCGGGTTAGCGCGCCCATTGTCATCAAGCGGATCACGGCTCCGATGGTAAAGGGTACTCCGAAAGCGATATTTGAGCGGACAGCGCCAGTTGCGTTCAGGCAGTTCATGCAAATTTGCGTTCATGGAATGGATAGTGGGTGGCTGTACTGTGCATTGCGGGACGCACTATGCGGCATTTCCGTGTCGACTACAAAATCGATTGTTTGGATAACACTGATCCACGTAACGGATGCAAGCGAGAAATATGCGCAATGATGGTTTTGCCAAATCGGCTTTCCGACATTAGCTTCAGCAATGTCACGTTGCTGACGGGGCCAGGGGGCATCCCGCGATGCAAAGTTCCAGATCGCTTTTATCACGGCCATCGCTTTCCCATGATCGTCATCAGTTGTGCCGTGCGCTGATGCTATCAGTTTCAGTGGAGGCTGCGCGACATCGACGAGCGGTTGTTCGGCCGCGGCGTTGTCGTTAGTCACGAGACAATTCGACGCTGGGGCGAATCGAGTGCCAAGGCCTTGCGGGGTTCTGTCGCGATAAGGAAGACAGCCGAGCATGTTCCAACAAATATTGGATTGCTTATAGCATCAGCGAATAGAAGGAGCGGCTGCCGTTCGGTCATCGCCGTCGTTTTTCATTTTCCCCTTGCGAATCATATGCATCACCTCGATACCAGAGAGAATTATGCGTGCACACCGAAAATCCTTGAAGCACATCATCGATCTGATGATACGTTCGATCGGTCGATGGTTCTGCTCCACGACGTTGTTCCGGTGTTTGTTCTTCCGGCTTCTGATCGGGGTTTCCCGTTCTGCGTTGATGGCTTCAAGTGCGGCCAGCTTCGCGCCGCTCTTATCTACGGTGAACGTCCCGGGGCTCGCCGTTCCGGTCAATGGCCGTCTGAAAGTAACGGCGCGCCGCAGCTTTGTCACGACGAGCGCGCAGAAGAAAATCAACTGTGTTGTTTTGCTTGTCGACGGCGCGATATAGACATTTCCATTGTCCTTTGACCTTGACGGAGGTTCGTCCATCCACCAGCTCCTGCCCACCGGTCGCTTGTGCTGACGAAGCGCCTTCTCAAAGAGCGGCACCCAGCGTCACCAAAGGGGGCGATCCTCGTGCGCTGCTGCACATGTCTCTCGTCACTGCCCCTCGCAGAGAAAAGGGCCTTCGTCGAGCCCTTCTGCCGGCTGCAGGGCATCGTGTCTCAGGAGGACACATGCATGGCGCTTCGTGAGGCACGATGAGCGGATTTCTGGGCATTGCCAAATCGGTTGCGTGGATCCCTGCCGTTCTTCTAGCGTTGCTGCGCGAGCACCGCTTATAACGCTGCTATCCGCTTATGCACGTTCCCGGAAAACAATCAGAGAGGCCTTGTCGACGACTTGCACACCCCAGAGGCGCGGCCGGGCACCGTTCCAGTTCGCGACTTGATGCCGCGATGGCGTTCTCGATCCTGTCGTTCAAGTATTTTAATGCGGCCGACCGTTTCAGACTGCTCTGCGTCTCGCGCCTGCGCCGGCAGATTCCTTCTGGTTGCAGTGCGACGATTTCTAGTGAACTATAGGAGAACACGATGGATCGTATCAGCGGGCATACCTTTTTCAAGCGGTTTTTTCAGCGAGACAGCACTGTTATCGATCTAGCAGGCTGTTGAATTTGGGTCCCGTGTAGACGGGGTTTGAGGGACGGGCGTTATGGATATCGTGTTCATGATCTTTGGCAGCGGATGCGATGCGCGGAATGGATGAGATGCAGGAACCCCTGT
>NZ_JBFRCK010000097.1:0-6990 GCF_040965775.1 Paraburkholderia sp. BR10954
TTCCGGCGTCTCGCACGTGACTATGAACGGCTTCCCGAAACTCTCGCTGGGCTTCATTTCGTCGTCTTCGCAATGCTCATGCTTGTCCACGCCGTGCCAGTACTTCAAAGTTCCTAACACGCTCTAGGCGCGAACAGCGGTACGTTTTGCCGGCTGATGTCGGAGAAATGCGAATGCATCTGTTACGAGGTCGAGCCGAATCCCGACCGTTTTGCGCGGCTCGGCGGCATGGTGCGCGTGAAGCCCTCCAATCTCGCGATTGCCGATCGTGCAGGGACGATGAGCTTCTTCGTGGCGACGAATCGGGAGGCATCGTCGTTCGTTCGCACCAGCGAGAACAATCACGAGACCAAGTGGCCGCTGTGCGGCTCGACGTGTTCACGCAGCAGTAGGGAATCCCGCAAATCGATTTGGTGAAGGTCGACATCCAAGGCGCCGAGGTGCCGCTGCTTGATTGACTGCCGGACGCGTTTCTCCCTAACATTGGCCAGATCGCGATCGAATTCCAAGATTTTTGCGGCCGGTGGAGAAGAGGGATGTCGTCCGGCTTGAGCAGCGGCTTGAATCGCAGCGATTCCGGTTGATCAATTTCTCGAAGGAATCGCACGGGCACGAAGATCATCTGTTCCTCAACCGGAGGATGTGTCCGCTCGGCTACGTCGAGTATGCGACCACGAAGTATGTGACGAAGTACCTGTTGGGCGTGGGCCGCATCATCGACCGCTGGAGGCGCGGTGGCAGTAAGCACCAGTGATTTGCACAGCTCTGATTTGATGGACGACTTCCGCAGTTCGGGGCCCGGCATATTCCAAAGTGGAGAATTGTCAAAGCGAGATCCGAATGTCGGGGTGCGGGCCATTTACCAGATGTCGGGGGTGAGGTTGGTTTTGTTAGGCTGGGGTAGGTGTTGAGGGCGGTTTTGGCTCGCTTATTTGTCTCTCTGAGGGAGGTTTTTAGCACCGAGCCTGCCCGCGCTCCGGTGTGTCCTCGTCAACACTGCGTTCACGTCATCGTGCGTGAATTCCCGTGCTTCCTGGTGCCCGGAAGCCGACTCCTTGGCGTGTACCGCACTACCCTGATTGGTGCGTGACGGCGAGCTCGACGCCCGTCGGTCATCGCGTTGCGCCTGCAAGGCTTGGGCGACCTGCGCGCGTGACCGAGCCGCTTATGCTCGACGACGACGCCCTGGTCGATCTGAGCGAGCCGGTCAGAGGGAACATAGAGCAGGGACGTGCCGTGCGCCCGGATTTCAATGCGTCCGGCCGGAGCGCGCTGGCAGCAACTAGACACGCTCGGCTCGGCACGGGGCCGCGAGGGTGGACGCTGTCCGTCGGACACCCCCCGGCCGTCGACGAAATGGTCAAGGACGCCATCAAGGTGTTCAACAGCACCTGACACAAGACGGTTGAAGGGGCGCTTTTTTGTCATCCGCTGAAGCGGCTGGATGAGTTGCTCGCAGGTTTTTTAACGCATCAAAAGCAAGAGCTTGACGTGGGCGTCGTCGGGGATGACGCGATCTCGCGCGCCCCCGGCTAGGCAAGAAAGGTGATCCGGCTGCATGAGCGACCGTGTTATGCTCATTCGGAATGCTTGGCGCATGAAACGCAGCGCGACTGGGAATTTGCTCAGGCTGCCGCGCGACAAGCGGCGACTCAGCTGCGGCCCGCTTCGCAGGCTGGTCCGGCTGGGCAGTTGGAGTGAGCAGCCACAGGCGTTCGTGAAGTTGATCCGGCCACGGCCGGGTAGAAATTATTGGGCGCTCCATTAGTGCGGTGGCACGTTAACTCCCTTCTAGCGGTCCTGTCCGCTCGATAAGATACCCATCCTGAATGAAACTGCTCAACTCCCTTACCTATTTGCATCAGAGCCGTCGAGAGAAACTTCAGGAACGCCGCGGACATTTAATTTCTGAAGCGCAGTGTCTGATTCAACTGCGTGGATATCGCTGGGTGTGCCCCTTAATGCACGTCAACTAGAAAGAGAACTCCCAATTCTCAGTGATACACCTCGGTGACCCTCAAGCACTATTCGCAGCTTACCCAGTTCGTCGAGGTGACCGATAACCGAATCGGCGAGCATGTCGATGACGGGTCCTGGCGCGGTGCAGCGTAGGGTAATAGTCTCATCGACGCTGCTTGCACCAAAGTTCAGAGCTGTAATCTGAGTCTCTTTCCCAGCGGGAAGTTCGTGAATCATTACTAGGAGGCCTGGCGCGACAACGTCGGGAATCCCTATTTGCCTACTTAAGGCAAGGCCGTACGAGTCTCGCACAGCGAGGAGACGCTTGAGTTGTGAGGCGAAAGAGGTGGGGTCGGTGAGCTGCTCCGGCAACGTACCGTACAAGGCCACTGCGCGCGGCATGCCTTCTTTGGATGCATATGCATGCGTGTTTTCGCCTGTTAGATCATAGGCACCGCGTTGTACCCAGCGCGTGTCTCCGTCAGTCGTTCGCTCCTCGACGGCTTCAATGGGTAAGGGTAGTGCACCCACAAGGTCCCACCCCGATATCGCAAAAATGCCGGGCTGAAAAGCATTGAACATCGCAAGAAGAAGATGAATTTGTCGGATATTGTCCCTGTCCCTAGGCGTTATGGCGTCCAAGTCCCGAATATTGAGTGCCGCAGTGATGACGCTGACTGTCGTGCAAGACACACCGTTTGTCACAAAAGGAACATTGTAGCGCGCATGCTCGCCGCACAAGCGCTCGTACATCTTCTCCCGGATATGCTCTCGAAGGGAGTTGCCGTTCCATGTCTGCCCTTGGAACGTGAAGGTTGCGTTAGCGTGTAGCGACCAGAAATGTACGAGCTCCAGCGTCAGTTCATCGTGGTTTTGAAGCGCGTGAATGAGAGACGCCGGGTCGATGCCGTACTGATGGGCCTTGCGTAGCATCAGCCGCAAGAACTCTGTGTCTCCCGTCAGAAGTGCATGCTGATACGCAGGACGTGTGACAAAGTCGTAAGACAGGTCCGCGCCATTTTTGGACATCGCCGCCATGTCGTCGAGGGTGAGATTGAGTTCCTGAAAGCTGAACCCACCGGCCTTACGAATCGCCCCGGCAAGAAGCTGGTTGGCCGCGACCGCGAGTGGATGGCTCTGCGACCACGCATTGCCGTGTGGTCTTCGCTCGATGCCGAGAAAGCCGTTGGCATCCAGGCGAAGTCCGCGTGCGCCGAGGTCATCTATGGAGTGCAGAGCATCACCGATACTGATTTGTTGGGCTGCAAATGTTGGGTCGAGCCAGTTCAGTGACGGTTGACCTTCCTTAAAGTAGTGAAGGTATACCCACCGGCGCATTATGCCGTCTACGCTGAGTACAGGAGCGGTTGCACTCCAGTCTGTTTCCTTGACGCCCGGCGCAAAAAACATTACCCGCTGAAGTTGGCCAACGATGTAGCGCCTACGTTTTAGGGTGTCGACGACGTCAGCCGGCAGATTGATGGAATCTTTGCCTTCAGGTACGTCTGGTAAAAGGTTCCAGTCGCTAGGCATGATCTCGATCATGTGGTAGAGGCCGGGATAGTCCCCGTAATTCATCTCAGCGAGGCGGAAATCGGGGCCTTTGCCAGTATGCAAAGGAATAATATCGTCAATGACAACAGCGTTGTGCGCTGCCGCCATGCGACTCATTGCTATGAAGTCTTCTTTACTGCCGAATCTGGAATCGATCTCTAGGCCGATGCGATCAAAGTTGCCGTCCACCGAATGGGTAAAGCGCTTACCATTAAGACCACCTGCGACTTTGGTTGGACCCGGGTGCATGGCCCTAATGCCCAACGAGGACAGCGAACGCCACAGTGTCTCGTTTCCCAATGCCTGGAGTACCGATTGTCCCGGCGCGGCTATAACCGCGCCCGGGTACGCGGTGAACCAGACAGACGACTTTGCGCAGACCTCACGCGGGCGTGCCTCGGCATAGGGGTGAAGCCAAAGCTTGGCTTGCCCCGCATAACTGCGTGCCCGTGCCCGAACCTGGTGGAGCATTGATTGACTCACGAGCCACTGGATATGCTCTGAAGCCGGAAAATTCATGTCAGAGCTCCTGGAGATATTTCTTGAGGCGATATCAGGGCTTGGGTGCGTTCAACCAGCGCCTCGGATCCTCTGAGGCCAATGAGTCTTCACTTGAGTACGCGTGCACGTCACCGCCCGTGCCGGGTCCCGCCTGATCGTCATAGCCGACGATGGCCTTTACTTCGAGAAACGCCTCCAGACCCCACTCGCCATATTCACGGCCGTTGCCGGATTGCTTATATCCGCCGAACGGCGATCCCGCGTCCCACGCCGGATAGTTCAAATACACGCTGCCCGCGCGCAGCCGGAGCGCCACACGCTGGGCGCGCGCCCGATCTGCGGATTGAACGTATGCAGCAAGTCCGAACGGTGTATCGTCGGCAATCGCGATCGCGTCTTCCTCGTCGCGGTACGGCATGATGGCGAGCACTGGGCCAAAAATCTCTTCTCGTGCGATCGTCATCGACTGGTCGACGTTTGCGAAGACCGTGGGCCGCGCGTAGTAACCGCGCGACAGGCCGTCGGGACGTCCCGGCCCGCCGGCTGCGAGCAGTGCGCCTTCCTCGATGCCCTTTTTAATCAGCCGTTGCACGCGTGTGTATTGCACGTCGCTCACCAGAGGGCCCATCGTGGTGCGGTCGTCGTTCGCGGGACCCACACAGTGAGAGGCCGCCGCATGCTGTGCAATGCGCACGGCCTCGTCGTGCAGCGCTGCGGGCACCAGCATACGTGTCGGCGCGTTGCACGACTGGCCGCTGTTGCCAAAGCACTCGTAGACACCCGAAGTGACGGCAGCTTCCAGGTCCACATCGTCGAGAAGAATGTTTGCGGACTTACCGCCGAGTTCCTGGTGCACACGCTTGACGGTCGGCGCCGCGAGCTTCGCGATTTCCACGCCCGCTCGTGTCGACCCGGTGAACGACACCATGTCGACATCTGGATGACTGCAGAGCGCCGCGCCCACCGTCGGGCCGTCGCCGTTCACGAGATTGAACACACCCGGCGGCACGCCTGCTGCATCGAGAATCTCGGCGAACAGCACGGCGTTCAGCGGCGAGATCTCGCTTGGCTTGAGCACCATCGTGCAGCCGGCGGCAATCGCGGGGGCGACCTTGCAGACAATCTGGTTGATCGGCCAGTTCCACGGCGTGATGAGCGCGGCCACGCCGACGGGCTCATAATTGACAAGGGTCGTGCCCTTCTTGCGCTGCCAGGCGAAGCGTTCGCAGGTACGTAGGAGTTCTTCGAGGTGACGTCTGCCGAGCGCGGTCTGCCATGAATGCGAAAGCGTTTTCGGCGCGCCGATCTCGCGCGAAATGACATCGGCCATCTCGTCGTAACGCGCCGCATAAGCGTCGAGTATGCGGCGAATCAGTGCGAGGCGCTCAGTCAGCGGCGTCACCGAAAACGACGCGAATGCGCGCTTTGCAGCGGTCACAGCGCGCTCCACGTCGTCAGCATTGCCGAGCGCGATCTGCGCGAACGCCTCTTCCGTGCACGGATCGACAACGGCGAGGCGCGCGTCGCCCGACGGCGCGACCCAGACGCCGTCGATGTAAAACTTTTGTGCATTCGACATCCGCTTCCTACTCAGAGAGTGTTTCAAGAAGAACTGCCTGGATTGTTAATCCCGAGCCAAACCCGTTAGCTTCGACGGCAACCTCTCCAGCGCAAGCTGGAGAGCTGGGCGTACTGACGCATGGTTCCCCGCCTGTCGTCGTCTGCGCATAAGCTTTAAAAGACACGTCGACATTTACAAGAAGCAGCTGACGACTGGATGCCACCTAGTTTGCAGGTGAAAATCTCCAATGTGCCGAACAGTCTCTTGAAACGTTCACCACCGCATGCAAAATATTCGGAAGGAGGCGTGTAACAATCAAACCAAACAGCGCCCCCGCGTCGCCTAGTGCAATATAGCGAAAACATTTCTTTGTGCCTTTGATCGCCATCAATGCATGACTGTCTTCTAATGAATACATCGTCGGCGCTTGTCCTCCCGCTGCGGGCTCCGGTGCAAATAGGCGGTCGTACGAGATTGTTGTTAGATAGAGGGTAACTCATGACGCAGACAGGACGCCCTTTCAAGCTGCGGGCGCAGCGACCTCTTTGAGGCCGCGCTTCGCGAGATTGAACTGGCCTTGGCGGATTTGGCTTCCAGAGCTTTCAAGTGCTTCCGCATCGTCTCCAGATCGTGACGCAACTAGATACTAAGGACGCCTTGGGGCGAGACGGACAGGGTATGCCATTTGAGGACTTCGTTGGCGATACGAATCTGACCGTAGGCGGGTAATTCGAGGGCCAATTCGACAACGGCAGCATCGACATGCGGATCTACGCGGTTCGTGAGCAGGGGCCGATGGCGAGAATCTGCTGCAGCGGCGCTTCACTGCCCCGATCGTACAGTTCCTTAAATCGGTAGAGGCCGCGCTAGTAAAGCTTTGGCGAGTCCAGGTTCCACCTGGCTTGTCATTTCGCTCGATTGCTGCGCAACTTTTCTACGTGCCAGCAAAAAAGACAGTCGCTGACGGGCTTGCCGCAAATCCTCCTTGACTGCAGTCCACACCCGCGCCAGATCCGGGAAGGCTTCGTCTTCAACACCAGGCAAATACACGGCAGTCAGGTCGCCTGCGCGAGCCGGGTTTTCTGGGAATCAGCGATGGCGCAAAGACCATGCTCTCAAAGCCGCGCTGCGTCAGTTGCCGATGCAGTCAGTAGCAGCCTGGATCCGCCTCGTGCACTCACCCGTGAAGCCTTCGACTGGAGCCGCTTGCACAGCCGATCAATCTTAGTTTGAATTGCGCCGATCTTGCCACGCGATATGACCTCCCATGCGTCGATCGCGTAGGCCACCCTAGAGCGTGTTAGGAACTTCGATTGAGACCTGGTATCCTGGCGGGATGAAAAGGACCGACCGCAAAGGGTATCCGACAGATGTGTCGGATGAGGAATGGAGTTTCGCGGCGCCGTATCTGACGC
>NZ_JBFRCK010000098.1:0-6631 GCF_040965775.1 Paraburkholderia sp. BR10954
TCGAAAACCTGCATGCACAAGATCAAAGCTTGTCGTCGCGCGGGTTGCCCACCGCCGGGCAGCGTGGTCGTGACAGGCGACCCGCCGCCCGGCCGTGGACAACCCGCGATTTGATCTTATCGGGAGGAGGTGCCACACCGCATTAACCTCAACTACAGATCTATCCGTCGAACCGGGTCAACCTCAAGCCCCGAAGACGGACGGTCTGACCGATGAAGCAGAACCTGAATCGCGCGGTGGCGCAGGTGCTCAAGAGCCTACATTATCCGCTTGACGTAATCCTTCTCTGCGTGCGCCGGTACGCTGCTTATCCGCTGAGTCTGCGTCATATCGAGCAGACCATGGGCGATCGAGGAATTTCGGTTCGCCATTCGACCGTGCATCGCTGGACACTCAAACTGTTGCCGGTTCTAGAGAAGCCGTTTCGGCGCTGCAAGCGGGCCGGCGGCAGGAGTTGGGGTATGGACGAAACGTACATTCGCGATAGGGGCGAGTGGAAATATTTGTATCGCGCCGCGGACAAGGCGGGCAACACGATCGATTTCCTTCTGCGAGCCCGTCGTGACAAGGCTGCGGCCGGAGATACTTCTAAAAGGCGATGACCCTGAACGGTGAACCGGGGACTGTGACGATTGATAAAAGCGGATCAAATCTGGCGGCGCTACAAGCGCTCACCGCCGAACGCGAGATGCCGATCAAGGTCTGCCAGAACAAATACCTGAACAATTCAACCATCTGCTACTGAGCAATTCTACTCGCTGGCGAAATAAGCAATCCTATGATATCGCGCTTTGCTATGACTGTTTCCTTGTCGCGACCAAATCCAGTTGGGGCCGACAAGGCTTACGACATGTGCGACTCTGTTCGTGATTGCCGAACGCGCAACGTTGCTCATCAAGACGAAAGCGAGATTGATGGGCGCGCTTCGCGGCACGCCGGTTATGGCATCAGCCAGGTGAAACGCAAACGCATCGAAGAGTACTCCGGTTGGGGCAAGACCATTGGCAGGATTCGGCAGACCATCTATCGAGGCATCAAGCGGGTCACCAGCACTTCAGACTGACGATGCTGGCCAGCAACCTGACCGGAATGGCCCGAATACTGATGGCCGTGCCGCGAGGAGCAGCGCAATGAGTCGCCGGGACGCGGCCACCGCGCGAAAACGCGCCGGCTGGCTCACTCGCCTGTGGTGTGCCCCGGACGATCCATGCGCAACTCAGCGACGAATTGCATACGAAATCCCTTTAAACATTGCCGCGGTTGTCAAAACGAGGCGATTTTCGACAGCCTGTTAGGTCCTCGACCTCGCATCAAACTTGGGAAATGCTGATCAATCGGCTACGCGGTCATCGGTGACGAGGACGAAGACGTTGTAGAAAGAGGCTCACGGAACGGTCCCACGATCATGAAGCGGTAGCTCTGTTTTGCAGAAGTAGGAAGTCTGGACAAGAAGCAAGTGATCAGGCGTCAGCGTTTCCTTGCAGAGATGGAGAAAGTGGTACCGTGGCAGCGCTTGCTGTTGGCGACCGGGATCTACTTTCTTGAACGTGGTACGGCCTGACGGATGAAGGCCTTGAAGACGCGCTGAACGACAGTTTCGCGATGTGTGCGTTCCCGGGCATCGACTTGGCGCGCGAGAACCTACCGAATGCCGGCACGCTGTGAAGTTTCGGCGCCTGTTGGTCGCAGCGTGAGTTGGCGCGAAAGCTGTTCGATGAGATCGGCATCGCGCTATGCGAGCGCGGGGATGAAAGAAGGCACGCTGGTGGATGCCACGTTCTTCGCGACACCGCCGTCGACGAAGAATGCCGAAAAGAGCCGTGCCCCGGAAATACACCCGCGCGGATGCTTAGAATCAGCCGTCGACGACCGTCCTGTTTTTAATAGCCGCGAGTCGCACCGCCAAGTCACCGGCAATCGGCTCATTGATCAGCGTTTCCCAAGGAAGCAGTTCATGGACAGCAATGTAGTACCGACGTTCCTACGCGCTCAACTTAAGCGGGGACTGCTCGAGGTCAAAGTCGACGCCGCCGCCTTGCCCGCGGCTACCCTGTTCGGTTTCGCAGAACGCCGGAATCCAAAGCGGGCATTCCTCTTCGTGTCAAAAGTTCTGGGACGACTCGTGCCGACGCGGCCATCGATCATGGCTACCAGTTTCGAGAGGCTCGTCAGCGAGATCCCAGCGGACCTGCCCGGCCCAGTGCTGGTAATAGGCGTGGCCGAAGCCGCAGTTGGCCTCGGTGCCGGCGTGCACCGTGCTTACAGTGCCACGCGTTCCGACAGCGTGTACCTCACCAGTACCCGTCATCCTTTGGGTACCGACCTCTTTTCTCGATTCGAGGAAGAGCACAGTCATGCCAGCACCCATTTGATCCACCTGCCAGTCGATCCCGAGGTTCGTGATTTGATGCTCCAGGCCCGATCTTTAATCTTGGTGGACGATGAGGCTTCGACCGGCAAGACCTTTCTCAACCTGTACCGCGCACTAATCGAAGCCGGCCTGAACAAGATCGAGCGAGTGGTCACGTGCGTCCTGACAGACTGGTCTGGGGGTGCTGTGCGTAAGGCCATCGGAGAGTCGACCACCGCCGTATCCTTGCTGAGCGGCTCGTATCAGTTCCACGAAGATCAGTCCGCGCCCCTGCCGGATATGCTAGGTGTCGGCGCCGTTTCTATAGGCGGATGGCCTCTCTCACCCCGCAATGACTGGGGGCGCTTGGGCGTTCGCCACGTGGACGACACGCTCGCACCGAACATTCAGATCCAGCCCGGCGAGAAAGTCGTCGTAGTGGGTACCGGTGAGTTCGTCTGGCGTCCCTTCTTGCTGGCGGAGCGCGCGGAGCGAGCCGGGGCAGACGTCTACTTCAGCGCCACCACCAGGTCCCCTATAGCCATAGGCCACGCCATCGAGCACGCGCTGTCGTTTCCTGACAACTATGGCCTCGGTATTCCGAACTTCCTCTACAACGTGAAGCCCGGTCAATTCGACCGAGTTCTTATCTGCACCGAAACCCCGGTGCAAGCGCTCCCTGCAGAACTGGTTGATGTCCTGAATGCGGAGATAATTTTCGATGAGCAGTAATCGTCCGCTGATATTCGTCGACCTCGACGACACCCTGTTCCAGACCGCAAGTAAGATGGCGGACGCCACCCCACGAATCATCGCCACCCTGGACGTGCATGGGCAGCCCAACGGGTACATGAACCCGGTCCAGAACTTCTTCCTGAACTGGCTGCTGGCCTCGGCCGACGTCGTTCCGGTTACCGCTCGTAGCGTGGAGGCCTACAACCGCGTCAAGCTTCCTTTCACCGAAGGTGCAATCTGCTCCCATGGTGGCGTGATGCTCCGCCCTGACGGATCGCTTGACCAGTCCTGGCACGCACAGATGGCCGAGTCGCTCCGGACCTTTCAAGACCGGCTGTCGACACTGAGGGAGGCCACCCTGCAAATCGGCAAAGAACTAGGCTACTCCCTGCGCAGTTGGGTCGTTGAAGAGAAAGGTCTGCGCCACTACGTGCTGACCAAACACAACGAGTCCGACGACTCGGTGCTCACCGAGTTGCTGACCGAAGTTCAATCTCGAAGCATGTTGGAATGCATGCACACCCACGTTAACGGAAACAACCTCGCCCTCCTGCCTGCGGGTTTGGAAAAACGCTTCGCCGTTCAAGAATGGTTGCACCGCGATCGTGAGGTCCATGGCGAGCGGCCGGTGTTGGGCTTCGGTGACAGCATCTCCGACCTGGGGTTCATGGACCTCTGTCACATGTGGTCAACGCCGGCGCGCAGTCAACTGGCAACAGTAGTGAAGGGGCTCATCAATGAGTAATCCTCTCGCCACCCTGAGCACCGTCGGCAGCGGCAGCTACGCCCCTGAAGATGTGCATTTCCTTTTGCAACGCGTGCAGATGAGCTTCACTACCGTTGAGGAAAAGGAGCTTCTGATTCAGACAAACCGGAAGCACTACTCTGAGATGATAAGCTTCGAGCAGGCTCCTACCGACGTGCACAAGGGTCTCTACACCCATGCCCTGGCGCGGAACGGCGCTCGTATGGCTTCCAATGTTCAGTCCTTGGCCTTGGCATTGAGTGCCGCTTACACCGGGCCGAGCATCGCCCTGGTTTCATTTGTTCGCGCAGGCGTGCCCCTCGGTGTCCTGCTGCGCCGGGCACTCGTCGAAATGGGCCGCGATACTCACCACTACGGTGTCAGCATCATTCGCGATCGCGGGATCGACATGGTGGCTCTGGAAGCCATCATCCAGTTGCATGGGGCCGAAAAGATCGCCTTCGTGGATGGTTGGACCGGCAAAGGCGCAATCTCCGATGAGCTCAAACGGACCCTGGACGACGACAAGCGCTTCCCAGAAGAGCCTCGCCTCGTTGTTCTAGCAGACCCCTGCGGCCGTGCTTGGCTGGCTGGCTCTGCAGAGGACTGGATAATTCCGTCCGGCATCCTCGGTGCAACCGTGTCGGGCCTCGTATCCCGCACCATCTGGCCGACTCAAGGTGGGCTTCATGGTTGCGTGACATACGACCACCTGCCTAAGCATGACGTAACCCGAGAGTTCATCGATAAGATCGAGGCCGAACGTGGGGCGCTGGGCGAAGTTTATCCCGCAACTCCATGGACCAACGAACAGCGATTGGAGCTCCAAGCGTCCGCTGATGACGTGGTGTCCTCACTTGCAACGCGTTTTGGCATCTTCAACTTGAATCGCGTGAAGCCGGGTATCGCTGAGGCAACCAGAGCGGTGCTGCGTCGCGTGCCTGATCACGTTCTGGTACGTGATAGCAACGACAGCGACGTACAGTTGTTAATGCATCTCACTGACCGCGCGGGCGTGACCGTAGAGGAAGCTGGCGCGGACCTGGGTCCGTATCGTGCCGCGACAATCACACGGAGTCCCATCTGAGGGGCGACATTTCTGCGTTCGCCCTCGGGGCGACTCTGTACATGCCGGCTACCCGCGGTGACATGCTGGACGTGGTTTTCGGCACCAAGATCTCAGAATTGCGCTCACTTGTGGTGTGCCTGGAAGACGCGGTGGCGGCGATCGACGTCGAAAGCGCGCTCGCGAACCTGCGGGCGCTCCTCATGGATGTTGAGGCTTGGGGCGGCCGTGCGATGCTGCGATGGCAGCAGTGCTGAGTGACTGGCCGCTGATGAAGCACGTCGACAGGTTCGTCGTCCCCAAGTTGACCCTGAAATCCCTCCAATCTTTGGGAATACGCGGTGAGCACTCTGGATCTGTGCCTCATGCCCACACCGGAGACAGTCGACGCGTTCGACCCTGGCGCAATGGTGGAGCTTGGCCAAGCTCTGAAGGCGAACCCAAATCAGCGCATCATCACGCTGCGGATTAGCGGAAAACCTCAAGGGTTGTCTTGGTCTGCGACACAATCCGGCCACCACTGGGGCTGGAGACGCTGGTCGCGTCAAGGCTCGCTCGTTTCTAACACCGTCTAAGCTCCCTCGAACACCGGCGAAGTCCGGAATTGCCGAGTGAACCACTCCAGATTTCTGTCCGCACCCCACGGAAGAGATTCTATCCGACGCTGACACTATTCGTGTCCGTCAGTCTGCAAACGCGGGGCTCGTCTAGCTAGCAGGCTGTTGAAAACACCTCGCCAGCGTTGAGCACTCTGTTTCATTGAGTCGCTGCGCCGGTTTGGTTGATGTCGATTTAATGCTCGAAGCCTTTTATTCAGGTGGACGCAATGCCATTTCCTCGCCGCCTGTCTAGCCTATGCCGCTTTCGCCGCGAGCGTGCGCATGTGAGTCAGGTTGTAGGCCGCCTGAATCAACAGGAAAAGCTGGTCAACTCGTTGCAGCCCCCAACATCGCCTGCCGAATCGTGCAGCCGTCTTGCTCCAGCCACGACCTACTCAATGCATTTGCGCTTGCGCCGACTGACGGCATAGCCGGCCCAGCGCGTTGTGCGCCCGTCGATGGCCGAGCTGCCCGCGCGTTCATTGTATTGTGCAGCATGTGGCGTCACACCATGTGCGCGGCACATTGCCACGAAGCCGGCCGCGTCGGAGCTCTTGTTAGCACCTGACCGTAATCGATCCATCGGCAAACCTCGCGGCGTCCGCAAGCGTCTCGGCTGCTGTGCCCAGCTCGGCTGTGCCATTAGCCTGCGTCACCTGTGCGTGAACACGAGTCCGTGCCGGCTATCAGTCAGTACGTGATCCATGTAGCAAAGCATCGCGCCCATGGCCCGACTCTTGCGAAACAACCGGGCCTGACTGTCCGGGCTGAATTCATGCGTGTCGTTGCTACGCTTCTCGCCATGCCAGTGCTCGTGAGAGCCGGCACCGCCGCCAGGCGGCGAGTCGTCATCTGACTTCGTCCGGGGCAGAAAGCCCCAGGCCTGAATGAGCGGCCTTCGACGCTGAAACGCTCGCCCGACAGATGGCCACGCACGCGCGTTGTCTCGACCGTCTCGAAACGGACTAACCATGACATCATGGGCCATCAGTCGGGCTCGGCTCTTGCTAAATGCGGATTTCGGCGAACGTGACCGCCGATTTCGGGAACGTGACCGATTCGGCGGGGTTGGGGCGTTGCGCGGTGTCGATTGTAGTTTTCCTTGTCAGTTCTGGTCGAGTTCGGGCTCCAGGACG
>NZ_JBFRCK010000099.1:0-6621 GCF_040965775.1 Paraburkholderia sp. BR10954
AAGCAGGTGTGGATGCCGGGCCAGTCGAGCTGCGAGTACAGCAGATAGCAGAACATCGCCGCGACGGTGGTCTTCAGCGCGTAGCGGACGTGGTCGAGATTCGTGAAAGCGTCGGCGGCGAAGAAGCCGGCGTGCGGCGCGGGCGGAGCCGGTTGCGAGGGCGCGTCGTGCGCGGCTTCGGATTCGACAGTGGGCTCGGCAAACCGCGTGATCGTGTCGTGCAGCGTGTCGGCTACCGCACGTGCGAGCGGAGTGAGCGGCGCCGACGAGGGCAACGTCAGTTCGATGTCGACCGGGTAGCCGCCAGCGTCGAGCATGCGCGCCATCTCCTCCAGCGTAGTCGCGATCGGTTCGACGAACGAAGCCGGCAGTCGCGCCGACGCTTCGCCGCACGCGAGGTCGACCGCGGCTAGCAGCATGACGCTCGACACCGCGGCACGTTGGAGCGCAACGACATCGGCTCGCAGCGACGTTCCTTCCAGAGCGGACATCTTCAGCCACGAGCCGATCTCCGCGTTGCCTTTGCGCAGCGCCGCGTCGAGCGCATCGCGCGTGGCGGCGGGTTCGCGCAGGCCACGCGCGGCGAGGCGCAGACGTTCGGCCAGTTCGCGCGACGCGAGCCGACGCGGCGACGGCGCGCACACGAGACTGACTGCGACCGACATACCGGCCGGAATCGCGACGAACAGCCACGCATACAGCAGCGCGCGAGTCGCCAGTTCGCCGACCGGCACGCGGCCCAGTTGGTCGAGCGCAAAGCCGACGATCATCGCGACGATGGCGCCCACCGGCCGTAGCTTGCTTGCCGACGTGACGAACAGCAGACTCGCCGACAGCAAGGCCATGGCGGCGACGCGCAACGGCGGATAGTCGACCACGACGATGGCCACCGCCAGCACGAGTCCGATAACGATGCTGACGAGCACCAGAAGCGCTACGCCGGTCACGAAGCTGGTGGTCCGGTCGGGCCGGATCATGAAGAACACGATGTAGGCCGACAGTGCCGCTTCGGGCGTGCCGTACGCGCTCGTGACCCATACCGTCAGCGCGCAGATCAGCGCGACGCGTGCCGCGGTCGCGGCGCGTCCGGGAAAAGGCGCAAGGAGTTTGAACAGGTCGGCGACGCCGGGCCGCAGCGGACGCTCGACGTAACCGGCGGCGGCCGCGCTGTCCATGTCAACGGCACGCCGCGCCATGCCTCACCTCGACGATCGCACTCGCGCCGACGCGCACCAGTCGCTCGGCCGGTTCGTCGAGCAGCACGCGCACCGGGAAGCGCTGCGCAACCCGCACCCAGTTCACCGACGACTGCACCAGCGGCAGCGAGCGCGGCAGGTTGAGCCGATCCGTATCGGAGACCCCTGCGCTGATGCCGACGACCTTGCCGTGAATCGGCTGGCTGCGGTCGATCATCGAATACACGGTCGCGCAATCGCCAGGCGCGATCCGTGAGAGTGCGCCTTCGCGAAAGTTCGCGACAGCGAACCATTCGTCCGCGTGGACGAGGGTGAAGATCGACTGATTCGGTGCGACCGTTTCACCGGCCAGCACGAAAAGGCCGGTGACGTAGCCGTTGTGCGGCGCGCGCACCACGGTTTCATCGAGATTGTGCTGGGCGAGCGCGAGCGCGGCTTCGCGCGCGTGCACGGCGGCGATCGCATCGGCATCGTCGCCGATCGTCTGGGCGCTCGCCTGCTTCTGCTCGCGCGCCTGACTGAGCGACAGCCCGGCTTCGTGCTGCGCAACCTGCGCCTGATCGAGTTGCTGGGCCGGTACGTAGCCTTTCGCCGCCAGCGGCGTGAGGCGCTCCACGTTGCGCGTCGCGAGCGCGTAGGTGTGCGCCGCCTTGCTGGCCTGATCGCCGGCGACCGCCGCGTTGGCGCGCTCGCCCGTGATCGTCCTGCGGCGAGTTTCGAGCGCTGCGCGCGCGAGCTCGAGATCGGCCCGCGCCTGCGCGACGATGAGGCGGTACGGCACGGGATCGATTTCGAACAGCAGGTCGCCTTGTGCGACCCGCTGGTTTTCCTGCACCGCGAGCCTGACGATGCGTCCGCCGACCGGCGTCGCGATATGCACGACGTCGGCGTCGATCGTCGCGTCGTCGGTGGAGGGGAAGCGCGTCGTGCGGTCGTAGGCGAAATACGCGGCCGCAAGGCCGATCAGGATAATCGCGCCCGCGATCAGGCGGCCTTTGAGCGGAGCCCTCGATGTGCCGGCCATTTTCATAGCAGGTGTCCTGTGCCCGAAAGCCAGACGAGCACCGCGACCGTGAGTCCGATCGCGAGGCAGACGGAAAGCTGAAGCGGGACGATCGATGCCCAGCCGGTCGCAACGAACAGGCGATGGGCGAGTAGCGCCGCGAGCAGGCCTATTACGCCGCCGAGCAGCCAGATAGGGAAGTACGCGCCGAAGATCTCGAACGATGGCGCGCCGCGCAGCACGCACCCGGCCAGCAACAGGCTCGGGGCGGCGATGACCGCCAGACGCTGGATGCCGCGCATAGCTACGTTTGTCATACGTTCCAAGGCCGAGCAGGGCATCGCCGCAGCGACACGATCGTCGCGCGTTGCGAGAATCGGAATGTCTGAAGAGGACTTTACCAGTAGCCGACGGTCGATTGGATAGTCCGAGGTACTTTCTCGCCTCCATAAATACACCAGGAGCCCGGCGCGGAAAAGGGGACGAGGCGTTGCTGGCTGGCGGAAGACTTTCCAGGGAAGTGTGCTGTCGGCAAGTCGAAGGCAAATGTGAACCGGGGAGACAATGAAAAACGGGCAAAGCGCCGTACGCTTTGCCCGTTGTCTTTCAGAACTGAAGCGCGGTGCGCTCCAACGGTGTTCAGATCACCCGCTCACGCAACCACGCCGAGCCGAGGTCGATCACCGTCACGACGACGATCACCATGATCATCACGGCGGCCGTCTGCGCATAGTTGAACGAGCGGATCGCCTCGTACAGCACGACCCCGATGCCACCCGCTCCGACCATGCCGACCACCATCGCCGAGCGCACGTTCGATTCGAAGCGATACAGCGCGTACGAGATCCACAGCGGCAGCACTTGAGGCAGCACCGCATAGACGATTTCGTCGAGGCGCGTCGCGCCGGTGGCGCGCACGCCTTCGGCCGGGCGCGGATCGATTGCCTCGACCGCTTCGGCGAACAGCTTGGCGAGCACGCCCGTCGTATGCACCCACAGCGCGAGCACGCCGGCGAACGGCCCGAGGCCGACCGCGACGATGAACAGCATCGCGAAGACCATTTCATTGATCGCGCGGCACGCGTCCATCAGGCGGCGCACCGGTTGCAGTACCCATTGCGGCGCGAGATTGTGGGAGGACATCAGTCCAAAAGGCACCGCGCAGACGAGCGAAAGCGCGGTACCCCAGATCGCGACTGCCAGCGTCACGTACATCTCGTGCAAGTAGGTGCGCCACTCGGTGAAGTCGGGCGGAAAGAAGTCCGCCGCGAACTCGCCCATGTTGGCGGAGTCGCTGAGCAGATCGAGCGGACGCATGTCGGCGCCGTGCCACGCGCCGCCGAGCACCGCAAGCACCGCGATCCAGCCGAGCAACGACCACCAGCTGCGCTTGCCGGCACGACCTTTCGCTTGCGCCGCCTGCGCGGCGGCCGCTTCGCTCGCGCGCGCAGGCGACACGATCAGATCCGCCGTGTTCATTGCTTCTGCTGTGCGGCGCCGAGCGCGCTCAGCTTCGCGTCGAGCGCGGCCAATTGCGTCTTGCGGTCGCTATCGGACAGATGCGTATCGTTCTCGATCTTCTGCTTCTGCTGGAACAGCACGATCTGGCGGATCGGCAGCAGTTGCTGATCCGACGATGCCGAGAAGCCGCTGTATCCGGTGATGGCGGCCATCACCGCTTTTTCGTGCGGATCGGTCTTCGCGTAGTTCAGGAAGAATGTGCGCAGCTTGTCCTTCGTCGCTTGAGGCAGATCCTTGCGCCACACGAGCGGGTCCGACGGAATCAGCGGCGAGGTCCACAGCACGCGCACCTGCGCGTATTTGTCCGGATGCTGTTGCTTGAGCGTGTCCATCATCTCGCTGTTGTTGGTCGCGATGTCGATCTTGTTGTTGACGACGGCCAGAAGATTCGCCTCATGGCTCGACGGCAGCACGCTCTTGAACGACGTTTTGACCGGCGCGTTGTGCTTCGCGAACAGGTAGTAGCCCGGCACCAGCGTGCCCGAGGTCGAGTTCGGATCGCCGAAGCCGAGCGTGACGCTCTTCGTGTCCTTGAACACGTCGTCGAGCGTCTTGAAGCGGCTGTTCACATTGGTGATCAGCAGCGAGTAGTAGCCGCTTTGGCCGTCCGCGTGCTCGACTTTGGCAAATACTTCGCCATTCGAACGATCGACGGCTTCGATCGCCGACGCATTGCCGAAATAGCCGACCTGCACCTTGTTGAAGCGCATGCCTTCGATGATGCCCGCGTAATCGGTCGCGAAGAATGCCTTCACGTCCAGGCCGGTCTGTTTCTTCATGTCTTCGATCAGCGGTTCCCAGCGTTGCTTGAGCACCGCCGACGAATCGGTCGAGATGATGCCGAGGTTGATGTCCTCGGCGTGGGCCGCGGCGACACAGGTGAAAGCGGCAGCGCCGGCCGCGAGCGTGATCAGGGAGCGCAGGAGTTTCATCGGTTGAGGTCCGGTTGAGTGGATGGAGAGAAACAAGAGGACGCGATGGCGTGCGCGATTCAGTTCGACGGCGCAGCGTTCAGCGCGAACGCGTAGCGCGCGGCGGCGGGGCCGGTGTCCGGCCGCGCGGGGGCGGCGGCGGTGTCGGGGGCGTCGTGAGTGTCGTCGGCGTCGTGTGTCGCGTCGTCGAACAGTTCGCGCGCATCGTCGCCGTAGAGTTTCTTTAGCAGTGCCGGCGTCAGCGCATTGGAAGGGCCGTCGTAAACCACCTTGCCGCGACGCAGTGCGATCGTGCGCGGGCAGTACTGCATCGCGATGTCGACCTGGTGCAGCGACACCAGCACCGTGATCCGATGCTCGACGTTCAGCGCTTGCAGCATGTCCATCACGCGGCGCGACGACTCGGGATCGAGCGACGCGATCGGCTCGTCGGCGAGCACGATTTGCGCGCGCTGCACGAGCGCCCGCGCGAGCGCGGCCCGTTGCTGCTGACCGCCCGACAGGTTCGCGGCCCGCTCGCATGCATGCTCGCCGATGCCGACCTCGTGAAGCGCGGCCAGCGACAACGCGCGCTCCGCGCGCGGGAAGCGGCCGGAGAGACGCCGCCACCACGGCAGACGCGCGAGCGCGCCGATCAGCACGTTGGTTTCGACCGACAGCCGGTTCACCAGATTGAACTGCTGGAACACGAAGCCGATGTCGCGGCGAATGCTGCGCACTTCACGCACGATGCGGCCATTCTGTTGGATCGGCCGGCCGAGAATCTCGATCTGCGACGGCTGCGCGTCCGACGCGGTAAAGCCCGCGATATGCCGCAGCAACGTCGATTTCCCCGAGCCCGACGCGCCGATCAGCGCGACCATTTCACCGGGTGCGACGCGCAGATCGATTTCGTCGAGCGCTTTACGGCCGTTGCCGAACGTTTTGCTCAAACGTTCGATTCGAATAGCTTCCCGGATTGCTTCCATCTGTATTCCCTCGATGCATCCGGACACTGCCGGCATGTGTGGGGCTCATTCTAGAAAGCGACTGTGACGGTTGAGTGAAGGCATCGCAACGTCTAGACGACTATATCTTTCTGTGTCGAATTTTCCCGCGGCGTCATGTGTCGTCGGGATGGCAGAACGAAGTCAGCTTGAAGTCGCTGATTTGAACGGAGAGTGACATACGGATGACATGATTTGCGATTCTCGCTGACGCTACGGAAGGCGTGAACGCGAAACTGGCGGCGATGGATGCTTCGTGGACGCAACACTAACCAGTTTCGATCCCTGTCGATAAAGGCGGCGCAATGCCGCCTTTTTTTCGCCCTGCGCCAGCAGGAATATGCAATAGAAATCGAGATACCCGACACAGTCGTTAATAGTTGTATCGAGTTCATCGGCGACATGGCCTATGCGAAGTGGTGGTGCCGGTTCGTCGCGTGACACGGCGCGCGATCTGCCACGACGCACCGCCCAAATGAAAGCCCCGCCGAAGCGGGGGCATGGTTGACGTGCGTCTATATGATCTTCAATCCGTTTTGATCGAATCGAGGTCGCGCAGGAAGTCGTTTTGCTGCTTCCGAATTGAATAGTGGCAACGGGCCGCCATCACATCATATAGTTCTATGTGATTTCTTTTTGCTCTTTCCTTTGCTGACGGATATTCGATTTTAATCGCAAGATCGCAAGCTTTCACAGCGTCATCTTGCACTCGCATATAACGGATCAACTCGATCTTGTTCGTTCTGGAAACGCCGTGCGCGACCAAAATTGCATTAGAAACCTTCTTGTTATCAGCCTCCACGCTCCTGGCATGATCTTCGTAACAATCGAAGTCTCCGAATCCACCACCGCCTAGATAGTCGAACCTGAACAATCCGGAGAGCCTTTTGCAGCAAGGGTTTGAAGCGGAAAGTTGTTGATGCATTTGCAGGAACCTGGCAGATTATGGGTAGTTTCCTGCAAATTCTGTCGAGGTCTGGATG
>NZ_JBFRCK010000100.1:0-6619 GCF_040965775.1 Paraburkholderia sp. BR10954
GCAGCTTCGGCTGGCTCAACCGCTTCCGCCGACTCGCAAGAGACTACGAGCGATTGCCCGAAACTCTGGCTGGCTTGCACTTCGTCGTCTTCTCCGTGCTTATGCTTGTTCACTTTGCAACCCTTAGGCTCGCCAGCTCCGGGATTTCAGCTTTGGCCGCCGGGTAGCTGCGCAAATGGTCGGTAACGATCTTGCGGGGTATCGGGTTTGAGCGCAGCACCCGCTTGAAAAGCGCCCACCGTTTGTCCGCAACCCAACATTTCCTACAACCGTCGGCCCGATTGGAGGAAATGCGTCACTGCACACGGAGATGGCCGGCCCCCGTTGACTAAGTCGTGCTCGTATGCAGCGCCAGCGACCTTGAGCCGTACGTCTACCTCGTGCACAGGCTCACTGAATGGCCACCGCGCAACCTGCTGCGATTTGTCCGAACGCTTACCGCTCCACATCTCAAAACTCGCACCATCGCGGGCATTGAATTCGACCGCGGCCCAACGGGGTAGTTGTCGTTCGGATGAAGCTTCCCTGCCAGTACGGCCCCACGCCGTGCAGGCCCGCGAACTCAAGCAGACTGACCATCGTCTTGCATGCGTCGCGTTGTGACAGGCGGGCATCGAGTTGCTCCCAGGTTCTGCGGTAAGCCTAACTCGGGAACAGTGCGTCACGAAACGCGAGCCCCTTGAATGCCTGGGATTTGCGCTTCAGGGCGTCAATGAAGTGGCGGTAATCGAGCGCGTGGCGGTTGTCGTGCGCACGTGAGCCCCGAGCGGTGCTGTGGACCAGCACGCCGGACAGGTAACAGTCGAGCCGATCGCCGTAGATGCGCACGCATATTCCTGCCTTCGCGGCCGCGAGTTCCTGCGGATGGTCCTTGCGCTTGTTTATGTAGAGGCGAACCTGTTGGTCGGTGATGCGGGTTCCAGACATGTGCTGACCGCTTCTTCTTTAAGAATCGATCAGCCATCCTATTGCCCCGCCGACGCGGCGCCGACGGTGGGCCGTCTTCTCCGGCGGCTACGCCGCCTCCGACTCCTCACCACCGGCCGAAACAAACGTCAACGACCGGCCAAAGTGGCGCCCCCCAGTGGTGCTGGCTCGACTTTTGCTCTTTGCTTCTCGTGAGTCATTAGGAGTGGATTGAATGAGGATTGAACACGAAATCAGATCTCACGGTGCTGCAGTCACAGCCAGCATGTTTGCGCACGCCCTACACGGTCAAGAAGGCGCGCGTCACGGGGGGGTGACGCCCGCCGGCGGGACGTCATGGAACCGCGAGGCAGTTCTGGGCGGCAATGGGCGTACTTGCATGGATTCGACCACGGCTGAGCCGTGCGAGGGCGTGCGCGTCGCGTTCTATCGGGCAACACCTACGGAGGCAGCATGACCTGCATTGTGGCGCTGACAGATGGCAAGAAGGTTTACATGGGTGCGGATTCGGCAGGATCGGGGGGAGGGGCCATCACCGTGCGCGCCGACCCCAAGATTTATCGGGTGGGACCGTTCCTGATCGGCTTCACCACATCCTTCAGGATGGGGCAGCTTCTGGGCCATAGCCTGACCGTCGCGCCGCGCCCTGAGGGCACCGATGTGTTCGCCTTCATGTGCACGACGTTCATTGAGGCGGTACGCGCGTGCTTTACCCGCGGTGGGTTCGCGCGCAAGGACGGCGAACGCGAATCGGCTGGCACTTTTCTGGTTGGGTACATGGGGCGCATCTTCCGGATTTGCGACGATTATCAGGTTGCTGAATGCGCCGCGAATTTCGATGCCTGTGGTAGCGGCGAACAGGCGGCGCTGGGCTCACTGCATACCACCGTCGGTGTGCCGATGCGGCCAGACGTCAGACTCGAACGCGCCTTGGCCGCGGCGGCCGAATTTTCAACGGGAGTCCGTGGCCCGTTCCGGATAGAAGTGCTGGACGGCCAGATCGCTCAACGATCGAACGAAGAAGAGGTAAGCGACGTTTGATCTACCCGCCGCCCACTTACCACGAAATGGGTGATGGTTGAGCCGCTCTTCGTGCAATGCCAGTTCCAACAGCTCGCACTGGGCGAGCCGGTCTTCAAACGCGCGCCGATGCTCGTTGAACGCCAGTTGTTGCCACGTGCTATCAAATGAGAACGTACTGAACCAACGCCTGTGCGTCGGTCCCCAGTTAGGACTGGCCGAGATAGTGGACGCCGAGGGCGGGCACTGTCACGTTGGCGAGGTAGTCACGTAAGATGTCACGATGAAGAAAAGAAAATCGCTTTATCACGGCCACCGGTTCCCGGCGGCAATCATTGGTCTCGCGGTTCGGTGGTATTTCCGGTTCCAACTTGGCCTGCGTGATATTGAAGAACTGCTGTTCGAGCGGTGTCGTTGTCAGTTACGAGACGATCCGCCGCTGGTGCAACAAATTCGGCGCGGGCTTCGCACATCGCGTCAAAGCTGCTCGCCGCAAGCCTGGCCGCACATGGCATCTGGACGAAGTCTTCGTGGCACTGGTGCAAATATGGCCGGCGAATGGGTTAGAGTTGTCGGAACAAAACGAACCGACGAGGCGCGATGAGCAAGCTGAAGAGTCCGGAGAAGTTGTTCGGCGGACGCCATTTTGATCGGGAGATTATCCTGTGCGTTCGCTGGTACCTGCGCTACAAGCTCAGCTTTCGCGATCTGGTCGGGATGATGGCCGAACGGGGATTGTCGCTGGCTCACACGACGATTCTGCGCTGGGTGAGGCGTTATACACCCGATTTCGTCAAACGCAGGAACCGCTTTGCTACACCTGCGGGTCGCTCGTGGCGTGTCGATGAGACCTACCTGAAGATTCGCGGCAGGTGAGTCTACCTGTACCGGGCAGTGGATCGGGCTGGCCAGACGGTGGACTTCGTGCTCAGAGCCCGACGCGACGTGGCTGCGGCCAAAGCTTTTTTCAGCAAGGCCATCAAGCGTCAGGGCCAGCCGCCGGAGACCATCACGCTCGACGGCTATGCCGCCTCGCACCGCGCGGTGCGCGAAATGAAGACCGATGGTCTGCTGCCTGAAGACACGAAGGTGCGGTCCTCAAAATATCTGAACAACGTGATCGAGCAAGACCATCGCCACATCAAGTCCAGAACGAACGTGATGCTTGGGTTCAAGCGATTCTGGAACGCCGCGACCACGATTTCAGGAATCGAGTTGACGCATCGCATTCGCAAGGGGCAGTTCGATCTCGCAAAGCTCGGCCTCAAGCAGGCCGCTGCGCCCGCCGTATGGAATGCGGTCCTGTTTGATCGATAAGCCTTCCCACCTATATGAACTTTCTCAACCCGCTTACCTATTTGCACCAGAACCCGTGCCACCGTTCGACACCACACCGGGGATGGAATTTCGTCTCAAAAACCGAACCGTCCAAAAGTTCAATCGCCACTTACGGCACCAACCGGAGCAACCAGATCCATGCGAAGCATTTCCAAACTCACCGCCGCGCTCCTTATCGCGGGCTACGCGACACTCGCTCACCCCGGTTTCCCGGAGGGAGCCGGTCAAGCGTTTCGCAGCCGCTCAGGGTGCCAAGATCCAGCCGCCGGTCCCTGGGTTCTGGTCCGTCGTCAAGGGCAGTGAAGTCTTTTTTGTGCGTGACGACTTCTCTGTTCTGAACACTGGCAACGTCATCAATCTGCGGACGAAGCAGAATCTGACGCAAGCGCTTGAGCGGGCGAACCGCCCCAAGATCGATGTTGCACAACTCAACCTGAAGGATGCAATCCGGTTCGGTAACGGTTCGCGAAAGCTCTACGTCTTCTCGGACCCCGACTGTCCTTATTGCCGACGCCTCGATGGCGAACTCACCGAGCTGAAGGACGTCACGATCTATATCTTCCCGTTCCCGCTCGCCCAGTTGCATTCGAACGCGCACGGCGTGTCGGAGGCAGTCTGGTGCCAGTCGGATCGGGCGGCAGCATGGACCAAATATCAAGACCTTGCACGTGATGGTTTTTCCGGCCCGCCGCTCGATGCGGCCCCGGAAGCGGACTATAAAAAGCGCTCAGCGCGCCTGATCTCTTCATGGCGCGACTACCTCCACTCACGCCATCAGCCGGATCAGCCCACCTGCGATAACCCGATCGCCCGCAACCTCAGTTTCGGCGAGAAGTGGAATATCAACGGCGTTCCGGCCCTGGTCTTCGAGGACGGAACCCTTGTCCCTGGTCTGACGCCCACTGCCCGCATCGAGGCGTAGCTGACCCAGTCCCATGCAAACCTGACGGCATCCAAATGAGCACGCTCAAATTTCGCCTTCTTGGCGCCGTTGCGGCGCCCGGTCGCCATACGGCGCTGCACGCCAGCGTCGTCACGCTGGTCGCCACGGCTGTCTTCATGATGCTGACAGCTGGTGACCTCGGTCCCTTGGCGCCGCTGATCATCGCCGCATCGTTCTATGTGATTTTCGCGGCGGTAGTAATCGAACTGGTTCTCGGGGGTTCTGGTGCAAATAGGTAAGCGGGTTGAGAAAGTTCATATAGGTGGGAAGGCTTATCGATCAAACAGGACCGCATTCCATACGGCGGGCGCAGCGGCCTGCTTGAGGCCGAGCTTTGCGAGATCGAACTGCCCCTTGCGAATGCGATGCGTCAACTCGATTCCTGAAATCGTGGTCGCGGCGTTCCAGAATCGCTTGAACCCAAGCATCACGTTCGTTCTGGACTTGATGTGGCGATGGTCTTGCTCGATCACGTTGTTCAGATATTTTGAGGACCGCACCTTCGTGTCTTCAGGCAGCAGACCATCGGTCTTCATTTCGCGCACCGCGCGGTGCGAGGCGGCATAGCCGTCGAGCGTGATGGTCTCCGGCGGCTGGCCCTGACGCTTGATGGCCTTGCTGAAAAAAGCTTTGGCCGCAGCCACGTCGCGTCGGGCTCTGAGCACGAAGTCCACCGTCTGGCCAGCCCGATCCACTGCCCGGTACAGGTAGACTCACCTGCCGCGAATCTTCAGGTAGGTCTCATCGACACGCCACGAGCGACCCGCAGGTGTAGCAAAGCGGTTCCTGCGTTTGACGAAATCGGGTGTATAACGCCTCACCCAGCGCAGAATCGTCGTGTGAGCCAGCGACAATCCCCGTTCGGCCATCATCCCGACCAGATCGCGAAAGCTGAGCTTGTAGCGCAGGTACCAGCGAACGCACAGGATGATCTCCCGATCAAAATGGCGTCCGCCGAACAACTTCTCCGGACTCTTCAGCTTGCTCATCGCGCCTCGTCGGTTCGTTTTGTTCCGACAACTCTAACCCATTCGCCGGCCAGATTTGCACCAGTGCCCAAATAGGTAGCGTGGTCGAAATAATCTTTAGATCTGAATACCGTCATCTTTTCTCATTGGACAGAAAACGATAGACGCGGAGTGTCGCACTGACGACCTTCCGCGTCTTCATTGTCGACTTTGTTCGTCGCTTACAAACGAGGAATATCGATCCGCGCGGTTATCTGTCTGTTGGCACGATCATCGCTGTTCGATCCCGGGATCTTTGAGGCCCAGTTCCACACCTTCTGCATTCCAGAAGACGGGAGAACAGCACCGTCACGATCCGTGCATGACCAGCACACACTGCATTCACCTATGGCGTGGATAACACACGTACAGGTAATAGTGTATTTGCTTTTACATGTTTGGACAGTTCGAAAGGAAGGCACATGATGAGCGTTAGACGTGCGGCATCCCATGTTCTGACGACAGCCATCTTCGCGACCGCACTAACGATGTCGGGGCCAGTTCATGCGGCTGGAAAAAGTGGCGAAGCATTCGTCGTACTGAAATACATCGATAGCGTGCTCGGAAATGGTTCTCCAGATCCCAGCATGGAACACAGGGCGTTCTGCGCCAAGAAACTGAGCGAACCGGCCACTCACTATCACGACATGAAGGTCGCGACCAAGTACGACGTAGTCGGCGACGAACAATCGGCGAAGTCGACCTTCCCTTCGCCGGTGAGCACCCAGCCGCTGGAGCTGACTGTCGATTTACATCCACTCGGGATTGAAGGGAAATATGCATTCGGAGCCTTCAGACCTTCGCCTGTTCCGGATGACTACGTCCTCTTTTCCATGTCGCTGGAGTTCAAGGACCCAACGAGCACCTTCCTGATCATCAATGAGGACAAGCCCTTTAATTGCGTGATCTCAAGCGCCTCAGATCCCTTCACGCGGATCGAAAGCGGCAAGTTGGCCGTCGACTCGAAGTGAGAGCTAATCTCGGCTCTGGTTTAGAGCCGCTAACACAAATCATCAACGAAGCGCGAGCAGATAACGGCAGCAGCCAAGGAAAGCAAAGCACTATGAATGTCGAGACGCCGTTCGAAACGATTGCGCAGTTTGCCGAAACCGGCAAACCATGCATGCGTGCGCTCGACCACCCAGCGATGCCGCCCGAGCCGCTCCTTGCTTTCCACGCCGCGACGGGCAATACGGGCCGTGATTCCGCGCTGCTTCAGGTAACGCTGCGTATTTCGGCGAACGTGACCGATTCGGCGGGGTTGGGCGTTGCGCGGTGTTGATTGTAGATTTCCTTGTTAATTCTGGTCGAGTTCGGGCTCCAGGACGTTGGGTTTTGGGGATGCCTTTCTGAGGGATTCACCGGTAAGCGTGATCCGATGATG
>NZ_JBFRCK010000101.1:0-6587 GCF_040965775.1 Paraburkholderia sp. BR10954
TCCGATCCGACAGCACTTTGCCCTCAAGCGACATCGGCTACCGGCTTCACGCTATCGCCAACAACTCGCCTTGCGATTTGCTGCGTGGCATCGCTTCACCGTACCCACCCAAAATCCGTCTACCGCTTTGTGAGCGACTGATCGCCCCTGCCAGCATTGCCTTGTCTTCTCTCTAACGTGACAAAGCCCTCCGCCGACGACGACAAGATCGAAGCACATGGTCATGATCGGGGCACCTCCCACCAAATCGAAACGGCCTCTATAGCCTCATCTCCGACGTTGTGCAACTGGTGACGCTCTCGAGGGGCGAATTGAACCGAGTCGCCTGCCTTCAACTCGATGCTCCGGCCGTCGACTACCGCACGACCATGTCCCCTGGAGAGATGCCAAAGTTCCGCCACGTCATGCGCTTCCGCAACGGTGGCGCAACCGGGAGCGACGCGAAATGACGCAAGCCGGAAAGGCGCCTTGGAATGTTCACTCGCCAAGCCATCGAACTCACGCATGGTCACACCGATAGCACAGGTGGTAACGGGGCCGCACGCAACCGTTCCATGTCGAATGCCGTCAATGTCTCCGAAGCGCGCGCTACCTTCGATTAAGACGCGATCGCCCCTTGCGTCCAGTCCTAGCCGCCCACCGCTAGCTGAGGCTTGCAACGCACGCAGACTCGAGCGGCCCAAGCGCTCGGACCAGTACGGCTGAAGCTTGCAATGCGCGGACACACACACCTGATCCTCGTCGATGGAAATCGCTGGCGCGAAAAACCGCGACACGATGTCATATTCCGCGAGCGAACCGTTTGGATCGGTACGTGCGGTCAGCACGACGCCACGACATTCAAGGCCGCGAATTGCAGCGAGATCCGGCACAAAGCGCGTGACGATAGACTCTTCCGCGACCACGGCAATCAGATCATCATAAGCACGCCGGCATTCGACCAGCGGCACACCAAGCGCGTCCGACACGGTGCGCGCCGTCGCCCTGTCAGCGGCGACGCTGAGAATGCGAGGGAAGCTCATGGTGATCGCATCGCCAGCGCGCGTGATAGCAAGCACGCCGCTCCTCGATCCGAACGTCAGCGCGTGGCCCGGCACTTCCCCTCGAGTAAATAGCCAATGCGCCGCGGCGAGCGTCGCGTGCCCACAGAGGTCGAGCTCGGCACTAGGCGTAAACCATCGTATGTCGAAGCACGCGAGTTCGTCGTGGTCCGATGATGGTGCCACAAAGGCAGTGGTCGGCAGCTTCGCATAGTGAGCAGCCGCTTGCATTTGCTCGGCCGGAGGAAATTCACGCAAGATAACAACACCCGCGGGATTGCCACTAAAGCGGTCATCAGCAAATGCATTGACGACATTAGGCGCCTTCTGCAGCTCCGGCGGCAACGACGCATGAGACATTCCGGCGAGATCTATCGTGGTGAAGCCGTGCTTTCGAGTCATGAAATTTTCTCCGTCATCTCTTGCGATGGCTTCCGCGACGCCGCCAAGGTTTCGCCTGACCACGTGATAGCACCGCTCATTACACCGCAATCGAAGCGCTCCATACGGAGAATGGCGTTCAAGATTCGCGCACTGCGCCATGAAAGCAGACTGAGGTAGGGATCTGCGACCCCATACTGCGAGCGCGCGCCGTTTTGCAGATAGAGCCGACAGCCGGGCGGCCCATCCAGGACCACGGAAAAATCATCGCGTATCTCAAGCTCCGTATCTCCTAATGTGTTTTGCACAAACGACAGCCGGCTTCGTAAAGGCTCGAGTAACCGCGGCAGCGAGGATCTGTACCCTGTGCAGAGAATGACGACATCCGCATATGCGTGCATCACATCGCCGTTCACGCGGTCACGCACTGTCAACAAATAACCAGGCCCGTCGAGACTCATTGCCTCGACCGACGAATCGATCCGTATCTCGCAGGCGCCCGGCCTTGCCTTATGCGCCACTTCGCGCTCGTACAAGAGTTGATAGATTTCCCGAAGCGTCGAGGCGCTGACGCCATCGCCCGCCAGTTCCTGCCCCATCAGAAATCGTTCACGCGCCTCGCGTGAACACCGTTGGAACCACATGCTGTGTTGGGGAAAGAACCATTCATTGACGAATGGGCTGTCTTCGAGGGCAAACAGATTTGGCCGACGCGACACCCACGTAATCGATGTCGGTTCTCCATGTAACCCGCGCAGTAGCGCGCTGACGAGTTCGGCGCTGCTTTGGCCGCCGCCCACCACCGCCACGCTCGAACCTGAAAAATTCCGCTTTTCACTCAGGAATGCGCCGCTATGAAAAACGTTCTTTCCGCGAATTAGGCGTGCGAAGTCAGGAACGAACGGTTCCCGGCCCACACCGATGACGACCGTCTTCGTGCGCACCGTTTCTTCCTTGGCACGCACGCAAAATGAATCGCGATCTAGGTCGATTTCATTGATGGCCGTGCCGAAGCGGATATTGGGCAACCGCATGGCAGCCCATTTCAGATAATCTTGAAACTCCTGCCGCGTGATACGGTCCAACCCGCACACGACGGCTCGATAGAGACGCCGGTGGTCCTTCAGGTACGAAAGAAACGAGTATGGGTTGGTCGGGTCGACAAGCGAGACAAGGTCTTTCAGGAAACTCGTCTGCATCAGTGCCCCGTCGACCATCAATCCTGGATGCCACGCAGGATCAAGTGCTCGCTCAAATACAGTCACGGCAAGCTCACGCTGGTTATACGCAAGCGCAGCGAGACTCAGGTTTGCTGGACCTGCACCAACGGCGACGACAGACTCTCTGCTCATTTGACGACCTCGCGACGAAAATTTACCTTGGAATGCTCGACTACCTACAGTCAAACCGGCTCTGACATCAATAGTGCGCCGTCACCGCGGGCCGCGGGCTTCCCGAGTGGGTTCGGGCTAGCAACAGGACGTTTACGGAGGCAATGGCAAGCGTTACCGTCAGCATGAGATTGATCCCGCCGTGAGCGACCAGCATTCCAGCGATGTAGGGAAAGCCAAACACACCGGCAAAGTACGCGATCGTGAAGACTTGGGAAGTGACCGGCACGGACAATTCCGCGTCGCCGGCAAGATTGACAGCCATGCTGTTCAAGGTCGAATAGGTGAGTCCATAGCCTATGGCGAAAACGCAGGCGCTGATTACATAGACAATTGAGCTGCTGCGGTTGCAGATGAAGAGCGCTAGCGCGGCGAGTGTGGCGATGAACAGCGCGAATGCGAGCTTGCGAACAGGCAGCCTGCTGATTGCTGGCGCAAGCGTGAACCGGCATACTACGGTCGTCAAGGTGAACGTCAGGAAGAAAAGTTCCGCGGGCAGGTGTCGAGATTCTGCGTACGCCGTCTGGTAAGTCGAAAGCCCCGCAAAAGCGCAGGCGGCAAGTCCGATCATCGCAATGGGCATGCGGGTGGTCGAGCACAAGACCGATGCGGCTAGGGAAGGTGTGATGCCAACCGCTGCCATCGATAAGTGCGGGGTGCCTTGCATAAGCTTCCGGACTATCGCGAGTGCGACGGCAGCAGAAAGGCAGACACAAGCCAAACCGATATAAACGACGTAAAATGAACCGAATCGGTGCGCGAGGAAATGGCCAGTAGGTGAAGCGAATCCGAGTCCTGCCATTTGGGCGCCTGACAAAAGCGTCAAATATCTGATCCGCGCTGAAGGCTTCAAGTGGTGGATGATCTGGAGCGGCGCGAGGATATTGAACGCCGACCAACCTAGACCCAGCAACAGTCCACCGGCGAAGGCAATCCTCAAATCGACGCGTGTCAGCCCAAACGCGAGCATCGCCGCGGACATCGCCCCGGCAGCTGCGATGATCGTCGACATCAGTCCGATCCGTTGCGCTATCCAGCCGGCGAACAGCGAACTGATGATCATGGTGAAGATGCCGCTCGAAATCACGGTGCCCGCCATTGAAACGTCGAGCCCGCTTGCGCGCAGATAGTCGGCCAGCAGAAAACTTGCCCCATAGGCCGCCGCAAGCGCAGCGCTCGCAACCAGGAACGGTATGAACGCGGTAGCTTTGAGCGCGGAAGGCAGTTCGGCGGGTGCACTCATGAGTCCATGCTCGCAGGAAGGCAGTTGGAAAGATCATGCTCATGCAACAGTCGCGACTCGTGGAGATTGGGCGCCTTTGCATCCGGTATCTGACGGGTTTCCGGAAAAGCGGATGCCGATGGAGTATCGGCATGTCCAAGCCATACCCAGATGGCGTCGGCGGTGCGCGGCATCAGTGGGGCAGCCAGGAATGCGAGGCCTTTGAGCCACGTATATGCCGTGGCTGGCGTGCGCGCTTCGTTGGCGAGATCCAGCCATGCCATAAGCGGCTTTGACGCCAGCGAAACCCGCAGCTTGTCGGGTGACAGCGCGGCGCTTTGCTCACCATACAGCTCGACGAGCCTCGCGAACAGCGACGAATCGAATGCCGGCTCGCCGCGAAAAGCCGGATTTTCGACTATCGTGGCGCAGGCGCTTGCGACAAGCGTCCCGACCGTTGAGACGAGATGATTGTGACGGCCAAGCATGTTGCCAACACGAAAATCTGTTTCCTCTTCCTCGGGACATATTTCGGAGAGGTACACGCGCAGCGCATCCGTGTTGATGCCGTTTATGTTTCCGATATCACCAGCCCAGATAACGTGGCCGCGGCTAGTCGAGAATTTGCTGCCGTTCAGCTTGAGGAAGTAGTTGAAGTTCACGCTGTCGAAAGGACGAAAATTTTCCTGCACAAGCGCACAACCCGTGACCCCGACGAGCACCGGAATTGTATTGTCGATCCCCGTCGAGCAGATCAGGAATGTGTCACTCCCATGCGAAAAGGGATTCGCCACACCGCGCTCTTGTGCATACCGCTCACCGCAGTAGAGATGGTGCGTGTAGCAGCCTGCGGAATAGCTAAAGAGAATCTGACGATTCACGCAAGCATCGGCTTGCCATGGAACGCCATAGAGCCCGGGCAACGTCAATCGCATGGTGCCCCCGCACCGATCGACGTATCGTTGCGCGATACGCGCAAACGGTGCCTCGATGTGCATTTGCTCCCATTGCACAGTTAGCTGGGTCGGATTCCGCATGTTCAGGAAGTACGACTTGCTTTCTACCCACTCAGTGATTGTTCCCCGTCGTGAAACGGGCTTTACCGCATCCCACGGCTCGAAGTGCATGCCGCAAGCTTCACAAAAGAAGCTGCCGGCCGGCTTCAAACAGCTAGGACAACATGCGGCCAACCAGGCGCCGATGGAAAACCGGTCCTCTATAGGTGCTGTGGAAGGCAACGCATCGTCAACAGGCAGTCGTTCGTGGCGTAGTTGGACTTGGTCGCTTTGTCCCAGTCTGCGCATCAGTGCTTCCCGCACACCAAAAAACGTATCGATGTTGGTGCGATGAACGGGATCATCAAACCTGTCGAGATGAATATCGAGGGCCTTCAAATCGGTCCCGATCTGCTCATGAAATCGCGCGGCCATCGTTGCCGGATGTTCTCCGAGCTGCGTCGCTTTCGCAACGACATGATTTTCGAAGCCGTCCGTAGTGAGTCCGTACCAAACATCATGTCCGCTACGACGCAAGGCGCGTGCGAGGATATCCATTCGCAAAAATGGACCACCCGCGTGACCAAGATGTGCGCGTCCGTTTGCGGTCAAATTCACGGGCGAAATAACAATTTTACGCAGCGGCGTGCGTGTATCACCTAACCCGACAAATCCAATTGCATTCGGCATCAGATCTCCCATTCGGGTAACCAACGTTGCGCAGGATTATTTGACCGTGCTGTCAAATTGCAGATAGGTCAATATCCGCTCCTATTGCTCAAGGAAAAGCATATGCAATATTTGGGCCGACGCCACGATATGTGCATCGATCAGCAAGGCGCGTCGGGCGCAGCCGTCGTGGAACTCACTGAACTGCGATGGTTTGCGCGTTGCCATTTCGGACGGTAAGTCGCGCGGTGGCAAAATCCGGTGAGCAGGTTCACGAGGGTCCCGTCGAGCCAGAATGTTGCTGGCGCTGCATGCGAGTAAGACTGTTCCAGCGGAGCCGGGTCAGCAGTGCCTGGCGTGGCGCATTTCTTCCATTCGCGCCGACGGATGTTGGAAATGGCGGTTTCGAGACAAACGGTGCTCGAAAGCGCACACCGAACATCCTTGAAGCCCTTGGCGCTGCGAAACGATTTTTCCAGCGCCGCCAGCAGTTTGAGAGCCCAACGATGCTCGGTTGAATGATCCACTGACAACTGATTGCGGGTTTTCCGAAGGGATCGAATTTTTCTGCGAGCCTCATCTGCCACGGCCCGGATTTTTCTGGACACAGATTGGTAGTGTCGCGATAGGGATGAAGTGTCGAGAAAGTTCCTAATCGATGGGAATGCCTTATATGACCAGCGAATAGAACTGGTCTGCAAGGCTTTGTCACGTTAGAGAGGAGACAAGGCAATGCTGGCAGGGGCGATCAGTCGCTCAAAAAGCGGTAGACGGATTTTGGGTGAGTACGGTGAAGCGATGCCACGCAGCAAATCGGAAGGCGAGTTGTTGGCGATAGCGTGAAGCCGATAGCCGATGTCGCTTGAGGGCAAAGTGCTGTCGGATCGGG
>NZ_JBFRCK010000102.1:0-6495 GCF_040965775.1 Paraburkholderia sp. BR10954
CAGCGTCAGATACGGCGCCGCGAAACTCCATTCCTCATCCGACACATCTGTCGGATACCCTTTGCGGTCGGTCCTTTTCATCCCGCCAGGATACCAGGTCTCAATCGAAGTTCCTAACACGCTCTAGGGAGACCCAATATCCATGCTTTCCGGAGGGTTGAACTGCCCCCTTTGAGCACTCAACACTGAGCCCATCCCCGAATGGCTCCACCTCTCACCGGATGATGTCATAGCTGTAATCGGTCTTCGAGATGTCAATCGTCTTTGCATCGAGTGTCTCGAAGAATTCATCCAGCAGCGCTAACAGAACGCGTAATGCTCCCGCATACCCCCACGTCGGATAGCGATGGTAATGGTGACGGTCGAAAATCGGAAACACGAGTCGGACGAGCGGCGTACCAGTGTCGCGCTCCAAGTACTTTCCGTGTGTATTGCCGATCAGGAAATCCACTGGTTCCGTAAATAGCAGCGAGCGCAAGTGCCATAGATCGCGCTTTGGATAGACCTTGCATCCTTCACCGTATGGCGACGCGTCCAGCAATGCCCGAACCTTTTCCGCCCACCCGTCGTTACCGTTCGTCGAGAGCACGTGCACTGGCTCCGCACCCAACTCGAGCAGGAAGTTCGTGTAGCCGAGCATCTGATCTGGATCGCCGTAGAGCGCATAGCGCTTGCCGTGCAGACTCGCCTGACTGTCTGCCATCGCATCAACTAGTTGACCGCGCTCCTTTTCAAGTTCAGCCGGAATTGGTCTTCCCGTCACCCGCGAAATCTCCATGAGGAAATGATCTGTACCGGAAACGCCGACAGGCGCATTCAGTGACACGACTTCGTGACCATGATCGGCGAGGAACTTGCTGGTCTTCTCACAGCAATACTCCTGGAAGACGAACGTTGCTTTGGCGTTCAGCGCACGCTCGACTTCCTCTTTCGTAGTCCCGCCCTCGTACATCCGAAATTCGCCATCAGTTGGGGTGCTCCATGTTCCCGATGGATCGCAAATAATATTCACGCTTACGCCAAATAAATCGAAGATACGCCGAATCTCCTTCATGTTTCCGACCACGAAGCCGTCGAATCCTCCGATAAAGTTTACGCTCCCGTCCGGCACTCGCAAGAGTGGTGCTGTAGTGCCTGCCTTGCCGTCCCAGAAGTACTTGAGGATGCCCAAGAGCGCATTGTCGTAGCCAGTCACGTGGCTGCCGACAAAAGCGGGCGTATGTGCGAACGGCACGTCGTAATCTTGTGGCACGCTGCCCTTCTGCTTGCTATTCTTGATGAACGCGTCGAGATCGTCGCCAATCACCTCCGCCATGCAGGTCGTGGAGACGGCGATCATGTCGGGTTTGTAGAGATTGTACGCATTCGCAAGACCGTCGATCATGTTGTTCAGACCACCGAAAACGGCCGCGTCCTCCGTCATGGACGAACTGACGCATGACGTTGGCTCCTTGAAATGTCGCGAAAAATGCGAACGGTAATAGGCCACGCAGCCCTGCGAGCCATGCACGAAAGGCAATGTCTTATGGAATCCGTTCGCCACGAACACGGCACCAAGAGGTTGACACGCCTTGGCTGGATTTATGGTCAGTGACTCTCGGGCGAAGTTCTTCAGTTTATAATCTTCTGTCTTTGTCCATTCGGCGACCTGATTTATCGCCTCGTCGGAATGGCTGAACTCGAAGTTATCTTTCTTATTCCGAAGGAGCTCCTGATACTCCGGCTCGCGAAATAGCAGTTCGTGATCGAGAATTTTGTCGCTTGATTGGGGCATGATTCACTCCTGTATTGGTGTTCTATGCAACCGGCAGTCGGCACGGCCATGCCGCTACCAGCCCGCAGCGCTCACGCCGCCTTTTTCCACGGTGCCTTCGACAGGCTCCAGACTGGACTCGAGATCGCCATGTCCATGTCCCGCGCGAAGATTGCGAAGCCGTCGTAGCCATGATATGGGCCAGAATAATCCCAACTGTGCATCTGGCGGAACGGGACGCCCATCTTCTGAAAGACGTATTTTTCCTTGATGCCGGAGCCGACGAGGTCTGGTCGCGTATGTTCGACGAACCTCTCGAATTCGTAGCCAGTCACGTCGTCGTAAATCAGAGTGCCGTCTTTTATGTGATGCGCTGTGCGCTGGTAGTCGTCGTTGTGAGCAAATTCGTAGCCGGTACCGACAACTTCCATCCCAAGATCCTCGTACGCGCCTATCACGTGGCGCGGGCGAAGGCCACCTACAAACAGCATCACTTTTTTCCCCTGAAGCCGCGGCTTATATTTGGCTATGACGGCGTCCATCAACGAACGGTATTTTTCGATCACCTTCTCGGCATTTGCCATAATGGTGTCGTCGAATCGGCTCGCAATCTCGCGCAAGCTTTTTTCGATCATTGTCGGGCCGAAAAAATTGTATTCGACCCATGGAGTGCCATACTTCTCCTCCATGTGCCGGCTGATGTAGTTCATCGAACGGTAGCAGTGAAGTAGATTGAGCTTAGATCGCGGCGTATTCTCAAGTTCTGCGAGGGTGCCATCGCCTGACCACTGCGCGATGACCCGCAGGCCCATTTCCTCGAGCAAAATGCGGCTCGACCACGCATCACCGCCAATGTTGTAGTCGCCGATGATCGCGACATCGTACGGTGTGGACTCAAGCGCAGATTGCCGTCCCGAATCGGCGCGATCGAACACGCAGTCGCGAATCGCATCGTTTGCGAGGTGATGACCGAGTGACTGCGATACGCCTCGAAAGCCCTCACAGCGCACTGGTACGATCGTGTGCCCGCCGTACTGCGCGCTTTTCCTTTTAGATACTGCCTCAATATCGTCACCAATGAGGCCGATCGGGCATTCGGTTTGTACGGATATGCCCCTGTTCAGCGGAAACAACTCCTGAATCTCGTCAACGATCTTATCGAGTTTCTTGTCACCGCCGAACACAATGTCCTTCTCTTGGAAGTCGGACGTGAATTGCATTGTGACAAACGTATCGATTCCTGTCGTCCCGACGTAGTAGTTGCGGCGCGATCCCCACGAGTACTGCCCGCATCCGACAGGTCCGTGACTGATGTGAATCATGTCCTTGATCGGCCCCCAGACGACGCCCTTCGAGCCCGCGTATGCGCAGCCCCGAATTGTCATCACCCCCGGCAAAGACTTGATGTTTGACTTCACACCACAGTCAGGCTTGCCCTGTTCGAAGGAGCCCAAATGCTTAGCCCGCCGTTTAGCCATTTTTTCAGGGTAAGCTCGCAGCACTTCGTCGATCAGGGCCTTATTCGCAGCTTTGCGTTCTTCAACCGTCGCGATCATTGAATATCCTATAAGTGAAGACTGTCATCGCGGGAGACGGCAGCCGTGCGTCGCACGGCAACCGTCGTCAAGCACTCGTCAGGCGGTGAGCTCGGCGGCGGTCTTGCCGACTTGGGACTCATCGACTTGCACCATAATTCCTTTTTCCATCAGTAGGTCTTCGAGCTCATCCATCGTAATCGGGGTCGGGATCACGCCATTGCCGCCGTTGTGGTGAACTTTCTCCGCAAGCGTGCGATATTGCCCAGCCTGCTCGCTGTCCGGCGCATACTCGATCACGGTCATCCGACGAAGTTCCGCGTGCTGAACAATGTTGTCGCGCGGAACGAAGTGAATCAATTTAGTGCCTAGCATCGCTGCGAGCGATTCGGCCAATTCGAGTTCCTTGTCGGTTTTACGCTCGTTGCAAATGAGTCCACCCAAACGTACACCCCCACTGTTCGCATATTTCAAAATTCCCTTCGAGATATTATTAGCGGCGTACATCGCCATCATTTCTCCCGACATCACGATGTAAATTTCCTGTGCCTTGTTCTCGCGAATAGGCATTGCGAAGCCGCCGCAAACGACGTCGCCGAGTACATCGTACGACACGTAATCGACTCCGTCGTAGGCGCCATTCTCCTCAAGGAAGTTGATCGATGTGATGACACCGCGACCCGCGCACCCGACGCCCGGCTCAGGCCCGCCCGACTCCACACAGCGGATGTTCTTGTAGCCTATTTTCATCACGTCATCGAGTTCGAGGTCTTCGACCGAGCCGGCTTCGGCCGCGAGAGAGAGGATGGTGTCCTGAGCTTTCGCGTGCAAGATAAGACGTGTCGAGTCGGCCTTGGGATCGCACCCCACGATCAGAATCTTTTGCCCAAGATCGCTAAGTGCCGCAAGCGTATTCTGCGACGTGGTCGACTTACCGATGCCGCCCTTTCCATAGAAGGCAATTTGTCGAAGTTGAGACATTGTTGTACTCCATTGAGATTAGAAGGTAAAACCATAGGTGCGAATCAGCACTTAATAGCCGCGACCAAGTCCTCAGCCTGCTGTGTCTGTATGGTCTTCTTCTAGAGTCACGCATCGGCCGGAGTGTGTCCGCGCCCTCCGTCCCTGCAACGTCCATGCCACAAGCCCCTGAATCGACCAAATGCTTGCTCAGCGAGGCCATCCGCAAACTCTCAAATTCCGGCCACCGACAATTTCGACGTCGTGTTCCTGACAAACCGCACGCCGCTTTGCCCCAAATGACATCCACATACAGAGTCGCTGCCCGCTTGAGCCGGCTTACCGCAGTATTGGCCAGCATGCAGCATTGGTACGGATGTTGCGAGTTTCTGGCTGCCCGCTGAAAAGGCACGATCCAGCACCAGATTCACTATGCCAAGCTATTTCACCAATTAGGATTACATAATGTCTGATACGCTAAGCTCTCCTGCACTTAGTGGGACACCATTTGCCCGCCTCGATCGCGAGGGGCGCCTCCTCAACCCCGTCTTTAAGGGCCGCACGAATGAGGCTGACAGGATCGGCTTTCGCGGCGAGCTGGCGCTACGATTTGGTCCTCACCTCGCCGACGAGGCCCGTCCGCCCGAGCTCTCTTGCGAGCAGGTGATGGCTGTCGCGAATGCTGGCGACCCACACGTCCAATTCTTCGCAGGTTGGTTATTGAGTTTTGAACACTTGACTAACGTCGGAGAAGTACTCGGCGAGGCCCTGTCGAACCATGGCAAGTACTTCCTGTTCTGTGACAACATCGATCTGTCCAGTCGCTTTCAGGTGCCGTACAAAGAAGCGACGTTTTATGTTCTGCCGATACTCGAATCGACAGTCTACAACGAGATGCTCGAACTCCTTTACCTGGAGAAGGGCGAACTCAAGAGGAAAGACACTGCCGGAAAGCTCGACGCTATCGTCGATGCGGCGATGCAATTTAGCTTTTCCTTTGACACGATAAGTTACGCGGAAGGCCTCAAACGGATGGGACCGATTCGCGATCAAAATGAAAACAGGCCCGTCTGACCACCGCGTCACGGCAGGTCGCCCGCATGTAATTGCTGCCTCGCGTTTCAGAATGTGACGGCGGTTCCAATCACCTCCACCGGAGTGAAAGCATGTCAATGCGCACCAAGACCGCAACACGTCAAACCGCGTCACTCGAGACACCCCTACTCGAAAACCCGAGCCACAGGCGCACGGATATCGTGAACGCCGACGCAGATCTTCATGCACCTCCGTGCGTGGCGGTTATGAAATGGCTCGATGCTCACGACTTTCCGGACACTCAATCGCGCAGCATTGACGGCATTACGCCCTTAATGCTGGCGGCGCTGCACAGCGAAGACTACATTGTCGCTGCGCTACTCGAATCAGGCGCACGCATCGACGCCCTCGACGACGAAGGAAACCATGCGCTGTGGTATGCATGTTTGGGCGGCGCACCAGGACCGATCCTTCGGTTGGTCGGTGCAGGACTCGCTCTTGATCACTTAAACGCGGACGATATGACGTGCCTGATGCAGGCGGCCGCCACCGGCCGATTTGAAGTTATGTGGCTGTTGCTGTCACTCGGCGCGAATGACAGTCTCGTTGCGCCAGACGGCCGGGACGCGCTCGACATGGCTGCCGATTTGGGACTCCAGTTACTGCACGCGGTACACGAACGCAGGGGCCCCAAATTGGTCTCAGCCGGCGAATCGCCTTATTATGGCCCGGGGAGCGCGCGCGGCGTCTTCTCCGATAATGTTTCCCGCTGACCTGCCCCTCGTCATGCCGCTCTACGACTATGTATGTCGCAACTGCAGGTTGCGTTTCGAAACTCTCGTGCGCACGGACTCGCCCGTGGCCTGCCCCCGCTGTCAGAGCACCGAACTGGAGAAGCAGGTCAGTGCGCCGTCCGCCCCAGCGCGCAGCAGGGCAATCATCGCTGCGGCGCGCCGTCAAGCGGCGCATGAGGGACATTTCAGCAACTACTCGACGGCGGATCGCAGCAAACTGTTGCGTGAGAGTTAATAAAGGCGCAGCGACAACATGGCCGATGTTACCTTCTTCTCTCTTTCCGCTGTTCGACCTAGCAGGCTGTTGAATTTGGGTCCCGTGTAGACGGGGTTTGAGGGACGGGCGTTATGGATATCGTGTTCATGATCTTTGGCAGCGGATGCGATGCGCGGAATGGATGAGATGCAGGAACCCCTG